>CALFUK010000162.1 GCA_937929945.1 uncultured Saprospiraceae bacterium
ACTCATAACTCATAGCTCGTAACTCATATCTCTCAACTCAATAACCCCTACATTCTACATATCAAAAAAGATATCATACCTTTATTGGCTGACTAACGGAGAAGAAAATTGAAGAAAAGCGCGGCCAAAACAGCGAAGAAAAATAAGATTACGCCCTTGATGCAACAGTACTTTGCGCTCAAAGCAAAGCATCCAGATGCGATATTATTATTCAGGGTGGGTGATTTCTACGAGACCTTTGGAGAAGATGCTGAGGTCGCGGCTAATGTGCTGGGTATCGTTTTGACCAGTCGAAATAATGGAGGTTCAGATGTTCCTCTAGCAGGCTTCCCTTATCATTCTAAAGACGTCTACTTACCGAAGCTGGTCAAAGCTGGATACCGCGTTGCCGTCTGTGAGCAATTAGAAAAACCTTCTAAAGAAAAGAAGATTGTAAAGCGTGGTGTGACCGATATCGTCACCCCAGGGCTCACGCTGGATGACAATCTCTTAGATCATAAATCAAATAACTACCTGGCCTCCGTCCACTACACGAAGTCTGGTAAGATCGGTGTCGCGCTCTTAGACATATCTACCGGAGAATTCATCGTGACAGAAGTCCAGACGGCGCATCTGGACAAGATCATCCAAAGCTTTTCTCCCACAGAGATCATCTTCTCTAAGAGCTACAAGAGTGACTTCGAAGCACAATATGCGGATAGCTACTATTTCTACACGCTGCCAGAATGGGTCTATACCCTGGACCATGCTCAGCAGCTGCTACAGGAGCAATTTAATGTAGCGAATCTAAAAGGCTTCGGCATCGCTCATATGCCAGAAGCGCAGATCGCGGCCGGTGCCTGTCTGCACTACATCAAATCCACAGAAAAAGAATCCAATGCCCACATCAACAAGATCACGAGGCTGCAGGATGACACCTTCGTCTGGCTGGATCGCTTCACCATTCGGAATTTAGAATTAATCCGGAGCAATCATGAGACGGGCATCTCGCTGATCGATGTGATAGACCAGACCATATCTCCCATGGGCGCTAGACGGCTCAAGCAGTGGGTGGTACTCCCGCTGAAGCAAGTCCACGCCATCCAAAAGCGGCTAAATGTGGTAGAGTATTTCTACCAGGACATTGACTCAGAGCAGCTGATCGCGGGCAAGCTAAAAGAAATAGGTGATTTAGAAAGACTCATCTCCAAAGTAGCACTGGCGAGGATCAATCCCAGAGAGGTCAAACAATTGCTCAAATCGATTATCGCCACAGAGCCGATCCACGCTTTACTTACGGAATCCAATTCAGATACGCTGCAGCAATTCGCGGATCAAATCTCTCTCTGTGAAAAGCTGAAGGAGACGATCAGTAAGACACTGGTGGAGGAGCCGCCTACCCTACTGATCAAGGGTAATGTGATCGCAGATGGAATGGACGAAGAACTAGATGACCTGCGTAATACCATCAAGAACAGTAAAGAAATCTTAATCGAAATACAAGCCACGGAAGCCGAAAAAACAGGCATCACCAACCTGAAAATTGGATTTAACAATGTCTTCGGCTACTACCTGGAAGTCACGAATAAATATAAAAACCAAGGGCTAATCCCTGATAACTGGGTCAGAAAGCAGACTCTCACCAGTGCCGAGCGCTACATCACGGATGAACTGAAGCAGCTGGAATCCAAAATACTCGGCGCAGAAGAAAAGATCCAGGTCATAGAAGAGCGTCTGTATCATGCACTCATCGAAGACATCTACGAATACATCATCCCGCTGCAGTCCAATGCCCAGGTATTATCCAAGCTAGACTGCCTGAGGGGTTTTGCCGCATTAGCCAGAGAAAAGCAATACTGCAAGCCAGAAGTGAATGAAAGCCTGATCATCGACATCAAAGAAGGGAGGCACCCCGTCATTGAGACCCAGCTCAGCATTGAGGATGACTACATCCCCAACGATGTCTTCTTGGATACTGAAGGCCAGCAGATCATCATGATCACAGGGCCTAACATGTCAGGTAAGTCAGCCATCCTCCGACAGACGGCGCTGATCACACTAATGGCTCAGATGGGCTCCTACGTGCCAGCTCAATCAGCCAGCATCGGCTACATAGACAAACTTTTCACACGTGTGGGTGCATCAGATAATATCTCCAGTGGCGAGTCGACCTTTATGGTAGAGATGAATGAGACCGCCAGCATCATCAACAACATCTCTGAGCGTAGCCTCATTTTGCTAGACGAGATCGGCAGAGGGACGAGTACCTATGATGGTATCTCCATAGCCTGGTCGCTGGCAGAATACCTGCATGACAATGTGACGGCGCACCCCAAGACCCTATTCGCCACGCACTACCATGAGCTAAACGAACTGGCCCACTCTCACTCCCGCATCAGAAACTATAATGTCTCCACCAAAGAACTAGGCAATAAGGTGATCTTCCTCCGTAAATTAGTCGAAGGTGGTAGCCATCACAGCTTCGGTATTCACGTAGCCCAGATGGCCGGTATGCCCAAATCCATCGTATCCAGAGCGAATGAAATACTCAAACAACTGGAATCAAAATCAATCGACCAAGAATCCATCAGCGATCAGATCAGGCAAGTGCCTCAGCCGACCGAGAATCTGCAGCTGAGCATCTTCGAAGTGAGTGATCCTACCATGGGCAAGCTCAAAGAAATGATCAAGCGAGTGGACATTAACAGTATGACACCCATCGAATGCATGATGAAGCTTAATGAATTAGTGAAGCTACTGGAGTCGGAAGCCTAGCCATCAATCAGTTCTACTGATAAATAACAAAAAGTAAACCTGCTCAGGATTTAAAAAGCAGCTTGAGATGGGCTTCATCTGGCATCCTGTGCTTCGTACACCTACTGACGATGACATAGATAAGACAGGATAATATAAAAGCTGGAATAATCTCATGAATGTCTTTCAGAGCCTCCACTCGCAATCTGAATCCAAACCTCCAGGTAATCGTGCCTAACATGCCAAACACCATAGAGCTGAGAGCTGCGACATCAGTGCCCCATCGTAGATATAGCCCACCAAAAATGGTTGGGAAAAAACTGGCAGCATACACTGCCCCTGCGAAGGCGGTAAGCTCCACTATCCCAGCAGGCGGATACAATGCAATGACAAATACGAGCAAACAATAGACTAACATGGTCCACTTCGTATACTTGATCATGCGACGCTCTGGAAGAGGTTTCCAGGTATGCCAGACATCTTTGACAAAGGCAGTCCCGACAATCAGAATGACCGAAGCCAGAGAAGACATACCAGCTGCAAAGAGTCCAGCGACACATATCCCGCTGATCAGTTGGCTGTCCATTTTATTTAGCATGAATCCAATGACTTCATCGGTGTGATTGATGAGGTAGCTGGCTTCTTCCTCTGATGCCATGCCATGCACTAATGCACCCAGCCCCATCACACAGATGAGCGATACGCCCAGAAATACGGGTGTCCAGATCATGGCAAACTTCATGCTTTTGGCATTGTCCACAGAATAGAATCTGATCAGTGACTTGGGATCAGCGATCTGCTTCATTCCGATGGACATCCCAATGCCCAAAATATATAGGAAAGAGACCAAGCTGCCAAAGACCACCAAGCCATTTCCCATGGGCTGACCGTCTGCTGACAGATGCTCCGTCATACTCACGTTACTCATTAACTCATCCACTCCACCCATATAGATGAAGGGAAGGGAGACCATGATGATGGCTACGGCAAACATGATGATCCCTTGCACAGCATCTGTCCAAAGCACACTGTACATGCCGCCCCATACGGTATAGGTACAAGTAATAAAAAGGATGAGAAATGCCCCCCAGGCATAAGGTATATCCAGGACTGACTCCATCACGTGGGCGCAGCCCTTCGCAATGCCTACCATGTAAAAGATCGTCGCAAACAGGATGGTTATAGCAGATATAATTCTGATAATTTTGGATAGCTGGCTCTGATAGCGCAGCTGAAAATAGTCAGGTACGGTATAGGCGTCTAAGAGAGCTGACTGATTGCGCATCCTCGGCCCCAATACGATCCAGGCGATGATGCAGAAGACAGCCCAAATCAATCCCACCCAAGCCCAAGAAAGCCCATATTGAAATGACTTCCCCGACATGCCGATGTAGGTATTAGTACTCGCAGATGTAGAGAAAAAAGCCAAAGAAATCACCCAGCCCGGAATCTCACGCTTAGCAATATAATACTCCCTCACGCCTAGCCCTGCCTTCGACTTAAAGTACCAGCCGATCCCCAGACAGAAGATGATGTAGACCGCAATTAAAAAGATGACAAAACCGTGTTCAGATAGATACTCCATCATCCTTCATCTTCTTGATCAATCGATATATCCATATTGTAGACCACAATCGCATTAATGATGACCAATACTAAAATCCCCCAATAAGGCACACTCGTGAGAAAATCCATCGCTACTGATCTAGTATGAAAAGTGATTTTAATTTATGCTTCGTCACCTTACCGATGGTATTCTTTGGTAAGTCATCGACCATGAGATAGCGTCTGGGCTTCTTGTACGATGGGAGCTTTTCAGAGACTAATCGTTCTATGCTTTTAAGATCAGGCTGCTTTGTTCTCGACACCAGAGCGGCGACGATGAGTTCTCCCCATTCATCATCCGGTACTCCCAGGACTCCAGCCTGCAGGACATCAGGATGGGACAGCAGTACTGACTCGATCTCCAGGGCAGAGACTTTGTAGCCTCCAGACTTTATGATATCTATCGAACTGCGACCCAGAATCTGGTAGTAGCCATCGCTGACAACTGCTATATCGCCTGACCGAAACCATCCATCTGCAGTGAATGAAGACTGGGTGGCATCTGGTTTATTCCAATACTCCAAAAACACATTTGGCCCTTTGATCTGAATCTCTCCCTGCTCTCCTGATGCTAACTCCTGATCGAAAGAATCAGCTAATCTGATCTGTACACCAGGAAGTGGCTGACCGACATGACCTGGACGGCGTTCGGCTTGATATGGGTTAGACAATGCCATTCCGACCTCTGTCATACCATACCTTTCCAAGAGACGCTGACCAGAGATTTGTTCCCATTGCTCTAATACGGGAACAGGAAGGGCTGCTGAACCTGAAACCATCAGTCTGAACGATTGGCATGATGCTGACATAGCCTGCTGTACAGCCACTGGCTGTGACTGCCAGTACTGGATCAGCTTATAATAAATAGTGGGTACAGCCATGAAGAGGCTGAGGCGCTCCGTCCGAAAAACATCCCAGACCTGCTGCACATCAAACTTTGGCAAAAACTCGCAGCATGCTCCTGACCAGAGCGCACAGCTCATCACATTGATGATGCCATGTACGTGATGCAGGGGCAAGATATTCAGGATGTGATCATCCTCAGACCACCCCCATACGTCCACCAAGCTCTTGATCTGAAAGCGTATCGTACCATGAGTCGTCACGACACCTTTGGGCGAACTGGTTGTACCGCTGGTGTAGAGAATCATGGCCTTTCGATTCTCCTCTATTGGAGCTGCATCCGCTATTTGTATTGTCGCATCTAATGATTCGTACTCCAAAACTCTGATCCCTAATTCATCAAGCACTGGCGATAGAAAAGCGAGATGTGCCTGACTGACGACGACCTGTCCGATCTCCGCATCCTGCAGTACGTACCTGATCGAATCGAGGGGATGCAATACACACAAGGGTACAGCAATGCCCCCTGCTTGCCATATGCCCCACTGGACCGCGGTATACGCGAAGGATGGATCGATCAAAAAAGCAATACGTGATTCGTGCAAATCTCGCTGTCCCTCTAAGAGATGAGCGGCTACCATAGCCGACTGGTCGATCAGCTGACTATAGGTATAGCGACTCCCCTCTGAAAGAATGGCGATACGCTCCCGAAACAACTCAGCTCTTGATAATAATGCCTGCATGTAATTCTAAGGTACGGCTATTAGAGCTAATATTCGAATGACCTAAAAGCTGGCTCTCAATTAAGTACCGATCAGCTGATAAGCTGGCATTTATGAATCTAAGATGAGCTCCAGGTGCATCGTAAACGAAAAAAGACCTGCCTGTTGGGGCAAGTCTTTAAAGCGGAAGAGGAGGGATTCGAACCCCCGGTACCCGTTAAGGTACGTCGGTTTTCAAGACCGGTGCATTAAACCAGCTCTGCCACTCTTCCAGCGGAGTGCAAATGTATACCGATATTCAATGTTTTCAAAATAAAGGGCGCTTTTTATTAGAATCAGATTGGAACTCAAGTTTTAGCCAGAGATAGACTTAGTGTCAAAGCTATTTTTGGCCATTTTCTTACCTTTTAGCGTGATCAATTAATACTCATAACTTAGATATTTGTCCTGTCATGGTGGCGGGAGTAGGTCATACTGATGGCTTATTGTCCGCGGTATCTCGTGCAGATAGTGGGATATGAATATCAGGCTGTGCTCCGAAGTCAGCACTCTCTCTATGAGCCGCTTGGCTTTGGTAGCCAGCTCTAGGTCAAGGCACTGAAATGGCTCGTCCAGTAGTAGCAAGGGAGGATTTTTGATGATGGCGCGCATCAAAAGTACAATGCGTTGCTCTCCCGTAGAACATTGATTGAATCGGCGGTCCCTGATATCTACCTGTTCAAAATACTCAAACATCAAACCAATGATTTCTTCCTGCTGAAGAGAAAGTGATAGGCGATTGTAGATGGTGACGTAGTAGCCTTGCCGGACGATATCGTAGCAAGTCCATTCAGGATCATGAAAGTAAGCGTGTAGTTCTGATGAGAGGAAGCCGATCTTCTCTTTGATGTCCCAAATATTCTGCACGGCTCCTCTTAGCTCATCAAAGAGGATGATCTGATTCTGGTAGGCTTGTGGGTGATCAGCGGAGATCAATCCAATCAGCGAGGACTTACCTGCACCATTCGGCCCGTGCACTGCCCATTTCTCACCCTTAATAATATGTAGGCTCAGATCTTGTAAAATCTGCTTATCTGGATAGCCTATAGATACTTGATCCAGTGATAGGCAGACCTTGAATGAAGGCCAATGACTGGTTCTCGCGAAATGATCAACGATACGCTGATCAATCACAGTGCTACTCGGTGAGAATGGTACTGTGGTTTCTATATTTGGCCTGACTATGGCGGTTGAAGACTTGGTCAGTCGAATCTCCGTCTTCACACAATCCGGAAGCTGGGTATAAAATCCCGCTAAGATCAAGGTGATATCTTCTTTCTGAGCGAGATTATCTAACAGACGATTCAGCAGCTGGCGATTCGACTCATCGAGTCCCACGTAAGGATTATCCAATAATAACAACTGAGGGCGGCTGAGCAAGGCCGCCGTGATCAATAAAATGCGTGTCTGCCCACTGGATAGTTTTACCCGACTGACGGGTAATAATGAGCTAAGACCAGTGTCCTCCACCAGCTGTTGATGTGCCTCTGATCTTGCATCATAGCCTATAGACTTTAGGTAGGCTTCTACGGTCAGCCCATCAGCATCAAACGCATGAAACCGCTGCTGGTAGTATCGTTCTTTTTGCAAGAACTCGCGGTGGGTATCTGTGAAGCTGACTGCTTTGATTTGCTTCCTCTTCCAGTCAAAGATGGATTCTCCTAGCTTCAGCTGCACCAAGAATTCGATGCGGCCTCTTCGAGCTGGTAGCTTACCCAGTAATGCGTCTAATAGGCTGGTCTTCCCAACACCGTTAGCTCCCGTGATAATTGAATGTTGGCCCCTCTCGATGCTACAGCTGATCTCGGATAGCACTTCCCGATCGTATCGATACAGCGACAGTTGATGGATATGGATCATTCGTCAATGAATTGTATGGTGTCAGCGAGCAAATGTAATTGACACAGCGTATAAGTCAAAAACAAAAGCCCTGGCACATAATAAGGAGCTTGTTTTGTTTATCTTTCACTTCTAATTAATTCCTGATAAATATGATACGAATATTATTATTCCTTCTACTTAGCACTTTGGCAATGATCTCCTGCAAGGAAGGTGATACACCAGCGGCTCAAGTAAAAGATACTAAAGAAGTAGCTACGACCATCGTAAAAGGCGGTAAGGATCTCGGTAATGGGATCACCATGAGTGCATTCACTGATTCTAAACCATTCCCTGATGCAGCTATCTCTTCAATCAATTACACCAATGGCACATTTACCTTTGGAATCAGTGGTGATACCTACAAGCTGGGCGAACGAACCACTGACTCAGAAGCTAAAATGTGTGCTAACTCGGGCAAAGGTCAGCACATCCACCTAATTGTTGATAATGCTCCTTATGCTGCAAAATATGTCAGACAGTTCGAACACGACGTAGCGGATGGAGAACACCATCTCTTAGCTTTCTTATCCAGATCATACCATGAGAGTATCAAGACGAATGGTGCCAATGTCGCGCTTAAAGTACTCGTGAAGGACAAAAGCATTACGAAGACTGAGACTATTAAAGAGCCGATGTTGTTCTATAGCAGACCTAAAGGGACATACGTAGGAAACGACACAAAAAATCTAATGCTTGATTTTTTCCTCAAAAACGTAGATATCTCAGCTAATGGCTATAAAGTAAAAGCTAATATCAACGGTACAGAGACCATCATAGATAAGTGGCAGCCCTACTATCTGAATGGCCTACCTATGGGAGAAAACACCATAGAGCTGACGCTGATTGATGCTGACGGCAATGTGGTCAATACTCCACTAAATCCTGTGAAACGCACATTTACGCTCAAAGCTGATCCACTAGGCTAAGACGATCGGATCAGAATTTTGCAAATTTTAGGATTCACTCATGATTCTTTTCATAAAGAATTCTACATTTGCGGTTCAGTGAGAAAATAAAAGTCGCAGAAGAGCGGCATGGTGATATAATTTGGTGGTTGTAGCTCAGCTGGTTAGAGCATCGGTTTGTGGTACCGAGGGTCGCGGGTTCGAATCCCGTCTTCCACCCTTAAGCGGGATTCTTGCAAGAGAGTTCCGCTTTTTTTTGGCACTCAGACATGAGTAGCTATTCATCTCCAGTATTACGCTGTAGCTTCCTTCCGATTCAGGCGATAGAAAGTGACAGATGCCACTAATCCGATCACCGATATACCCACCATCATCAGAAATAGATCCTGATGCCCAGCATATCCTGGCGATCTGTCCAGCAGAAAGCCCATGATCGGCCCCATAAAGATGTCAGGCAGGTAACCAATAATCGAAGCCAGCCCAACTGCTGTCCCGGTAAATGAGAGAGGTATCCGAGCCTCCTCCATGATTGCGAAGTATAGTCCCCTCATCGCGTAGATAGCTATCGCCGTCAAAAGAATGGAGCTGATGATAATCACAGCAATGACAGAAGTACCACTAAAAAAGGCGATGCTCCCACTACCGAGTATCATCATGATAAAGCAAATCACTAGCATACGCGAAGACCCCACTCGATCAGCCATCAAGCCAATACTAACGGCGGCGAATGGTCTGACCCAGAATGTCAAAGTACTGATCCCAGCGGCTTGCACTTCATTATAGCCTAAGACATCCTGAGCTAATAGCGAGAAATCGTCCGTGATCTTATAGCCGCAGTAAGCACATATGATGATGACTGACTGCAGCCAGACGGATGGTATCTTAGCGACGCTGATGATGTCTTTGGTATTAATCTTGTCTCGGGGTGCTGCACCATCAGCATGATCAAACTCCCGCAGCGCAAAAAACACCAATAAGGCTGCAATAAAAACAAATGATGAAATGAAGATCATCATCTTGAGGAACGCTTGGTTTCTATCTATATCCGTCAGTGTGTTAATATCTCCTTCTACAAATACGGAGAACAGCCAAACGCCTACCGTGCCCACTATCGCAGCAAAAAGTCCTCTTCCACCATCTAACAGACCAAACATAAAGCCCTGCTGGTCAGCTCCCCCGACGATGCGTGTCGCCCTCAATAGTGAGGCCCAAAACAACAAAATGGTCGTCAGTCCCCAATAGGGGTATAGGTAAAATAACGTGTGCTTTGTCGGAAACAACAATAACACGACCCCTCCAATGCCTGTAGCGACCAGTGCAGTACTCATAAGCTTAGAAGCTGGAAATCGATCCGCCAATGGGCCTCCTAAAAGATACGCTCCAACAGCGACAAAACCATAAGTAGAGAAATAGCTCCCCAACTCAAAGTTAGTCATGTCAAAGAAAGCTAATACAGTCGGCCTGAAGAGCCTTGGTATGACGAATGGCAAAAAAAAGATGGACTCACCAGCGATGATCAGTATGAATATCGCTTTGATCTTGTGACGGCCCACTAGGTTTTGCATTGACTCAATATAAGCTTTTATTTATGCTCTCAATAAAAGACCGTTATCTTGGTATCCAAAGCAGCTCACTGGTGCTTGACCCTAATCAAGTATCCGTGAGAAATAGTACAATCCATTTATGATCATCGAAGTAAATTTATCTTTGTTATAGAAAAAAGAATAGAACTATGAAGTATGTATCAGTTATCGGAGCAGGCACCATGGGCAATGGCATCGCACATGTCTTTGCTATGACTGGCTATGAAGTCACATTGATCGACATCTCCAGTGAAGCCTTAAAAAAAGCAATGGCCACCATCAGTAAGAACCTAGACAGGATGGTCAGCAAAGAAAAAATAACGGAAGATACTAAAGCCAAAACGCTTGCTTTAATCAAGACGACATCTGACTTAGCTCAAGGCGTCAGCCAGGCAGATTTAGTCGTCGAAGCAGCCACAGAGAATATTGACCTCAAGTGTAAGATCTTTACCGAGATCGATGCACATGCTCCAGTAGATGCCATACTCGCCAGTAACACTTCATCTATATCGATTACTAAGATAGCTTCGGTGACTAAACGACCTGAGCAGGTTATCGGTATGCACTTCATGAATCCCGTCCCCATGATGAAGCTGATCGAAGTGATCAGAGGCTATAGTACCAGTGATGAGGTAACCAGCCAAATCATGGAACTAAGTATCGCCATCGGCAAGGTCCCCGTAGAGGTGAATGATTATCCAGGATTCGTCGCTAATAGAATCCTGCTTCCTATGGTCAATGAAGCGATCTACGCTCTGCATGAGGGTGTCGCAGGTGTCAAAGAAATAGATACCGTGATGAAGCTCGGCATGGCTCACCTGATGGGTCCGCTTCAGCTGGCTGACTTTATAGGCTTAGACGTATGCCTGTCCATTCTTAAGGTCTTACAGGATGGATTCGGCCAACCAAAATATGCGCCCTGCCCGCTGCTCGTCAATATGGTCACCGCTGGAAAATTAGGCAGAAAATCGATGGAAGGCTTCTACAGCTATGAGGCTGGATCTAAGGTGATTAAGGTCTCAGCTGCTTTTGCTTAGGGTTTCTCATGATCACATAAGTTATCACTCAGAAGACCCTATTTATTCCTCAACTTTATAGTGAATGTTGTTAATATGGACAGTCCTAACTATTACAATCGCAATAGATTATTATTGTAGTTGATATACCTGGCTAGTTAAGCTTTGATCACTATGTATCATCGACCTTATAAAGAAGTTCTTGCAAACCATACCAAATATAGCTTTACTGGACTCTATGCTGGCTCTAAGATATATGGATTTGACATAGTCTTTCTTCCAAACCTTTTAAGTAGAACTGCCTCATTTGAGTCATCCAAATTTTCAGCCTTAATTATATCTCTTACCATAGGCTGCTTTAATCCAGGAATTCTAATCTTAAAGAATGGCCATAATTCTTCGGTACTATAAACTTTGTCTAAATCTGAAAATCCAGTCAATCTCGCATAATTCTTTTGAGTTTTGAAAGCTTCGCTATACCTAAAAATCCAGCGACCACTTTCAATGGTTAAGTAACCAATATGAAGTTCTTTAATCTTCAATGTGAATTGAATATTACCTGTAAATTCAAATCCTACAGGACTTGAATTGGTTGTTTCTCCTTTGCTTATTATTTTCTTAAAGAGGTTGAACATTAACTATTTTTCTAAGTTTGTGAAATCTTAATTTAAGTATTTCAGCCATTAAATACATTCTTTCAGTAGAAAGATAACGAGATATTGACTCATTTAGTTTCAGAATCGCTCTATCCTCAATATCAACCGTTACTAATTTGGCAATTGTCTCCTTGTAAGTATCATTTCTTTGGGATAAGTATTCGATAAGGTCAAAATGATTGGATTTTGCATTTTCAGCAAAGCTGAATCGAGGTTTTGATTTAGTTAAAAAGGCCATAATTTGTTCAGTTGAGCCATTATTGTACTGTTTGTACATCTGTTTAATCTGAGCTTCAACCTTATTCCATAATAGTCCACGAGCTGTATCATAAATCGGAGCAAATTCAACTGTTTTCTTGTATTCAATTTTTATGTCGCCAATTATTCCCCAATTGTAAAAATGTCTGTCATTATTACCTACTATTGCATCAAATGTGATTAATTTAACTAATTCAGTTATTAGCTCTTGACATTGAATAGGATGAACATGATTCAGAGCATTTTCTATAACATCAAAAGTTAGTAATTCTCTCCTCTGTTTTCTGTCTTCATTTATTTTATCTACAAATTCTTTGTCTTCGAAATATTCATGTAAAATTTCCACACCATGTATTAGCTTCTTCTTCCCTCTATCTATAAAGTCCTTACTTAAAAATCTAATCTGTCCATTTGCAGTTACCAATTTGGTTTCATTCATTTTTAGACCAATAGCCTCTCCGATTTGATTGATACCATACTCAAGTATTGATTCATGTGGATAAGATTTACCTCCAAATTTTGCGTAGTATCCATCCCATTTATTCGGCTTGCTTTTCTTGGGACAATTCTCGTAATATGAATAGGCCTTAATATATTGCTTAGGAGCATCTCCATCTAATGGTACATCAATTACATGATAATGAGAGTTCTTTAGATGTGGAATCATTTGAATATTGACATAGCCAGAATACTGTATCGATTCTTCTTTTCTTAATTTAGAATTGATTAGGTACTTTTTCATTTATGCCTTTGGATCGCCCATAACTCTCTGATAACGAGACAATCAGAAGCTTTAAGTCCATTAGTAGCTCTAGATTCTTTGTTTGACTGATAGTCGTTAAGGATTATATAAGAATTGATGTCATAATCATCACTAGTTTCTAAGCTTTTGAAGAATCTACGATCAACAAAAGGCCCATACTTCATCACTGAAGCTGGGCCTTTTCATCTATATATTCTTACGGCTTTACTTTAATGTCGATATCTTATAGTCAGCTGTCTTCTTGTACTTGGCATCTGTGATCATCTTGTAGGCAGCTACTGCTTCAGCATTCTTACCTAATTTCTCTAATGATTCTGCCTTGGCGAATATGACTCTGTCCTTCTTCTCTGGAGCTAAGCCGAGAGCACTGTCCAAATGACTGATGGCATCTGAATGCTTACCTGTCTCCATTAAGCTTTTAGCCATGTAGTACCTCACATCAGGATTATCTTTCTTAGCGACCAGAGTCGTGCCCAAGCTGATGACCTCATCGTATGATTTAGCATTGTAGCTAGAACTAACTAATGATTTAGCACGCTTATATGCCTCTGATTCTTTCTTAGCTTTCCCTTCCGCTTTAGCCATTTCGGACGCTTTCATGTAGGCGGCCATAGCTTCCGTTTTTTTGCCTTGATCACCCAGTACTCTTGCTAAGCCAATGTAGTTTGAAGAATAGCTTGGATTCAGCGTCGTACCTTTCGTGTATAGGGCCGTTGCCTCATCGAAGGCTTTTGCTTTTCTTTTACTATTACCCAGATTATAGGCTGCCATGGCACCATTCTTTTTTGCAAGACCGACGACTTTATCATTCCCATCAGCTTCTGCCTTAGTCAGTGCCTGCTCTAATGAGGCTAGTCCATCTGCATAATTTTTCGCTTTTAGTGCTGCCAGACCTTCATTATAGAGACTGGCCGCTGTCTTATCAGCCGCTGCGTCCTGCGCATTTCCAATGGGCGTAAGGAGTAGTGCCAAAGCCAAAATAAGACTGGACTTGATAAATAGCTTAGTCATATTGTTTAATATTGTCATATCTTAAAATGTTAGATTTAAAGTGTATAAATATGCTTCAGCTCAATATATAAGAAATACGATGGTTAGCGAAAAGCATTTGTTTAGCAAAATGTTAAAATCGTTAATAATCAAGGCATTACGTTCATAATCGAGAGTTCTATGCAGCTAATCAGTGAAATTACCAAGGCAAACAGCAGAATCAGACCTTACATCCATCATACTCTGCTCTTACAGTCTGATGCGCTCACAGCCATGTGTGGTGGCAAAGTGTATCTGAAGTTAGAAAATGAACAATATACTGGCTCATTCAAAGCCAGAGGAAGTCTTAATAAGATTCTATCCCTTTCAGACGCAGAACGTGAGCGCGGACTCGTCACAGCATCTACAGGGAACCATGCACAAGGATTCGCCCGGGCCTGTAGCATCGCTGGTGCGAATGGCATCATCTTCTTACCCAAGACTGCTGCTCCATCCAAAGTCGATGCGCTAAAATATTATGACGTCAACCTGCAATTCTACGGCGATGATAGCCTGACCACAGAGCTCTATGCCAAGCAGTATGCTAAGGACGAAAACAAGGTGTGGGTCTCACCTTATGACGATCTCCAAATCATCGCTGGTCAGGGCACCATAGGTATGGAGCTACTGCAGGATCTGGAGCATATTGATCGGGTATACATCACTGTAGGTGGCGGTGGGCTGATCTCAGGCATTGCCAGCTATCTGAAGCATCATAAGCCAGATATAAAGATCATTGGCTGCCAGCCAGCTCACTCACCTGAGATGTCACTCAGTGTCGAGGCTGGTGAAATCGTAGATTATCCAGAAGCACTGCCTACCCTATCTGACGGTAGTGCCGGAGGCATAGAGCCAGGTGCTATGACATTTCCGATCTGCCAGGAGCTTGTGGATGAGTTCGTGCTGATCAGCGAAGACCAGATCAAAGAAGCCATAAAGCTAGCCGCTCATAAACACCATAAAATAATTGAAGGGGCGGCAGGTGTGGCAGTGGCCGCACTGATGAATCAAAGGAAAGAGGCCCGAGGTCGGACCAGTGTCATCATCATTTGTGGAGCTAATATCGGACTGGACCTATTCAAATCCATCATCTGATCATGCAGGAGCATGATAACCCTTACTATCAATCATCATTTTTGAGATAATCTCACACAAGATCTCTGACGTTCCACCACCTATCTGTCCCAGGCGAGTATCTCTGAACATGCGAGCCATCGGGTATTCTTCCATGAAGCCATAGCCGCCAAACATCTGCAGGCATTCTGTCATGACCTTATCTGCCAGCTGGGTCGATAGCAGCTTAGCCATAGATGCCTCCTTCACGAGGTAGTCATCCTGCTCAAATCGAGCGTACAGACTATAGACGAAGATTTTATTCATTTCGATCTCGGCAGCCATCTGAGCGATTCTATGCCGCAATACTTGAAAGCGGTTGATCTTCTTACCAAAGGCCTCTCGCTCATTCATATACTGTAAGGTCAGCTCCAGCGCATACTCTGCAGCAGCGTAGCCACCTACGGCCATTGCCAATCTTTCTGAGACAAAATGTTGCATGATGTAGAAGAAGCCCTGATTCTCTCTGCCTAATAACTGGGTCGACGGAATCCTTACATCATCCAAGGCTATCTCACCTGTGTCTGAGGCTCTCCAGCCTAATTTATCTAGCATGGTAGCACTCAGTCCAGGCGTATCTCGATCCACAATGAAGAGGCTGATGCCTTTAGCTTTTAGTTCTGGATCGGTCTTAGCTACGATGATTAAGAAGTCACTCGTCACTCCATTAGTGATGAAGGTCTTGGAGCCATTGAGGACATAGTCGTCTCCATCTTTTACAGCTGTGGTCCGCAGCGCCTGTACATCTGAACCACCACCTGACTCTGTAATCGCTAGGCAGCCGATCTTTTCACCCAAAATTCCTGGTACTAAGTAGCTTTGCTTTTGTTCTTCTGTACCTTCGTGTTTCAGATGTGTCAGAGCTAACAATGGATGTGCACCAATGGATGCTCCGAAGCCTCCACTATTCATTCGACCTATCTCTTCATCCATGATGACATTATGCCAAATATCTAAATTCAGGCCTCCGTATTTTTCCTCCTGAGCAATTCCGAAATAGCCCATCTGGCCAAACTTTTGGTATATACTACGGGGCAATTGTCCATCTTTCTCCCACTGGTCCACGTGAGGTCTAACTTCCTTTTCTAAGAAGTCTCTAAGTGATTGGCGAAAGAGCTGATGATCATCATTGAAGTAGTAGCTGTAGCTGTCTGACATATCCCTAATATAAGAAAGACCCACAGCTCATGTGAACTGCAGGTCTTTGTATTTAAGCGTTATTGATGGTGATCAATCGTACTTGACGATGAACTCCACTCTTCTGTTTTCTGCTCTTCCAGCAGCTGTACTGTTATCAGCGATCGGTCTGGACTCTCCGAATCCAGAAGCAGATAATCGAGTCGGGCTGACGCCTTTATCAATGAGGTACTGCATGACTGCTCCAGCTCTCTTAGCTGAGAGTGCTGCATTAGCTTCTTCTCCACCCTGAGAGTCAGTGTGACCTTCAATCTTGACATTCATCTCTGGATATTGGTTCATGATACTGACCACTTCATCCATGATCGCAAGTGACTCACCTTTAAAGGTAGATCTCGAAGAATTGAATTTCAGACCAGTCAGTGCACGTGCAAAAACTTCTCTTGTCTTCGTTTCGATTTCTACTTTCCTAGCTGCTATTCTTGCTGCTTCATCAGCTTTGGCCTTAGCCGCTGCTTCTTCTTTCATACGTGCTTCATCTTCAGCTTTCTTTTTCTCAGCTGCTGCTTTCGCTTTGGCATCTGCTTCAGCTTTTAGCCTAGCCTGCTCCTTCGCTCTGGCTGCTGCAGCTTCCGCTTCTGCTTTTCTTCTTGCTTCTGCTTCCATTTTAGCTTTCTCAGCTGCGATTCTTGCTGCTTCTGCATCAGCATCCATTTCTGCTTTTGGCTTAGGACATCCTTTGTACTTTTTGATACCAGGTATCTCCGGGCACAGATCCTTGTGGTCTTTGACACCATCACCATCTGTATCCATTTTCTTAGGATTGGTACTGGTCATCTTCTTAGACTTCACTGGTGTAGAGAATGAATCTCCGCATGGGTTTTCTTCAAGAGATCCAAACGTGTGTCTCAACGTAGCCAATACTCTTCTTCCAATTTGAGGAAATCCTGGGTAGGTCCTGTACTTAGAATCAAATAGGTTTTGAGCTGAAAGACCAAGGAAAGTACCTGTGTTGAATTTATAACCTAAACTAGCGTCAACCAGATTTTTCTCATCGGTATCCCCAGAATACTGGCCTAAAAATGCTGCGAAAGAATCATCATGCTGGAAGGATAAATTACCGTTGAAGCCGCACGTCGGCGTATAGTTGAAACCTATTCGGTACCTATTAGTTGGCTGAGCAATAGTAGTCTGCTCGGTAGCACCTTCTGCTCCTTGAATTGCAGGATTGAACAGGTTATCAGATGCCCATGAATAATTTCCAAAAAAGGATAAATCATTATTGACAAAATAGTTTAGACCTATGTCTGCACCCCAGTAATCATATGCTTCAAATGTACGGTAACCAGCTGCGTACAAGGGTAAGCCAGCATTCCCTGGAAGTTCTTGTGTTGGTGTCCAAGCTAATACAAAAGCATCGCTTAAACCTTGAAGCGTAGGCAATAAAGCAGCTTCAGCACCTGGTGCCGCCACATTTTGATAACCCGCTATGATACCAGCTACTGTAGCTTCGGCAACTGGACCAGCTGCCGGTCCTAAAAACGCAAATTCATTTGTTACAAAATCTAGCAATGGACCAGCGAATGCGTCAGCACCTAAAGCACTGGACAAGTCACCTGCTATATTCAAGTTATTAAGCTGGTATGTTGGGCTAATACCAGTGAACAAGGTTGATCCTGTAATCTTTCTGTTATAGACATCCACAGAGATACCAAATTTATCAGCAACCAAGCCTTTATAGCCAACTTCCCACGTATCCTCAATTCGCAATTTAGCCGCAGGTGCATCAACTAATCCCAGCGGTTGGCGATTAAACAGATTAAAACCTTCGAAGTCACCCGTAAATCCACCAGGTGCATTTGCAGGATTTGCTAAGTAACCAGAGATATTGCCTCCAGCATTCTGCGCCACGTCAAGAGGTACACCTGCGTCAACTAATCCTTGGACGATACCAGGTATTGCTACTGGTAAAAAACCAGCCGTCGCTGCACCATATGCCACCGCATTTGGCAGGCCAGGCGTACCCACAGGTAAATTGGGTATACCGAATGCTTGAATTGCTGAATTCCATACAATTTGCGGGCTATCTCCAAATGTTTGTGCTTCTTTGTTACCAAGTAACCATCCTAAACCAACTGGTCCTATACCTGGTACATTAAATGCTGTAACAGGGAAATCGATATTTACCTCCAACTGTGAAGGCGATGCCACTGCCCTGTTAAATCCACCTCTAAAGGTGTGCTTAGGTGAAGGTTTAAAGACTAGCACGGCTCTGGGAGAAAATGCCGTTTCTTCGAGAAAATTAAATCTATCTCCTCTTCCGGCAAGTACTAAATCCAACTTATCTCCTAAAGCAAATTTACCTTGCAAGTATGCGCCAACAATACCAAAATCATCATCTTCTTCATTACGGCCATAGACCAAGTTACGCGTATTTGCAACTGACTGTCTGTAATCAAATCCAGCAGTCCAATTCGCATCCAAAAAACTTGGTGTATCAAAATTATATTGTAATTGAGCCTCTAACTGAGTCCTCTCTACCCTAGTTGTAGCGCCTGTCTGATATAAGAATGTGGTATTTTCATCAACACCACCATCATTATATAACCAAAATGCCTGTGCGAACAAACCCCCTTTTTGAATTCTAGCTTGTGTCCAGTATTCAGTCGCCTGTGATAGACCGACACCTTGTGAATTGAAGAATGGTGATGACCCATTATTTGTTCCTCCTGAAAGAACGACAGACAGATCATCTTGTGGTCTGAATTCTAAAGTCCCATTCAATACAAACGATCTCCAAAAATCTTGTATTGGGTTACCATCTCCATCTGGGTCTACTTGATCAGGAGTCAACAATTGTTGTGACTGTCCTGTTACATCCACAATACTACCGTTGATTGATGGGCTTATTATACCATTTGTAAGTGTACCTGCGGTTCTTGCTATAAAACCAGCATCAATTGTATTCTGAGGGTCATATGTAAACTCACCTCCTTTTTTGTAAACACCATTGATCTTAAATCCGAATTTATCAGAAACTTTAGTAGCGTGTCTGATAGATGCTCCGTAGGTACTGAGCTCACCACCAATTAACTCCACAGTCGTCCCAGGCTTGTCAATAGCTGACTTAGATAAAAAGTGAACGACACCTGAGGTCACACCTGGGCCATACAACGCTGATCCAGGACCACGTACCACTTCTATTCTTTCAATATCAATGTTATTAAGTGGTGAGTTAATGTTATCAAATGTACCTAAACCTGGACCTGACAGTGATCTGTAGTCCAAGATCGGAAATGATGCTGAACCGAAAAGTCCGCCATCTCCTCTAAGCTGAATGTTGACACGACCAGCTCCTTGTTGCTGAATGTATACACCAGGCTCATTGATGATAGCTCTGGCCGCATTGTCATTAGCTGATACTTCTAACTTTCTAGCCGTCAAAACTGATACTGAGGCTGGCGCCTCTTGTATCTTCTCTCTTCTACGAGAAGCTGAAACCACTACATCTTCACCAAAGAGGACGCCCTCAGCTAATCCTAAACTTACTATTTGATTTGAGTTGGTAATTTCTACGACTTGAGCGGAGAATCCCGTGTAACTAATTTCTATATTAAAGGGAGGATTTTGACTGGTCCTGAGGGTATAGCTGCCATCAAGATCTGTAGTGGCGCCATCAGTAGTACCTTGTACTATTACATTTGCTCCGATGAGAGATTCGCCTGTATTTTGGTCAGTTATAACACCAGATATAGTCGATTGACTGTAACTAAAAGTGCATAACAGCAGTAATGAAAATAAGGTTGACAACCTTATTTTACTCCATAATTTCATGTGCATAGTTTTTCAAATTTAATTCGCGAACAATCTACAAAAATTATAGATAAAAAGGGAAGAGAATTATATTCGATTAACTAAGGTTAACCAAATATAATTTTACGCAATTCAATTCTAAATTATTCCATTCTAAAGAATTGACGAAAATCAAATTCTTATTCTTTGGTATGTGGGTATTTTTAATATACTTACTTACTTTTTCTATTCTTATGGAGGCTACCCCAATAGCTTGTTCGCCACCTACAGCATACAATAAATAGCTTCGCTGGTCATCATCAACGAATATGTATGGGTCTCTCAACTGATTGACTTTAGATCTTATTTCTCCCTTAAGAAAAGGTAGTATTGGCATATCAGCACACTCAGAGCAACCGTGGGGACGAGCACTTCTGTAGGAGCGCCAGCTACACACTCATCCCAATCAGAGGCTATACACCTATGACATACCTATTTAAGGCTCGTAAAAGAATGATTGTACCTTAGAACTTACTCATAGAATTTCAGCTCTAAAATTTATACAGACGAAAACCAGTAAAGTCAATGTTGTACTAATAGCTGCTCCTTCACGATCTGATGATCAAACTTGATCTCTACCGTATATAGCCCTGAAGCTAAGCTCGATAAATCCACTTGATCGCCTTTCACACGAACTTTCACCATCTGACCTAAAGCATTGAAGAGTTGGAAATCCATGAGTTGATAGGAATCAGGATATGCTATGGTAATTGCCTGGTCTACAGGATTGGGAAATATAATGACCTCTGCGTCAGTAAACTCCTCATCCACACTAGTAGACGACTCTAACATAATCGAAAACGAAACTCGATCACTGACACACTCCAAGTCTACTGGCCTGACCTGCCAGTCATAAAAATACAGAAAGTAGGTAGGTCCGAAACTCGAATTATTTATCTGAATCAGATCTTTCACCTTGTAAGGATAATCTGTCTCAGTATTCGAGCGTACTAGGCGAGGTGAGTAGTGTCCGAATCTTGATAAATTTTCTTCTTCATTCGTAAGGATATAATAATCGAGTCCTGGATTTATTTCAGCATTCACTTGCAGTCTATTTCTACCTTTAGCAAGATCAAATTCGGCCTCATAGACGATGGTACCATCCTCTGACTGAATCATAATCGTCCTCACTCCTTCTGTATCAGTATACACGCTGAACTCTTCTAAGATCATCGGCGACATCACATCAAAATACAGACCTCCACTGAGCTGGTCACCAGAATATTGATTGGTCCCTTTATGCGAGTATTCGCCCAGTATCACAGAATCGTATCTGTGGTAAGTGACAGCCTCCAGATAGTATTCACGATCTGAGTCCACGCCTGGAATCGTAATGCTGTCCCCTTGATGAAATGGTTCAGCGCTACTTTCGCTCAGATACCACTTAAGCTCTTGACCTGGCGTGAACAGTGTAACATCCTCACCTCTAGCTACTGTATCCTCTAAGTCAGCTGGCAAGTCTGCCATCAGTGATAGAAGCGTCACGTCTTTAGTTTGCGCTGAACATGAGCCAACTACTTCGACGGTATTCTGTCCTGTCGATAGCTGTATCTCATTTATGGATCCATCAGGCTGAGCATAGGATATGACGACTGGATCTCCGAGGCAAGACACGTAAGTATCTGAGATATCAGACAGCGATGCATCGTGAGTATCGTCAGTGACCATGACAGGATCCGTGTATTCGATGCAGTTCAGATCGTCAGACTTTTTATTAAAGTATATACCTGGCAGATCTACAGCAAGCGCTGCACCAGCACTACCGTCAGACCATATGGATGCATCGTCACCTTCAAGGATCAGAGGCTGATCGGCACAGAGCGTCTTCACCTTAGCATCAAGGTCTTGATTCATGCTGATGCATCCATTCTCTGTGATATTATAATATGCATTAGCAGCTATGTCCTGATATGTATCTATCTGTCCACTAGGCCAGAGGACCTCCACCTTATCGATCATAGATGCATCACCTAATCCAAAATGGATGTTGAGAGAATTAGAAATACTGTAGCTCTCCCCTGCTTTCAGCTCTCTGGTCTGCATACCCCACTCACCATAAATCTTGACTCGTGCGCCGATTCCATTGGCATTACTCTGGATACCATTCAGCCTGAAAGAGACGTAGTGATAATCATTCCCATCATTTATCCAAAGGATGTCATTCACCGGGCCAGCTTCATTGAGACCTATGCCACCGATCACACCTATGAGATCTAAGAAGCCATCGCGATTCACATCACCGACTGCAGCAGCCATCATATTATAGTGCCTAAAAGGACTTTCGACTACATCAAATGAAAAATCACCTTGATTCCAAAGTAGATAATCTCGATCACCACAAAGGAGTACATCAATGAATCCATTATTATCAAAATCTCGTGCGACGACTTGATAGGCAAAACTCTCTAAGTTGCCGATGCCTGATGATCTATCTTGAAAGACATTGTCCACATTTTCTAAAAATGAATGCGGAGATCCGTGATGTGCTACGATACCGTCCAAGTCGCCATCATTGTCAAAATCTGCAAATGCGCTCGCCCAAGACTGCTGGCCAAAATTTAATCTAAAAGCAGTCGCCTGTTCTTCGTAGTTTTGATTGCCATCATTAATGTAAAGCACATTGATTCGGCGAGGATCATTGGGATTAGTGACGCCCCCCTTACACTTAGATATGTAGAGATCCAGGTCGCCATCAGAATCAATATCTGTCCATTCGCTACCGTAGTTACCAGAATTATCAGATGGTCGCCGAGTATTCAGATCAATGAGGCTCGGATCTTCTGAAAATGTACCAGTACCATCATTCTTAAGTATTTTACTTGTCCCATCATCCGAGCAGACAAAGATATCCAGCCAGCCGTCATTGTCGATGTCCGCTATGGTGGATGACTGAGTGTAGCTTTGATTCGTTACTGATTGTTTGATCTTGATCCCGTCATTCTGTGTGTAGTCCAGTATCTTAAAGTCTGAGAAGGCCACACCTAAAAATATTTCATTCGTAAGATCATTATCTAAGTTAGCTATAGCCATAGACCACGCAAACCCACCTTCGAAATCATCAGCTGTGACAGCAGAAATCTCCTTGCCATCCTCAGCAAACATAAAGAGCTCGACATGGCTTCTTTCATTCAATCTGACAATATCATCCCAGCCATCACCATTGACATCCGCCATGCCAATGGAAATATAGCTTTTGGACTTATGCTCATCGACGAAGCGATCGTCTTGATGGAAGCTCACCTGAGAAATCAGCTGCGCAGAACAGACGATTATGATAGAATAGACTAATGCTATATGTTTACAGTGGTAATAGTTAGAAAACATATTCAAATATATTAATAATATCATTAATATATAAGTAGCTGCTAATGCGATTTATAAATCTATTTCAAGTGAAATCCTTCTTAGCGTATTATCGCTCAGCGAAGACTGTCCACAGCATCCATTCGCCATTCGTCTATGAGCTACTAATGCATACACTGGAGGACAGCAGGCAGTACTACAGCCTGGTCGAACTAGAGGCCTTAAGAAGCACCCTGCTGGAGAACGATTCCAGTGTCCAAGTAGAAGATCATGGCGCTGGCTCAAAGACAACAGCTCAGTCACAGCGGAAGATATCTCAAATCGCATCAACCGCTGTATCGAACAAAGAAAAAGCGGCCTTTCTATTCAAACTGGTCAATCACCTCAAACCAAAGCACATCTTAGAGCTGGGCAGCTCGCTGGGTCTGTCGAGCCTCTACCTTCACTATGCCCGACGCCAGGCCAAAATCCAAACCATAGAAGGGTCGGAAGCTATTGGAACTATAGCTAAGAACATACACCGTCAGCTCAGTGCTACTATAGAGCTACACATCGGCACCTTCCAAGAGGTGCTGCCAGAGATCCTCTCTGCTGATGATCCGATAGACCTGGTGTACATCGATGGTCACCACAGCTACGAGGCCACACTCTGGCATCATGAAGTGCTCAAACCATATTTGTCAGATCGTGCTGTACTGATATACGATGATATATATTGGTCAGAAGGTATGGCGAGAGCATGGGAAGAGATCAATACTGACCCCGCATTTTCTATATGCTTAGACCTATACCAGTTTGGCATCCTCATCAAAAATCGAGAGCAAAAACAAAGGTTGTCAGAGACAATCATCAAGAAAAAATGGAAACCATTCAGCCTGGGGTTCTTTGGCTAAATAAAAATAGCCCAACTTTTACATTGGGCTAATATTGAACATATGACAAAGCTAAAATACTTAAACAATTATTATAAGACTAATGTAAGTAAATCTTTTGAATAGCAAAGAATATTGTCAAATTTTTCATTGAGCCAAACATTAATTCTTAAGATCAGGCAATAGTAAAGGATATTATTCTGACCGGAACACCCCAATTTATAAAGCTTTCCATGTGATTCTCTACTGCCATTTCACAGTGGACCTTGACCCCAGCTCTGCGTAATTGTGGTGGCATTTCCATAGGCAAATACTGGTTTCCCTCAGCATCTGTAAGTCCATAATGTCCACCCTCAAAAGGAAGAGCTACTGTCTGACAAAGCTTCTTCATACTTATACATTTCTGATTGAATAAAAATAGTACTTAATAAAGAGCATATCTCAGATGATTATATCAGGCTGAGCCCTTAAGATTCTTTAGGGATGATGCCAGACTCCTCTCCGAAGAAGTCTGTAAATCGTCTGAGGTGATTCGCTAGGTCATTATTATTAGTCGCCCGATGGTAACTTTCTGAGAGACCTTTTAGTGTAAAATAAAGGAAGCGGTCCATCTCTGCCACCTGCATCTCCTTCGTCCATAGGTCTATCCGCAAAGTATCCTTATGCTCCTTATCGAACAGCGAAAGGAAAAATGCTTTGCACTCCTGAGGCGCTTCTGCTGAAGGATTATCACTGCTTTGCCACACGATCTTCTCAGGTACTTTTTCGGCGTCCAAATTGACATCAATTTTGATCTCTGATTTATGCTTACTCATGATTTGCGTTATTTAGCCTTAAAGGTATTCACCAATTTCGAAATATCTTTATGATTCAATGTATTATAGCCCTGCTCAAAGGATTGAGCTCGATCTACAATCACTTTTGCTAATAATCTGATGTCTACTGGCGCAGAATTACGAATGATCTCAGGTGCTCTGCTCTCTACCGCATCCAAAAATTTCAACAATGGAGCCTCTCTGTCGTCCAGAGAACTAACGAAAGCAGGCTTATAGATGCTGGCAGACCACAGATCCATCTTATGTAAAAAGAGCTCTAACTCTACTAAAGCCCGCATGCTGTATGAGAGTACATCAGTAAAAGTGTATGCTGAGGATACCAGCACCACCTGACTCGCCCCAGCTTTTGAGAGCGCAATCATTATTTTAGCTGGGTAGGTATAATGCCACTCGATCTTAGACAACCCTCGAAATGACTCGCGAGACTTAGCAAAAAGATGAACACATAGAAAGACATCCTGCACGACTACTTTTTGAAGGGCATCGAATAAGGTTTGATCTGCAGCGCTGATGCAGCGAATCTTAGACTCCGTGAGTGGAGAAATATCTGCTACAATGTAGATCCGATCATAAGTCGTGTGCTGCAGAAGCTGATCAAGACAAGCTCGACCAACCAGCGTATCATGCCCCCAGAGTAAGGCAGACTTACTCCCCTTAGTCAGCCTGAGCTCTGCCGTCATCTTTCATCATTAGTACTGGCTGTATGCGACATCCTGCATACTTTAATAAAGTCAGCATACCCTCCGCACCCCACAGATGTGCAGCACCGATGGCGCTGAAGACGGTGTCATGATCGCACATCGCCTTCATCATGGTATCCACCATCACCCTGTTTCGCCTGTAGAGCAGGATGCGTTTTTGATCTGCTAATGACTTTTTAGACTGCAGGTATAGCTGCTTTATGTTCTGCTGATCATATGCGACCAGCAGCTTTTTGATGCTCTTTCTGAATTTTGCGGTATTGGACCCTACGCCTTTCAAGGCTTTCAGCTGATATTTAATGGATAAGCCATTCATAATATCAAACTGATCCTGGATGCTCTCTAAGCCCAGCAAAACCTTATTCTGCTGTGACGCTTTCTGCCAAAGCACGGTATCTAATGGGATTCCCTCAGAATTAATCATCACTTTCTCCGATATAAGATTGATGATAAATAGAGGATAGATATGATCCAATTGGCTTAAATGAATACCAAAAGACTTCTGCAAGATCTTCTCCAGCTTAGTAAATGCCTTAGGTTTGATCAACTGGCTGATCCGCTGACCATCAGGCATGACTCCGATATCCGTCATGGACTGACTCTGAAACTCATCCAAGTGAAACTCTGAGGCATAAGCACGGCAAAGCTCAATGTAAGGTCTAACCAGATCAGTGAACTGATGTGCTCGGTAATCCTTGACGTGCATGGTACCGAATACATAAGACCTAAATCCATTTAGATCAACTGCCCATAATAATGAATTCTGTTTCAGTCTATTCGTAAGAGTAAGGAAGAACCTTTGATTTTTTTGCCTTAGAAAGTGTCATCAATGTCTTCAATCGCTCTACCTCATCAATCTGAGATAGACGCTTGAATAATAGCTGTTCGTAGGCCGAGATATCCTTGCAGATGATTCTGAGTAAAAAGTCACCATCACCGGTAATGATATATCCCTCCGTGACTTCATCGATCTCTTGAATCTTGCTGATGAAGTTCTCTAGCGCATTTTCCTTTTGCCATGCCAGACTCACCAAGACAAACGTGCTGATGTTGAGCCCCATCTTGGTGGCATCTACCTTAGCGTGATAGCTCTGAATGACTTCGCTTTGCTCCAACTTCTTTACCCTCTCTAAGGTCGGAGCTGGTGACAGGCCGATCTGCTTGGATAGTTCTAGGTTGGTTATCTTACTATTCTCCTGTAGGAGTTTTAATATTTTGAGGTCTATTTTATCTAATTTCGTTTCACTCATCCCTTTGAATTTTCCGCAAATATTTATAAATAAACTGAATAACAGGCATTATTTAGAATATAATTTTATTAAGAATGTAGATTCCAGACTTTTATAAAATAAAGTAGGGCAACCAAACTGTTTTGGTCGCCCGTCCTCCTATTGTATGAAAAATGATATTTTATACATGAAGATCAATCATCGTGATATCACTCCATGGATTCAGTGGTCTATGATTGTAATCTGACAGGTAGGGTGAAGATCTTATTTTGCTCTATGTCTTTTGTTTTGATTGCTTTGTAGTTTAACTCTGACTTGATTCTTTCATCTAATCTTTCGTGGCTCGTAGATAATACGATGATCTCATTCTTAGAGTTGACCGTAAAGTTGAGGTGGATGACTTCTTCTTCATCGACAGCAGATCCTAAGTCTATGTTTTGAATTAAGTCTGCTATTTCGAATCGCAGCTCATTCGTTTTTTCTGGAACAGGATTAGCTTGAGCCACTGTGGATAGTAATAGAATGCAAAGCGCGGAGAAAAATAATTTTACTTTAGTCATGTCATTAGTGTTTAGTGAGTTTATTAATATTGGGTAACATTACAGACTGCATTTTAAGTGCAGTGTCATCATTATCAAGCAGTTATGAATTCATATATGCTATCAACTGAGTACACAAGAAAGACGCAATAATGAATGACGATGTTGCACGCATACTACGAGACACTGCAAATACTCGATGAATGCAAGGAAGCCGTAGACCAACAATCTTAGTTAGATGATCAAATTTTTATCACATGCTGTATTCAGACCCTGTAAAGCGATTTTTCAAAAATTACTCAGCTCCAAAATGTGGATTCTAGATAATCTAACAGTCTTAGAGGTGTATTTCAATAATTGTAAAGGGGTGCATAAGCACAGAAGGCTTTGGTAGTTTATCAAAGCCTTTTTTTATGCAGTATGGTCTGTGTGCGCACCAGCAGCTTTCTCACAATCTGATTCGCATCATCAGAAATAGCTAAAAAGTAAACTGACGCAGCATAAATCATACTGACCAAGGCAATGGTCAACAAATATGCAACTACAGACTCAAAATAACTCATGGCAGACTGCCCTACCGCAAAGAGGAATAGCGCTAAGCCCAGCAGTTTGGCTGTCCTGAAAGTGAATGGTGAGATCTTAAATCGAAGCCAGATATAGATGAATTTCAGCAGATTGAATAAGAGGTATGATAGTGATGTCGCCATGGCAGCTCCCAATAGTTGATACTCTTTAATCAGTAGATAGTTCAAGATGACATTTGAAATGCCTAAAAACAAAACGAAATATAGATTCGCCTTATAGTATTTCGAATAAATGATAACCTCCGAATTAACACTCATCAAGGAATCAATCAATTTGCCCAAGGCTAAGAAAAGAAATACATACCGACCTACATAGAAGCGATCCACTCCAGTCGCTAACCAATCCAAGACAGGCAATGAGAACCAAATAACCAAGAATACCCCGATTGCGGCGATCATAATATTGATGGAAGACTTCTTATAAATGCCCTCGATTTCATCGACATCAGAGACTTCCCAAGCATTAGAGATGATGGGTGATGCGATCTTACTGATCGATCTACGAGGGATCTCTATGACATTAGTGAGAAACATCAGGATACTATATATACCGACTGCCTCCATGCTGAGCATCGATCCGATCATGATCACATCTACGCGAAACGCCAGAGTGCTGCCAATGATATTCAAACCACTGAAGCCAGAATACTTCATGATCTCTTTGAACTTAACTATACCGACCTCCAATAGTCCAGCTCGCAGACGTATCGCACGCAAAGACCATAAATAGACAAACAGACTGATGGCCACTGCAATGAAAAACAACAAAATAGCAGGTGCAATGATCTGCTCCGATGCATATCCAAAGTAGATCGACAAGATCAAGACGGCTAAGAATACTTTATAGAGAACGGTGTTAATCAATTCTGGAATAGCGATTCTCAATTGATTAGCAGCATGCGAGATCAGCACCTGATTGACACTGATGGCAAAGACCAGTGGAATAACAATAATTATGTATGACTGAATCAGACCAGTGCTGTCAATGCCCAAAGTCATTAAGAAGCCGTAGAACGCATCTTGGAAAAGCATAAAGACGCACAAGAACAGACTCATGATAACTCCGAGAAGTAACATACTGGAGTTAAAATATTTGTGAATCTCAGCCTTAAAATGAGGAAAAAACTTTAAGACGCTTGCTGAGATTCCGAAGGAGGCAAACGGAGTCAAGAAGGCGGCTACGCCATAAATAAATTGAGCCGTACCATAAATTGATTCATCTAACTTATAGATAAATAAAGTACTAAAGCCTGCGACCACAACTCCTGCGAGTGATACGACTGATGTTTTGATACTTTGTCTTTGGATTACACCCATTGCGACCTGAATGTCTACTCAGTTATTTGTTGACTGACCAGGCTATGCATTGTCCATCTATCTTGACAGTAGCGGTCATCTGGGCACAGCCGTAGTATAATTAGGCTAAGATAGTTACATATTACACTATTAGCTTATATTTAGGATTCTTAAGCAAGATTCATGACCAAAGTCCTTCTCGTCGTAGGCACCAGACCTGAGGCTATCAAAATGGCTCCTGTGGCCAGAGTGCTTTCTCAAGCAGCTGAATTAGAGCTTAGACTTTGTTCTACAGGACAACACACAGACATGTTAGATCAAGTCCTGGATTTTTTCAATCTACAAGCTGACTATGATCTGAGGCTTATGAAGCCAGGGCAAAACTTATTCGACCTTACGTCAGACATCCTACTGGGCCTGAAGGATGTCTTATCTGAATATGACCCAGCTTATGTCTTCGTACATGGCGATACGCTCAGCTGTATGGCATCCAGTCTGGCGGCCTTCTACCACGGAGCTACAGTATGTCACGTAGAGGCAGGACTCAGAACATATCAAAAGCAGGCACCCTATCCAGAAGAAGCCAATCGGCAGATCACAGCCAGACTAGCCGATATTCATTTCGCCCCCACAGTCCAGGCGAAAGAAAATTTACTATCAGAAAGAATTCACGAGCGCAGCATCATCGTAACAGGGAATACGGTCATTGACGCTCTGCACCAGTGCTTAGATCGGCTGCAGCATACGGAGCATCCCGAAATAGAGAACTTAAAAACCATCATAGCCCCTGGCGCAGACATTATTTTGGTCACGGGTCATCGCAGAGAGAATCATGGAGCAGGCTTCGTCAAGATATGCGAGGGCCTAAAGCGAATCGTACAGCTACCTGATGTCCAAATCATCTTTCCCGTACACCCTAACCCTAAAGTGAAAGGACCAGTCGAGCAGCTCTTGGGAGATAGTAAGGCTATAGCACTCATCGATCCCTTGTCATATCCATCATTCGTTTGGCTCATGAATCAGGCGAAGATCATCATCACAGATAGTGGCGGTGTCCAAGAAGAAGCCCCCTCTCTGGGTAAGCCGGTCCTGGTGATGAGAGATACTACAGAACGACCGGAAGCGGTAGATCAGGGTACAGTCATACTGGTCGGAACTGACGAAGAGAAGCTATACATAGAGACAAAAGCACTCCTCGAAGATGAACAGCGATATCAACGCATGAGCCAGCTGCACAATCCTTATGGAGATGGAAAAGCAGCTGAGCGGATATTAGAGCACCTACTAAAGCACGTCAATGGATAATCTAACGAAAGTATCGGTCATTGGCTTAGGCTATATCGGTCTTCCTACATCAGCTATTCTGGCGAGTCGTGGCATCATGGTCCAGGGCACAGAAATTGATCAAACTATTGTCAATAAAGTCAATGCTGGTCAAGTACACATCTCAGAACCTGAGCTAGAAGAAACGGTTCAACAGGCTGTCAAATCAGGAAAACTGCATGCATCTACTTCTGTCATGCCATCGGACATTTATCTAATCGTCGTCCCAACACCATTCAAGGACAATAATGAGCCTGATATCTCATTCGTAGAGAATGCCACCACGTCTTCCATAGCTCATCTGAAACCAGGGGACCTCTTCATCATAGAATCAACCTGCCCAATCGGTACGACGGAACACATAAGCAGACTTATTTTTCAGTCCAGACCTGAATTAGAAAATCAAATCCACATCGCCTATTGTCCAGAAAGAGTCCTGCCTGGCAATGTGCTGTACGAATTAGAGCATAATGACAGAGTCATCGGAGGACTCACTGATGAAGCTACGCAGAAGGCCAAAGCATTCTATCGCACATTCGTATCAGGTAATCTACATGGCACTAATGCCCGCACCGCGGAAATGTGCAAGCTCGTAGAGAATTCATCCCGAGACGTCTCCATCGCCTTCGCTAATGAACTGTCCATTATATGTGATAAAGCTGGCATCAATGTCTGGGAGCTGATCACTCTGGCAAATAAGCACCCCAGAGTGAATATCCTCACGCCGGGATGTGGTGTGGGAGGGCACTGTATAGCTGTAGACCCTTACTTCATTACGGCACACTTTCCTTTGGAATCTCAGATCATTGGCCAAGCCCGCAAGATCAATAACTACAAGACCTTCTGGTGCATCGAGAAAATCAAAAATGCCATCATCGAATTTAAATTAGAGCATCAGAAAGATCCCGTCGTCGCCTTACTGGGACTGACCTTCAAGCCCAATATCGATGATCTGAGAGAGAGCCCTGCTGACTACATAGCACAGCGTCTGTCACAAGAATACTCGGCGTCACAGTTTAAAATCGTAGAGCCTAATATAGATCATCATGATACGCTGATGCTTAGTCCGATGGCGGATGCTTTAGCAGCGAGCGATATTATCGTTTTTCTGGTAGCTCATGAGCAGTTTCGGGATATTGAAAGTGGTGATCGGGTGGTACTGGATTTTTGTGGCATCAGAAATGCATGATAAGGGGCCAATGCAATCTATTTTTTTGTCCACCAGTGAAATGAGTCGACCTATAATTTAGCTTTTAACTAAATGCATTTTGCTTTTACTTACTTTTTTGAGTTTGTGACTATGTGACTTTAAGAAGTCCTCTGTCGCCTTTTTACAGCTATCCCAATGAAAATAATCATCCAAAATGATCACACCCCCTACACTCAGCCGAGGCGCTATTTGACTAAGGCAATAGTATACTGAATCATACCAGTCACAATCAATATGAGCGAAGGCTACCTTCTCTTCTATATGCATTGTTTCCTTAAAGTCTCCTTTGAAAAATTTGACATTATTTTCTTCAGGACTGAGATTGAAGGCTTGAAAATTATCTTTTACCTCCTGCAATAAATTTTCCTTGTAGCCATAGTACTCATCGCCGCCAATGCCTTTTGATTTACCCTCTACGATCACTTGGTAACGGGCCTTTTCAGCCTGAGTATCATTTTCACTGGTAGGAGGTATCATGCCGAACATGTCATAAATTCTAAATTCTCGCTCTTTCTTTTTATACCTGCTGATATAAATGGCACTACCACCCAATGCACTTCCCGCCTCAATAAACAAACCCTCTATGTTCTTTTTTTGAACTTCAGCAATGGACTTTCTTAATTCTACTAGATCCGAAGGCTGTAGATAGCTAAGCTTTCTCTTTCTGATGCCCCTTATATCGCCATCATTTAGTTCGATCCACTTATTCCGTAGTTTTTTTATCATAAGAATGCCTTACCGATTAAACTCCTGAGCTTTACTATTCTCTCATCCACAATCTGGGTTTTATTCTTAGCGTGATCCCAATCCACGATTTTAGAAATATCTTTTGGTTTCTGTAAAGTATGTATGCCGAGTCTGCGTAATACTTTACTTTTTTTAGAACTACTCGCTTGTGGAAAATAATCTTGAGGAATGACATTCATCATATCTAATATGCCATCAAATCGTTTTCTGGCATTGACCCGGTCATAACCAACATCCATAAAATATACTGGCGTTCCAATGGCTAAACAAGGCAATGCACAATGTATCCTCGAAGTAAAAACAAGAGAAGCGCGCTTGTACCTTTCTAATAATTTTTGGGCCTTGTCTAACCTCTCATCTAAACTCATACTTGTAATCTCGGGCATATCATGTTTGATGATTGCCACCTTTGATTTTAGTGAATCAGGCACCATCTTTTCAATCATGTGATTGGTATAGTCGTCCGAATTCATTTTTAGAAAAGGGTCTACAAAGAGTATCTCGCCAGAATCAGGTAAATTTTTATTGTCTACTTGTAAAGTTAATGTGACACATGATGAGAAGAATGCATCTACGCCTTTCGCTTGGAGTCGATGCATGGTTTCCTTATCACGACATCCTATGGGGCCATTTTTTTTGTAATACGATACTGAAGAATCGTCTAACATATATTTCTCGCAATCCTTATATGCACTGATATGGAAGGAAATAAAATGAGGGTTAATCTTATCAGATGGAGGCCAATTTTTTGGTTGGGCCATAAAGTAGCCATTCATCAAAACATCTGTCTGCTCTCCATCGTAGAGATGCAAAGTCTCCCTATCAAAATATTCGTCTACATTTCCTAATAATTGTGTAGCTGCTAAAGTCTGAATATCATCTCCTATGTTATAGGTATCCTTGTAGTAAATAACTCCTTTTCTCAAAATTAAAATGATACTAAATACATAACAAAATAAAATTACTTCTGCGCAGCCTGAGATTTGAATTCTAAGCTATAAAAGATTAATATTGAATCAGAAACGCATATGATACAATATTAATATATTTCTGAATCATGTCGGCAAATATTGCACTAATATCCCCAATAAAGCCTTATTACTCTGAAACTTTTATTCAGGCCCACATAGATTTACTTCCTTTCGAAATACATCACTTCCATAGCTTACCGAAAATGGGCTTCTATCCTATTTTTGCCCCGTCAGGCAGAGCACTATTCAGCCAAATAAAAGTGATACAGTACATAGAAGGTGCCATAGATATTATCACTGGTCGAAGAGGCATCGGATACTATTTTAGAAAAAAGCCATTCAAAAAGTATTTACTAAATCAAAAGATAGAATTAGTCTTCGTGGAGTATGGTCCCACAGGGGTATACGTTATGAATGAATGTAAAGCGACCAATACTCCATTGATAGTCCATTTTCATGGTCGGGATGCATATCTTTATAAGAACATTAATCTCTATAAGAATAGATACAAGACACTCTTTTCTATTGCCAGCTACGTCATTGCTGTATCATTGGACATGAAAGATCAGTTAATTCGCTTAGGTTGTCCAAAGGAAAAAGTGATTGTAACTCCATGCGGTCCAAATCCAGCACTATTTTCTTTTGCAGATACCTCGGCTAATCAAGAGATCATTATTGGCGTAGGTAGATTTTGTGATAAAAAGGCTCCTTTACTAACCATTAAGTCATTTGAAATAGCTTTAAAGCAAAGGCCATCTCTTAAGCTTACATTACTGGGGGATGGGCCACTGTTAGAAGAATGCAGAAGCTATGTGAAGCAACGCGACCTAAGCTCACAAATAACGCTGCCCGGAAGAATCGAACATCAGAAGATACATCAAATGATGTCGAAATCTAAAGCATTCATCCAGCATTCAGTCAGAGCAGCTGATGGAGATTCTGAGGGCATGCCGGTCTCTGTGGCAGAAGCCATGTTGGTAGGATTGCCTGTCATCGCTACAATTCATGCGGGCATACCCGACGTAGTCATTCATAAAGAAACTGGCTATCTGTCAGAAGAGAAGGATGTGTCTACGATGGCGGAAGGCATTCTGTGGGTATTCGATGACGAAATTAGAAGACAAGAGTTAGGGCGAAAAGGAAATGAAAGAATCACAAATCACTTCTCTATGCAGCACCACATTAATAAATTAACACAAGTCATAAACGAATCCATCAATGAGACATCTTCGTAATCGCAAAACTTGGATTATCATCCATCTCATGCGTGAGATAGCTTAGAGCCCAGTCATGCTGTAAGCAGAAAGAGTTCACTGCCTCCATCACTCCGTACCTGACTACTCCATCCCAGTTACCTATAATGTAGTCATGACCAGCGATCACTCCATTTACTTTCATTTTAGGCAATATTAAAGCAAGCTCCTTCTGAGTATTATAAAGTTCGTGATCCGTATCAATGTATACGAAGTCAAAATAATTATCTGGGTAATTCGGAATAACATTTGTCGACATCCCTAAGTTCAGTTCTACTTGTCCACTTTCAATCTCTTTAGAAAATTTAGCCTCTACTTGAGCTTTTAATCCAGTGTGATATCTCTTTGATGACCATATATCGACCAGATGTAATTTTTGAGGTTGGACTATATCCAGAATTTTTGCAGAAAAGTCCCCTTTATTAACGCCGAACTCCGCTACAACTCCAGCTTTCGAAATCTTATGAAGTAAGCTTGTCCTGTTATCCAGATTTTGACATTTCTCCAAATGGGCCGCTGTCAGATTGGGCTTAGGATATGCTTTATGTGCTATGGGATTAGCAGACCGTAAAAGTCTTTTTCCTGCTGCCATTTTCAAGCGTGTCATAAAATTCATACCCAAATGTAAGAAGCTTATCTCCTCAATCATAAGATCATCCCAAAGAATTTAGAACAAGCTACTTTGGATAGAAAAACTCGTATTTGCATTACTTGTAGAAGGACAATACTGGTTCTATTTAGGAGAGCTTTGCCACATAATATTCATTATCTTCCAATTACCATCCACCTTCACCAATTGTAAATAATCAATGCCCCAAACGGCTGTCACCTTCGCCGTGGCTGTGTGACTTTCTATATCCAATATCTCTACTTGTCGAGGGCTTTGATCATTGACTTGGCTACCATCTTGATTCCATGAACGGGAGAGCTTTACTAACTGCTGATAAGTCATCATGCTCGGTCCATGCCAGGTATCATCCTCCTGATTATACCACATGCCATATTTGCTAAGTTGTGGATCTACAGACCTGATAATCAAACTACTATCAGCTAAGTAAAGACCATCTATATAGTCCATTGCTGCGCTTTGAATCATTTGTTTTGCATCATCTTTTACTAAAATCGGTTCGCTTAAAATAGCGATCATGGTCTTCACGCCGTCGATGTAATTTCCGATTCTGATGTTTTCATTTGGACTGTGCTGATTATTATCACGGTTCACCGTCGGTACCGTGACCGCAGGGATTCGAAGCGTATTTACAAATGGAGATATGGGGATACTACCTCCTGATGTGCGCTGCTTGATAGGGCTCCGTCCATGTGCTTTTGTCAGCGCAGCATCAAGCCAACTCCCTATTTCTGAATCAAAATCAGTCCTGAATGCTTTATAATTATTTTCGGATTCAAACTTAATTATCTTATCATTCATTATTCGTTCCCGAGAATTGGGTTTGCGATCGAGGACTAAGTAGCCTTCTTGTTCGATATGATTCTTGATAAGTCCAATTAATTTCTCCCCGTCAGTCTCCAAGACTAATCTCACATCAAGTTCAGCGATTGCCGTAGATGGAATAATCGTCCGTCTTTCCTCTCCTACCCATCCAGATGATAGTCCACGGACATTGAGAGATGGGTATTGGAGTGCTTCCTGATAGCTTGACGCCACACCTTGATCTGCTTTAGCAATGCCCAATTTTAAATTTATCTCTGGTTCATGATCTGGTACTGCTGCTAAAATGGCTCTGGTCTGATCTGAAAGGATGATGCCTTCGTAGAATCCGGGGATCGTCACTCTTCCAGTCTCACTCTTCATACTACTGATGAGCTGAGCTAATCTCACAGCAGGATTAGGACAGTAGTTACCATAATGCCCACTATGCTGAGGAAACACTGGCCCATACAGGGTTAACGTGATCGTAGCAATACCTCTAGCGCCAAAGGTCAAAGTTGGCTGATTACTTATGTGCATCGGACCATCAAATATGACCAACATGTCGCTTGCTAAAGCTTCTTGATGATCGATGACCGCCTGAGGTAGCTTCGGAGAGCCTAACTCTTCTTCAAAATCTAATATCACCTTTAGATTAAAGTTTAGTTGCATGCCTTCAGAGGCTAAAGCATCTAATGCAGCTAAAAACATGACCACTGGGCCTTTAGCATCTGAAGTAGACCGAGCAAATATTCTCCACTCAGGATCAACATTTTCAGTGCTCAGTGCGCTCCAGACTAAATCGTTATAACCTCCGTCAGGCGCAGGCTCTTTAAGAGTAGCTTCATAGGGATCATCTTGAAACCAATATTGTGGATCCACAGGTTGGCCATCTACCTGAAGATAAATCAAAACAGTTCGATCTGTGGCTGTATCGGCTCGTCGCTCTGCTAAAAGTAAGGGGACTGATGCAGTCTCTAATTCTTCCAAAGTGAATCCTCTGGTAGAAAATGCTGTTTTACACCATTCAAGATTGAGCCTTAGATCATCATGCTTATGCGCATCATTCGGCAGGACTAAAAATTCTTTGAAGCTATCTAAAGATTTTAATGCAAATGATTTCGATAGCTCATCCAACTTTGACGTTTGACAACTTACTGATAATGAAGCCAATACCAACAATACTGAACATAGGGTTTTCATAGTGAATTCAATTTTTATAGTTATTTTTCGGCCATCACGGAATATAAGCACAGTTCATGAAAAAACCTCAATTAAGCCTCTCGAGTATCATCAACATGAGCATTGGGTTCTTGGGGATACAGATGGGCTTTGCACTGCAAAATGGCAATGCCAGTCGAATCCTGCAATCCTTTGGAGCAGATGTCCATACGCTGTCTTGGTTCTGGATCGTCGGACCTCTCACAGGCATGATCGTGCAGCCCATCGTAGGCTATTACAGTGATAAGACCTGGACGAAGCTCGGCCGGCGCAGGCCATACTTTCTGGCGGGAGCGATCCTTTCTGCGATTGGCTTGATCCTCATGCCTAAGTCAGACATGTTCACCTCGCTGATCCCAGCGCTGTGGGTAGGTGCGGGTATGTTATTCATCATGGATGCTTCTTTTAATATTGCTATGGAACCCTTCAGGGCATTAGTAGCTGATAAGTTACCGACTGAGCAGCGCACATTGGGCTTCTCTGTCCAAACGGTCCTCATCGGGATCGGCGCTGTGGTAGGCTCTTGGCTGCCCTATATACTGGCAGAGTGGTTTGGTGTAGAGAAGAATGTGGTGGACAGTGCTATCCCCCCTAACTTATTTTGGTCATTCGTTATTGGTGCTGGAGGTCTGCTCATGGCCATTGTCTGGACTGTCATGACGACCACAGAGTATCCACCGGACGAAGTCGCTCGCTTCGATGATGCTGAGGAAGAGCTCCGAGACACTGACATAGAGCCAAAGAAGGGAATTGCCGAAGTCTTGCATGATTTCAAACATATGCCGAAGACCATGAAGCAGCTTGGTGTCGTCCAGTTTTTTTCATGGTTTGCCTTATTTTCCATGTGGGTATTCACGACTCCAGCCATAGCGCAGCATGTCTATGGTCTCAGTGCCGATGATCATTCTTCAGAAATGTTTCAGAATGCTGGTAACTGGGTTGGGATCATTTTCGGTGTCTACAATGCAATATCGGCAGTTTTTGCATTCTTCCTTCCAGTGATAGCTAAGCGGTTTGGGCGCAAGCGCACCCACGCTTTATCATTAGTGTGTGGAGGCATTGGCCTGATGTCCATCTATTTTGTAAAAGACCCTAACATGCTGCTCTTCTCCATGATCGGCATAGGGATCGCTTGGGCCAGCATTCTCGCTATGCCGTACGCGATTTTAGCTGGATCTATTCCTTTAAAGAAAATGGGAATCTACATGGGCTTATTCAATTTTTTCATCACCCTACCTCAGATCGTGAATGCCATTTTGGGTGGGCCCATGGTGAAATACCTATACGATGGTCGAGCTATATATGCCTTGGTCTTAGCCGGTGTATTTATGATCTTTGGAGCTATCTCAGTCATTTTTGTAGACGACAGCGATGATAGCTATGCTTCTTCAGCAGTGACCCCCCAATTCGACTCACTAAGCTAAACGATGATCAGATGAAGATTGAATTTTGGTGCATGAATAAGACCACCTTCCAATACGTAAAGGATGGTATGGCAGAGTATGAAAAACGACTCAAGCACTACACCAGGCTGAATGTAGTCATCATCCCCAATATCAAGAAGACTAAAAACCTGACAGCAGCTCAGCTCAAGCAAGCTGAAGCCAAGCTCATCTTAGCCAAGCTGGATGCTTCTGATCACCTGATTTTATTAGATGAGAAGGGCAAGCAGCTTAGCTCTGCGGAATTTTCATCATTCATCGCAAGCTGTCAATTGGCCAATCATAAAAGCATCGTCTTTCTGATCGGCGGAGGCTACGGCTTTGACCAAAGTATCTACGTAAGAGCTGGTGTGAAAATCGCACTCTCGCGTATGACCTTCCCGCACGAGTTAGTCAGGATCATCTTTTTGGAGCAGCTATACCGAGCATTCACCATTCTAAAAGGCGAAAAATACCATCATAAATAATGGAGAACGCCAGAGTGTCAAAATCTCATATCTAAAGAAAAATTGTAAGAAAACGGTAGCCCTTCTCTTTCAAAATAGAATGTCGTCGCAGGAGTATCTGCGTAATTGATGACATGATACGCGAGCAAAGCGTTATCCCGCCGGTATACATTATTGATATGAAATCCCGCTTGCACCTTAATCTTCTGCAAAGGCAGCTGATAGAATAAATGCAGATCCAGATTATGATAGTCTCTAATCTGCTGATCAAACCGACTGTCATAAAAGGGAAAATAATCGTCTGATTGATAAAAGTCATTGTACCTCACTTCGATACCCGCCGGTATAGAATACAGCCTTCCAGTCGCATAGGTCCACTGCGCATTGATGGTAAAAGGTGGCAGGACTAATGACTGAAACAAGGAGACTCGGTGTGGCTGAAAGTAGGGACTTCTGAAAACCTCTGTGAAATTATCATTGTATCGGACTTCTTCATCGACATGCTGATACGTGGCTATGACCGACGTCCTCTCAGTCTGATAGCTCAGAGATGCTTCCATACCTTTGATATTCATCTGAGCGAAGGTGAATAAATCTTCGTACCACCTTAGATCAAGCGCCGTGGTCTGCACGTCATTGACTATTTTATGGTAGGCTTCCAGATTCACCTCCCAGTTATTTTTCTTGTATCGTATACCCAAGCTTTGTAGATCATTTTTCACTTTTAAGATATACAGGCTCGACTGATCCTGCGTGTTCGCTAAATAGAAGAAATCATTTTGCGCCTGCAGTGAGATGCCATACAGAAATGAATTAAAAAGCTGATGCGATCGAGAATAATGAGCATGGACCATTAGATCAGAGCTGAGATCCACTGTCAGATGGACCTTAGGTTCTAACAGGCGGCGGTCTTCTGGTATGAGATCATAGTCAGAGTACCTCAGTCCCGCATTGAGGTGTATACGATGAAAGAATCGATGGGTGTACTGGGCGAAGACACTATACTCACGTCCCGAAGTATTGAATCTATTGTTCTCGAGGATTCCGTATTGATCATGATCTAATGAATCGAGGCCATTCGCTTCTGCGCTTATCGTCTGCGCCCCCAGGACCAGCTGACCATAAGCAGATTGAAGCCTGATCTGCGCATCTACAGTCTCCTGTCTCGCCCTGTTATAGATCGTTGACTCTTGGACAAAGGGTATGAGCTTATAGAAGTCTTGATCATACTGACTACTGCTGTAAGCTATACTGGTCTTCAGCCAATCATTCCAGTCCCGATGATAGGCAGCAGAATACCCCGAATTAGAATTGTAAAAATCACTGTATGGCTCATCGTCTGACCCCACAACGGTAAACTTATATATCAGATCATTGCCCACTGAGATGTAGCTCGCCGTAATCTCATCGCGACTGGTGGGATGAAACTGCATCGATACATTGACATCATTAAACTCAATGCCAAGCTCTTGATCAAAATCTTCAAAATTGCCAATCTCACGGAAGAAATCTCGATCATTGAGAATGTCTGATTGTTGAAAGACAGCGTCAATGTTATTCTGATAAAATCGAGAATCAAACAGCTGATTCTGTGAGAATCGGTAAGCAGCCTTGACTGATAGCTTATCTTCCCACAGCGGGATGGAGATACCTGCATTACTATACAAGAGATTGGTATGAAGATTTACCGAAAAGCTGTCGATGGTATGCTTGTGACTGTTGTACCGCAGCATGCCTGAGGCTTGGCCTGACTCACTCGCATCGCCTCCATTTTTTGATATTTCTATCTGGCTCACCATGAAGGGGTTCACACTTGACACCTTCCCATACAGCAGACTGGTCTGAAATAGCCTGATGCCGTTCCATTCCACTCCTACCTGATCTGTAGGGCCGCCTCTGATCTGCAGCTCGGAGACTGACTCTCCCGTATTGAATACGCCTGTCTGCAGCAGAGACATCTCTATTACGTCTTGGTACCCACTATTGGAGAGATCTATATCAGCCTTATCCACGACCTCATAGCCCGATGCTATATCAGCAGTGATGATCTGATCTCTGATGATGATTTCAGTGAGCTCATGATCTTTCTCCGTGAGCTTGACATCTGGGTCAGACTGCAGTGCGCCATAGCTGATGGACACATCTGCATAGCCTAAGTAAGTGAAAAGAAACTCCTCTTCTTCTGCATAAAATCCCTCAATGACGTACTCTCCTCGTTGATTAGTCGTCGTCAGATATTGTAAGCCTTCAGAAAGGATCTGCGCATAGGGCATGAGTTCGCCTGATTCATTGCGGATGGTACCTGTGATGCGCGGCACCGAGAGTCTTTTCTCATCCGAGAGTGGTAGATGACTTAATGCCACTACCTTCTCTCCCAGTCTAACATAATCTCGATCTAATACATTGAAGACGACCAGCAGCAGCTCATCATCAGCTCCGGTAGCCGAAAAACTAAACTGACCACTTGGCAAAAACTCATGATTGTAATTAATGGTCTGATCCAGGCTAGCTTCTAACTCTTCGAGTACTTCTAAGGCTGTAGCCTCAGAAAATTGCAGTGTAGTGGTCTCTTGAGCGGAGATCTGCGAGCTGATGAGAAAAAAAATACATATACAAGATAAGCTGTAAATCGAAGATTTACTTCTGCGTAAAAATATATGACTTAGCTCTTTTCTCATATTGTAGGCCCAGCGTGGTCGCTAGATAATCAGCGGTTTTCTCAATATCGTTAATGGGTATAACACCCGTGAACAGGTCAGACTGATCAATATCCTTTAAAATTAGCTGATAATCATAAAATCTGGACACATCCCTGATCAAATCTTTAACTGTAATACCGACATATTGTTTTGTTTGGGTCTTCCAATCGGGAAGCTGACGGTCTATTTTGGATTTTGCTTCTAAATTGTCTTGTCGGATATAGACAGCCTCTTGCGCTGACAGGATGACCTTTTGCCCCTGAGCAGACTGGACGGAGACTCTACCTTCATAACACTCTACTCTGAGCGTATGGTCGCTGATCTGCCATACATCGAATGCAGTACCCAGTACCGTGATGAGCCCTGAGGCCGTCTTCACACTGAAAGATTCTCCAGTGGTCACTTGGAAGAATGCCTCACCGGAGAGGGATATCTGTCGGCTTTCTTCGAATCCTTCGTCGTCGTAGCTGATTCGAGATCCAGGACTGATGAGTGACTGGCTCCCTTCTGAGAAAGCGTACATCATCTCCTCGTGTCCTTCGTTTTTAATCACCGTATCTCGACTCGACAGGAATAGATAAGCTGCTATTGCCAATACTACTGCAATCAGAGACCACAATAGATATTTTCTTCGACCTAACCCTGACGATTGCACAGAGCCTGCTGTATCTGGCTGCTCGATTTCCATCATCAGCTCTAGTGCAGACCATCCGAGCTCAGCTGGCACCACCTCCAGCTCCAGCTGCTCCATGCCTTTGAGTGTCTCTGAGAGAGCTGCAAGATCATACTCAGACTCCAGGACACGAAGTTCCTCTATTGTGATCGTACGCTGATACCACTTCGATAATAATATGTCTGTTTCGATCGCCATTATATGTTTATAACGTACTCATTGGGGTATACCCTACTTTTTTAATTTTAAATTTTTAGACGCCAAATGCTTTAAGGCAATAGACATCCGCTTTTCGATGGCTTTGACGCTTAGATTGAGCAGATCTGCCATCTCTTTGTATGACTTATCATCGAAGCGAGACATGATAAATACCTCTTTAGCCCCGGTAGGTATGGAGTCTATCGCAGCTTCCAGCCTATCCTTAAATTCGGAAGACTCCAAGATGTACTGGCCGTCTTCTCTCTCTATGCCAGTAGCTGATGTTTGCTCCTTGTACTTTAGTGCTGTTTTAGTCTTTCGGTGTTGATCGATCACGATATTATTAGCCGTGGTATAGAGATATGATTTGGCTTTGTCTCGGAGGACTTTAGCACAGTTATTCCACAACCTGATGAAGCTTTCTTGCACTATATCTAGACTGGTATCTGCTCCTAAACCCTTAGACTGCATGAATCGTTGCAGCGGCTCGCTCAGCTCCAGATAGACAGACTTAAATATTTGCTTATCGCATAAACTCATACGCTGGTAGAAATTTTCGCCACCCAGAACCAAAAATAAGTGATTAAAGAGGAATTATACATAACTTATGACAGAACTCAGTCAAGATGTCCATTCAGCTGAGTCTTCGATCTACCTATCTCTCCGCAAGATGTCGTAGTGCGAACAAAACAAAACGATAAATATGAGTCAAGCAAATACGAATCTCAAGGTCATAGGTCAGCTGGCAGCAGTCCTACCATTACACAAGCGGGCGTATCAATTTGCAAAAGAAAACCAAGTCTGGAAAGGACTCTTTAAAATCAAATGGGTGGTCATCACGGGATTGATCTTATCAGCTTTGATCTCACTCAGATTCATCGGAGTCTTCGTAGAGTGGTTTAGTCAGCTTAGTGCTGAAGAGACATCAGTGTCTGCATTCCAGTCTGCCTCCATGCTCGCAGGTAATATATCGGAGTTTGGCACAGAGCTATTTATATCTGGTAGCTACAAATACTTGATCCTGATTTTTGTAGAGATTATCATATTCTACTGCGTGGTCAATACACTGAATATCATAAAGAACAGAAACTACCGTCCTCAATTCAAAGACTTCATTAAAGCGCAAAAAAGAATGATCCATGTCAGTATCAGAGCTTGGATACAGGAGATCGTGATCAGCTTCATCCTTGGGACCTTACTAAGTGTCGTGGGCTTTTCCATACTCAAATCACCTACAGTCCTTTTGGTTCAGTTTTACTTTATTGGCGTTGTCTTCTTGGACAATTATACAGAACAATTCGGACTGAGCATTAAGGATAGTTTCGCCATTATCAAATCTCATGCAGGTGCTGCGGTAGGCATAGGCATGGTCGCATATGTGCTCTTTCTGATACCACTCGTCGGCTTAGTCTTAGCACCGATCTTAGGAGGTATCACAGCAGCACTGTACATGAACAGTCAGGACATCCAGCTAGATTCGGATATGATCTTATCGCTGGATGAGCGTAACTATGAGTTCGTATAGTTACAAAGCTTTATGAATCTTGTCGCTGCGACTTAGCTAAGTTCAGGTAGGGTGAATGATCGTAAAGGAAGTGATATCTAAGATTAGAGCAAACAGAGAAACCTGATCGACGCACCCAATAATTTATATAGAATTATTACATTTATAATATGAGTGGACTAATAAAAAGGCAGACTATCATGCTGATTGGTAGTGCATTGATCATCCTATTTTTGGCACATCACTACCTGACTACGGCTCCCGTCTTCGAGATTAAAGAGAAGTCATATGTAGAGTCTCAGATGGATTCAGTCTTACTTCTGCGCGAACAGCAAAAATTAGAACGACTAGAGTTCTGGTATCATGAGAAACTTCACCAAGCTCGAGTCCATGCAGACACCATGGAGCTCATTAAGGCAAGTGAAGATTTTTTCTTAGCTAAGTCAATCTTTCCCGAACGAATGGAGCCACGTATGAACCTCGCCAGGATCTACGCCACACTATGCTATGATGCAGGTTTCTTTTGTTACGAAGCTAAGCGAGAGATCAGCTATGCGTATAACTATGTAGATGACAAAGACTATCTCATGAGCTCTGAGTTAGACCAGCTCGATAAAAAAATCAAAGAAGTCCAATTCGAGCAGACAGCAGACTTTATTCAGTAGACCGACTACGCCAGTAAATCATTCTTAGTAGACACATTTAGAAAGATCCAACAATAGAGTTTGACTCTACTTCTTCGCTTGTGCATCAGCCCTGCGCAGTAACTCCTCCATGACATCAGGTAGCTGAGGTGCGCCGATGCCTTTCATGAGGATCTTATTATTTCGATCCAAGACGAATATTTTGGGCGTACGGCTGGCGTTATAATTAGCTAAGATCTTTGATCGTTGGTATTGGTCTCCTACATTGACAAATTCTCCGATGTCCTTATCCTCTACACCCTTCCAGCATTTCTCGTATTCCTTCCCCAGCTTAGTGCACACCGCCATGATCTTAACGCCTTTATCCGCATAGTCAGCGTAGAACTTCTTGATGTCGGGCACAGCCTTCTCGCAGTGACCACAGTCAGGCCTCCAGAAGAAGAGCACTTTATAGTCTGCATCAAATTCGTCCAGTGTGATCTTAGTCCCGTCCTGCTGAAACACTTCGAACGGAGGTGCCGTCTTACCGATCAGTGTCGGTGAGATTTTATCGGCATTGTCAATGATCTTTTTCAGATTCTCTTCATCGACCCAGGGTGCTTTATTTTTCTTGTAGTAATTGTCAGTGAGGTATACGTAGACAGCGTCGAGACCGACGACTTTAGAGTTAGCATATTCATTCAGGAAGTAGCTCAGGTAGTATTGATAAGTATCTTCTGAAGGAGAGACTTTCTCTAACAAATGATCGATGGACAGATTCAAAGAATCGGGAACCTGATACGTCAGCTTCTGCATGAAATAATTCACTCTGTCATGAAGGAATGGTGTGCGCAGGCTCAATGGATTACCCAGCTCAATGTTATCAAAGTAGTGCTCTCTAAAGTATTGATATTTCTGTTGATTGATCTCTTCTGGCGTCCCTTCAAAATCAGGATTATCAATTGGTCGGTTAGCCTTGATCAGTAGCGTAGTGATGCTTTCTGGGTGCTTATTTATGAATGATTGTTGATAGCTCTCTACTTCCTTATCTAAAGCGTCAATTGAAGCCTGTATACTTAGCGAGTCAGCGCCAGCAGATGATGCCTCAGCAAATGAGGCCTCTAAGTCTGTTCTCATTTTCCGTTTCTCCGATAGAAAGGCCATGTATTCGCTGAATAGAGCGTTTTCTGGAGAGCCACTATAGCTTAAGGTAGCAAGATCATTATAATCAAAAGCAATCTCGAATTCACGATCCCCCTCTCCTACTAAAAACTGAACGAACTGATTATCTGGCTTCAGTAGTATGATGTATACTCCAGGCTCCAGCGCAGCACTATCTTGATATACGAATCCGCCGTCTGGCTCCTTGAAGAGGGTATCTTGCACCAGAGTATTCTGACCGTAATAATAGCCTATGACAGCCGTATCTTGAGGGTAGTTTTCAATGTCTATTTGGATATTCATCCCATCTTGAGCCGATAGTGATAAGGCCATGATGGTGCAAAGAATCGTAAATATGAATCTCATTTTGTTGCGGTTATAATTAGATCAACCACAAAGGTAAGGTCTAAATTCGAGAGGCATTAGCCTTTAATAGTTTATTAACGGGGATAGACTCGTCATGCAGGGTTGCCAGATGCCAGTAGATAGAGGATCGCCATGCGTACAGCTACGCCATTTTCTACTTGATCTAAGATGATGGACTGTTCTGAATCTGCGACATCACTATTGATTTCTACGCCACGATTGATCGGTCCTGGGTGCATGATGACAATCTTCTTAGATAGAGAGTCGAGCAGGTCTTTATTCACTCCGTAATACAGCGCATATTCTCTGAGTGAAGGGATATACTTGATGTCCTGTCTCTCCAGCTGAATCCTGAGGATATTAGCTACATCACACCACTCTAAAGCCTTCTTGACATCATAAAATACATCTACGCCTAGCTCTCTGATATGCTTAGGTATAAGCGTAGGTGGCCCACATACGGCGACGTGTGCACCCAGCTTCTGGAGGCAGAAGATGTTGCTGAGTGCCACTCTGGAGTGCTTCACATCTCCTACGACGACAATCTTCTTCCCCTTTACTGAGCCCAGTTTCTCTCTGATGGAGAATGCATCCAGTAGGGCCTGAGTGGGATGTTCATGGGTGCCATCTCCCGCATTCACGATGCTGGCTTCTATGTGTTGGGAAAGGTAGAAAGCAGCTCCTGGCGCAGGATGCCTCATGACGATCATGTCCACCTTCATCGAGAGGATGTTATTGACTGTATCCAGTAACGTCTCTCCTTTCTTTACTGACGAAGAAGATGCCGAAAAATTGATCACATCTGCAGAGAGTCGTTTTTCCGCCAGCTCAAAGGACATTCTCGTCCGCGTGGAGTTTTCAAAGAAAAGATTAGCCACGGTGATGTCTCTGAGTGAGGGGACCTTTTTGACAGGCCGATTGAGGACTTCCTTGAAGTTATCAGCAGTCGTGAATATGGTCTCTATGTCTTGAGCTGTGATGTATTTGATTCCCAGTAGGTGCTTCGTCGATAATGCCGAGACTATGGCCATATGCTTATTT
>CALFUK010000163.1 GCA_937929945.1 uncultured Saprospiraceae bacterium
GTCAGGGCTGTCCGTCTTTACCAAATTTATAAATGATACATAGTCCTCATTCGTATGCAGCACATTGAATACTAACAACCATCTCTCGAATAAGCACCTTAAGTAAGCTTATGACACATTTAACTTTTCATGTATACCTGATACTTTTCGCTGGATGTCATTGATCTTCTCTTCCATCATATAATTGAATGTGGCCTTGCTATCAGAGAAGCTGAGATGGGCATAGTATTGCCAGATCTCATCTATCTCCTCGAAGCTGATGCTGTAAGGCAGGTAGACGTCATTGTCCGAGATAAGGGTAAGTTGTTTTTTCTTTTTGTCCAGACGCACTCGCTTATAGACCAGCCCGTCAGTCTTACTGACGATAATGTAGGTCCGATCATCCTTCATGTCTGCCAGCCGCTCTACATACTGAGAAATGATAATGCTCCCTGGCTCTACGGGCAGCATGGAGTCTCCCTTGATCTCAAAGCCTCGGAATGTCCCTTGCGGAATGTTCGGAAATAAAATCTTAGGCAGATCGCGGATGTATTCTGGATCTTGGTAGCTATCCAAATATCCTGCTTCAGCCTTGGTGTCTACCAACTCTATATTCCCTTGATTATCCTTATCCACTGAGATGGCTAAGATCCTGAGCTCTTTATTCTTCATGATCTCTAAGTCTCTGTGACTCAGATTAGTCCTGACGAGATGGTCTATCGAGACATCAAAATGATCAGCCAGCATCACCAGCATGGCCAAACTGGGCTCCGTCTTCCCTCGCTCGTAATCCCCCAAAGTGGTTCGGGGTAGATCCATTGCATCTGCTAGGTCCTTTTGGGATAGTTTGTGCTTATGGCGTAGGTACTTTAGATTAATATCAAGCATACCGCTGTGATTATGATGTGGATGAATCTAATGGCTGTATAGACCACAAATATAGTTAATGTTGGATTAATCGACTTAATAATGTCGATATTTCAGTCTTATTTGAATATTACTATAGATTGATTTTATCTAAAAAGGGCTTGTTCCAGTTCAGACACACTGCCCATTTTTAGTTAAATTAAGGCCTATATCGATTCGCATGTTAAAAAATACGTCCATCATCATCGTATGTTTAGGAATCCTCATTGGGTGCAATAATGACTCTTCAGATACAATCGACTTCAGCAGCCAGGTGAAACCCATCATCAATGCGAAGTGCATCAGCTGTCATGGTGGAGTGAAGCAGCAGGCAGGATTCAGCCTCCTCTTTGAAGAAGAAGCAATCGCTAAGCTGCCATCAGGAGCCCATGGCATCGTCAGAGGCAATGCGCAAAAATCAGAAATGATCAAGCGACTCACGGCTGAAGATCCAGAAGAAAGAATGCCCTACCAAGAAGAACCACTGAGCGAAGAAGAAATAGATATTCTGACACGATGGGTAGACCAAGGCGCAACGTGGGGCGAACACTGGGCGTATCAAAGCATCGAGTCACCCCAGATACCAGCACCCTCAGCTGCATGGGGACACACCGATGTGGACAGCTATATCAGTCAGGTAATGGAAGAGCAGGAGCTCGCACCTTCAGCACAGGCCTCACCAGAAGCCATACTTAGACGATCAGCTCTCGATATCATAGGCATGCCCTTCTCATCAGACGCAGCGAATCTCTATCTCTCTGATCCCACGAAAGACCATTACGAAGCGCTGATTGACGATTTATTAGCCTCACCCCACTATGGTGAGAAGTGGACCTCTATGTGGCTAGACATAGCTCGATACGCAGATACGAAAGGATACGAGAGAGATCAGCCCCGTGATATCTGGCGCTACCGAGACTGGCTGATCAAAGCCTTCAATCAAGACATGCCCTACGATCAATTCATCACCGAGCAGCTGGCAGGCGATCTACTAGGTCATCCGACTGATGACCAGTATCTCGCCACCGCCTTCCATCGGAATACCATGACCAATGACGAAGGGGGCACGGATAATGAAGAATTCAGAACTGCCGCTGTCCTTGACAGAGTCGCCACGACCTGGGAAGGACTGATGGGTACGAGCTTCGCCTGTGTGCAGTGTCACAGCCATCCCTACGATCCATTCACCCACAAAGAGTTCTATGAATTCGCCGCTTTCTTTAATAATACCAGAGATGAAGACTCGCTGGATGACTACCCTAAAATCCGCCACTACGACGCAGCACAGCAACAAGATCTCTCTGAGATATCCTCTTATCTAAGTCAAAAAGTAGATGAAGCAGAACAGCAGAAAATCATCACCTTCATCAAGACACTGAGCCCTGCCAGAAATTCTCTGACCGCAGATTCTCTGACGAACGCAGCATTAGGTGACACCAAATTCTTGGTGGTGAGAAATCACGCCACAGCCAGATTCAAAAATATAAACCTGACAGATAGAAATGAGCTCATCATCAAATACAAGGTATTTGTCAGTGGAGGCACCTGTGAGATCAGGCTGGATCATCCTGAAGGAAAGGTCATCACCACGCTCCGATTTGATGAAGGTACAAATGGCCAATGGCTCACGAATACCTTTCCAGTGAAGGAAACATCCGGAACACACGATCTCTTTTTCGTGTACGAACATCCCCGGCAGATAGATAATGATACAAATATCAATCACGTCATGTTTGACTGGCTGCATTTCGATGCTGCCTTTCCGGGTGTAGAAACAGACGAAGGCTCTCAGATGTATGAGAAGTACTGGCAGCTGATCACCTCGGAGATACCCAGCACACCCATCATGATGGACAATCCAGAAGATATGTATCGGCCGACTCATGTATTTACCAGAGGCAGCTGGCTGGATCCTGGAGAAGAAGTCAGCGCTGGCACTCCAGCAAGCCTCAATCCCTACCCTACTGATGCCCCCATGAATCGCTTAGGGTTGGCGCAGTGGATGCTGGAGCCTACACATCCACTGACCTCCAGGACGATCGTCAACCGAGTCTGGGAACAGCTCTTCGGTCGCGGCCTCGTAGAGACCTTAGAAGACATCGGAACACAAGGAGCCGCACCAACTCACCAAGGGCTCTTAGACTATCTGAGCTATCAGATGATGCACGAGTATGACTGGAGTCTCAAAAGATTAATCAAAGAAATAGTCACTTCTGAGGTGTACCTGCAAAGCACTAAGACCACGGAAGAACACCTGGAGAAAGATCCCTATAATCTCTACTATGCCAGAATGCCCAGAGTCAGGCTGTCAGCCGAGCAAATCAGAGATCAAGTCCTACTGGCATCAGGGCAGCTGAATGATCAGATGTATGGCCCTCCCGTGATGCCTTATCAGCCTGAAGGTGTGTGGCTGGCGCCCTATGATGGATCATCGTGGAAGATGAGTGATGATGATGAGCAGTACCGTAGAGCCGTATATACCTACTGGAAGCGGACCAGCCCCTATCCATCCATGCTGAGCTTTGATGGTGCAGAGAGAGAAGTATGCTCATCCAGAAGAATCCGGACTAACACTCCGCTGCAGGCACTGGTCACCCTGAATGATTCTGTGTACATAGACATATCCAAAAAAATAGCCCAGAACGTATGGGATGAACAAGAAAGCATCGCATCCATGATCGATCAAGCCTATGAATCCGTCACTGGCGAAAGAATCGATCAGCAGCGTCTGAGGGTCTTGACAGACCTACACCAAGAAGCGAGTCAAAAATATAGAAGCAATGCCAAAGCCAGACGGGCAATGTGTCAAGGTGTTAGCACGAATAAGGAAGCCTCATTCGCCGCCATGGTGCTCGTGTCCAATACCATCATAAACCTTGATGAAGTCATCACTAAAAGCTAAAACCGGATGTCCAAGATTAGAAATAACATTGCCAAAGAAGCGCTGCATTACCGCACTCAGCATAACACCAGAAGGCAGTTTCTCAAGACCAGTCTGATCGGGCTGGGTGGCATGTCCATGGGTGCCTTGGTGCCTGGGCAAGCAGGTCTCGCACAAGGCTCTCATCACGGTATGTCAGACACGCTGCGTCAAGGCTTACGCCACCTGGCACCAAAAGCAAAGTCAGTCATCTACCTCCATATGGCTGGGGCACCCTCACAATTAGAATTATTCGATTACAAACCGGAGCTCGCTAAACTCGATGGGCAAGACTGCCCTGACTCACTGCTCAAGGGGAAAAAATTCGCCTTCATCCGAGGAGTACCTAAAATGCTGGGACCACAGGCTAGCTTCAGTCAGCACGGCGATTCAAGAGCCTGGGTCTCTAACTACATGCCGCATCTGGCTACGGTCGTAGATGATGTATCCTTCTTAAAAGGCGTCACCACGGACCAGTTCAATCATGCCCCAGCACAGCTGCTGATGCATACAGGTGGAGCGCGGCTCGGGCGACCAAGCATAGGGTCTTGGGTGACCTACGGTCTCGGTACAGAGAATGAAGACCTGCCGGGCTTCGTGGTGCTCGTATCAGGCGGCAGTAACCCCAGTGCAGGCAAAAGCATCTGGGGCAGCGGATTCCTTCCCTCTGTATATCAGGGTGTGCAGTGCCGCTCCCACGGCGATCCTGTTCTCTTCTTGGAAAATCCCGAGGGCATCACTCGAGACATGCGGCGCGCCTCCATAGACGCCATCAATCAAATCAACGAAACAGAATATCGAGAATACGGTGATCCAGAAACCCTCAGCCGCATCAGCCAATATGAGATGGCCTACCGTATGCAGATCTCTGTCCCCAGTGTAATGGACATCACTAAAGAGCCTGAATACATTCACCAGATGTATGGCACTGAGCCTGGTAAGGAATCCTTCGCAAATAATGCCCTACTCGCTCGTAAGCTGGTGGAAAAAGGAGTGAGGTTCGTACAGCTCTTTGACTGGGGCTGGGACAGCCACGGCACAGATGATAGCACGTCACTCGATGGAGGTCTATGGAATAAGTGCAAAGACACTGATCAGGCCATCGCGGCGCTACTCAAAGACCTAAAGCAACGCGGACTGCTGGATGAGACTCTCGTGGTCTGGGGTGGAGAATTTGGCAGAACGCCGATGGCTGAAAATAGAGAAGGTAAGCCGATGGCATATAAAGGCCGAGATCATCATACCGAAGCCTTCACCATGTGGATGGCAGGCGGTGGAATTAAGAAAGGTGTAACTCATGGCACCACTGATGAAGTCGGTTATTCAGTTACCGATGGTAAAGTAACTCCATTCGATATTCAGGCGACGATCTTACATCAGCTGGGATTTGATCATGAGAAATTCACCTATGATTTTCAGGGTCGGCCGTTTCGACTGACTGATGTGGAGGGTGAGGTGATTCGGGAGATTGTATAGCCCTTATTTTAGCCAGTGCATAAAATTTGCACAGATTTAAATAGTTTCATTAATACCATTATTAATGATTAGCCAAACCTGTGCAAATAATAAATGTCTTAAAAAAACATAAACAAACGATATACTATTGATCCATCAATTGCTAAGTACATCTCCTTCACATCCTTCCAAATAAGTCTTCATATAATGTCCCGTCGGTGCATGAAATCCCGGTAACAGCCTGACTCGATTGCCAGCGTTTAATTTAAGTTCAGTATACTGGCCTCCGCTCAACACCTGTGTCGATGTCAGCTGTGTGCCAGCCTCATAGAACTGTTGACCCTGTACATTTCCAGTCTTTGATAGAAAGTTAGCACAACTATTATAAGTATCTGCGGACCAGATTCCCCTGCCGAAAGTAGAAGCGTAGACTTTAGTAAAAGGTGGAACTCCTAGGTTATCAGGGTCACTGGATGCTAATTCTATTTCGGTGACAGCTACATTTGGCAGGCCATTATAAAAAGGTTGCCAGTTAGAGCTTCCAAAGGGGAGATAGTATATGCCAATAGATGTGCCTGCATAAACTCCATTGGTCTCATCTGTTTTGACACAGAAGATGGGTACGTTGGGTAGATCATGAGTCAGGTTATTGAAGGTATTACCCCCATTGTTCGTAAAGAAGACTTTACTATCTGAATCGATTCCACCAACAGATACATAAAATTTTGTAAAATCATTTCGGGAGACATCTATGTCAGTAATCTTTAAATTCGAATTATAACCAGCTGAAACTAAGTTATTTGTCAGATTCGTTTCTATTCCAGGTAAACCAAATGCTCCGTCCCACCTAGAAAGTCTTTGACCAGAACCGTTGTTACCAGCGAAATAAATTAATTTATCTCTATTTCTGCAGCTTGTTATACACCAATTTGCCGGACCAAATGCTACTTCTTCCCAATCAATCCCATTATTATCGCTGAAAAACAACCCATGCGAGTAACCAACATAAATTTCATCTTCATCAGCTGGACTCATCGCGAGCTTACCAAAAAATTCCTGATTGCCATCAACGCTTCTTGTACAGTTGTTAAAAATCTTATCTACACAAACAGATCTATTTACGGTATAATATATATCGTCACCATTACCATCATCAACATCATATGGATGATCCGTCATTACATCGAATCCATCTCCACCGTTGTAATTAAAAAAAGTTGCGCCAGAACTCTGAACCATAATCCCATTATCTTGAGCTCCGCCCCATAGCTTGCCATTATCGTCTTCTATTTCAAATTGGTAAAAAGTTGCAGCACTGAGACCATTGTAGAATGGAATCCAGTCAAAAGAGCTTACATCTCTTCTGTAAATTCCACCATCATTAGCACAAAATAATTGGTTGGTCAATGGATTGTAACTTAATTCGTGAATGTCAGGATGCATATAGTTGGCTTGAAAGGCATAATCCCAGTAAGCAGATACTTGACTCCATGAAAATCCTCCATTGATAGAGCGCCACACCACTAATCCACCAACAAATATTTCATTTTCATTAAGAGGATTGACGGCTATAGCAATATCATATCCAGATTGATCATTTGGAACATCTACACCTTGAGTACTGGAAAATAAGACTGGAGTTTGGGTTATTCTCGTAAAGGATTCTCCACTATTCCCCGAACTAAAAAAACCTTTGAACCTGTCTGGCTCGCCATCATTATTGTCATCTATGTTAGGGCCCGAGAAAAGGTATACTCGATTTGGATTATCTATTGTGGTGCCTATGACAATTCTTCCATTGGGCACAGCATTAAGTTCTGCATTTGTCTTTTCGGAAAAATTTAAGCCGCCATCAGTAGATTTAAAAAATCTATTGACCCTTACCGCGTAGACAACATTTGGATTTCCGGGTTTGTACTTTATGTCCCTTACATCACCTAAAAGATTGCTCTGTGTCCAGCTTGCACCAGCATTTGTACTTCGGTAAACGCCTGATCCCGTTGCTGCTAATATGATATTAGGATTAGACGGGTGAATCAATATGTCCCGACCTATTCTTCCATTTAAGCCACTTTGACTCCATGTCATCCCACCATCGGAGGATTTAAAAACACCATTATTACCTTGGCCATAATTCGTACTACTAAAAAAAACAGGCCCATCATTTGTACTTCCTGACATCACATAAATTATATTTGGGTTATTAGGGTTTATTGCAATTCCTGCTACGCCTAATGAAGGCAAATACGATGTGAGAGGAACCCAGGAAGACCCTCCATTTACTGTTTTGAATAATCCTCCGAGTGGTGATCCTGCCCACATAATGTTTGCATCTGTAGGATGGAAAGCTATATGATCAAAACGGCCTATTCCATCTACTACACCAAGGCTTGAGGTAGTGATGTTTAAAGGACCTTCCAAGACCCACGGATTTGGCTGAGCGCTTTTCAAATTCTTATCCTGAACTTTTAATTTTACGACGGCATCATAATCAATCTTAGCCCGGTTACCTGGTGTACCATCGGCATTCAAATAGAATTCGTCGATCCAAAACTTACGGTTAAGGTGCTTTAATTGTTTATTGACATGTTTAGTTTGACTTTTGTCTGAAGGATTTACCGTGATAGATAATTGATTGTAATGATCTAATGAGATCTGCTTAATCTCTTGAAAATTAGTCTTTCCTTTTAGCTTTTTTTGTAACTCATCATCAAGATCTATTTGTGACCATATCGTCGTAGAGAGCAATCCTAAAAGTAGAAGTAGAATTATCTTTTTCATAGCGAGTCGACTTTAGATGTTAGTGACTTAATCTCTTTCTGTAGCTCTATGATGTATAAGGTCAATTCCTCGATTTTTTCCATTTGCATTTTTTGCATTTCGCCAATTTCAATTCCCTTTTCCTCGATAACTGTCGCTGATGGAATACCAGGTAAATGCTTATACTCTGCTATGAATGATTCTACCTTGTCTAATGACAGAAGCTCATAAGTTTCATCAAAGACATAGTCAGGCCAATTACCTGACAGCTGAACCAGCACCTCCTCCGTAGCAATCTTACCGTCTACTGCCAGTTTGTAACCATTAGGTAAAACGGTCGTCCCGATGGTCACACCCCCAGTTCCGCCTGTAGCATAGAAATTAATTTCGTCAGTAGCAGAAATACGTAATGGCTCTGTCGATTGGATGCTATTATAAAATGAGTTAAAATTCATTTGTATTCTACTTGTTCCTAAGCCATCTCCATCATTCGTATTGCCCTTGCCGAACTGTATGCCTCCAGATTGAGATAGGACCATGGCATGCTGATTGGTTATCGCTCTATTTCCTGTAGAACCGATATAGAGATAATCTCCTAAGTCTCCTCTCCACGCTTTCTTCAACCAGGTTTGGTTTCTGTATGCCGTCGAAAAGTTAGGTTCTACATGCTGAAAATTAAATCCCCATTTTGTCTGCAAATCTGGACTATCGAATCTAATAGTCGAGTCAAAGAAACTCAGTTTGGCATCACCACTAGGGATTCCCAGATTAAGTGAACTGGAGGTCTGCCAGATTCTACCCACTTTAGTAGTGGTGAAAGGCGGCTGACCTGGCAAGCCAAAGGAAGTCATATTTCTCAAACTAATGCCCGTGTCATTATTAAGACTTCCAGAGCTACCCACAGTTAATTCATCAATACTTGATGAAGTACCAACACTCACATCTCCCGTCGTATAGTAAATATTCGATCCTGCTGTAGACCAAGGTGTCGCTCCTCCTGATCCATTGCCACTCGTCAATGATTGCCATGAGCCTCCTACACGTCCTTGGATATCTGATCCGTTATATCTGATCGTCCCATTGGATACTGACGAATTTACTGCTTGATCACCCAGCCTGATAGAACGCTGAAATTCAGCATTTCCATTTTTGTAAATGGTGAATGCATTAGCTCGATTAGAAGAATTAAGGCCATTCCCTACTTCAAATAAGGGATCGGTTAATGTCCAAACTGTCAGGTCTCCACCACCAAGACTATACTGACCAAATGAGCTTTCTGCAAATGAATTTGCCCATGTAGATCTGCCTGTGGCAAAACTATAATTTCCTCTTGCCTCAGTATCAACTCCAAATGCTCCAGAGGAGAATCCTACATTTTCTTGTATCCATTCTGTTGTATTTGTTTTGCCAGCTCGAAATGCTGCTCTTGAAGGATACCAAAGTAACTTAATGCCATTGGTCGTCGTATCCTTTCCAAATAAAACCGTATGATTTTCTGCCACATGTAGACCAGGCTGGTCTTGCCCTACTAAAGAATACGTATAGCCCAAAAAGGCAATCATAAAGATGTATTGTTTCATAATTTTAGATTTAGTTATTACAGCCAATATCAGTTATCTCACACAGAATAATTTAGTCAATGAGTAAGCGGTCACCTTGGCTGTGTGAACGGTCAGTTTTTCATGGTAAGCGGTAATTTAGAAGAGGCTCGTCTGATGGTAGGATCAAGGCATCAGAGTTTATCTGAAAGATATATTGGATTGGGTGTGCCCTATGGCATTCAGGCATAAATCTTACACGGATCAACTTTATACAAGAGTAAATGAAAATGTATACAGCTTCAAGCTCTGAGTATGTGGACACAATTGATCAAAAAGGATTATCCATAATAATAGATCAATTTATGCCCGTCGCCCCAATAGCTTAAAAGCTTCGCATTAGACATAATCCATAGCACCTCTCCTACCTCTCTCATCAGGACTGCAGCATGTTCTCCAGCGAAGTGAATGCGATGATGCTGATTACCAATGTCATCGGCAAATGCTTTTACAATCGTAAATAATCATCAGAGCCAAATAGGTCCTATTTCTCAGCCAAGAAGCCATCACTCAGCTGTGCTGCCACTCGCATCAACCGAATACACTCTGCACGATAGCCGTGATTGTCCTTCGATCTTGCACTCTCTGCTAACCTGATGATCTCCTCATACTTATATATTTGGGCATAAGCAGATTCTCTCAGCTTCATGCCGAAAGCCGCCACTGCTACCGCAAATCTCACGTCCTTAGAAACATCATCTATACTTATTTCCTTACTGGATACAGTTAGTGATCGCGCCACACTCTTACTAGCTTCAGGAAGTTTATACCGATATTTAACAGTGGCCAATTCTTGATTCAAAATACCCGCGGGCTCTTTCTTGGCTTGTTGATATTGAAGGGCGTCTACTGAGCTCGCAAATTGGCTATGGCTACCGACGGGAATAATTTCGTAGAGTGCTGTCACCACATGCCCGCTCCCCACTTCACCAGCATCTTTCTTGTCATTATTAAAATCTTCTTTCTCCAGCATTCGATTTTCATACCCGACTAATCGATACTGCTGAACATACGCTGGGTTAAATTCCACTTGAATTTTCACATCCTTCGCTACGGTGTGCATCGTCCCACCAAATTCTGACACCAGGACTTTCTGTGCCTCTTGAAGATTATCGATGTAGGCATGATTCCCATTTCCCCTATCTGCTAAGGTTTGCATCTGCTCATCTTTATAATTGCCCATGCCATAGCCCAGTACCGAGAGGTAGACACCTGACTCGCTCTTTTTCTCAATCAGCGTCTTCAGGTCTTTGGCAGAATTCACTCCTACATTGAAGTCACCATCACTTGCAAGAATGACTCGATTATTACCATCCTCGATAAAATGCTCGGTTGCGATATCATAGGCTGCCTCAATCCCTGCTGCTCCTGCTGTGGACCCTCCAGCACCTAGACCTTTGATGGCTTTCATTATTTTCTTTTTTTCAGCAGCCGAGGTAGACTCCAGCACTGTACCAGCATTACCAGCGTAGGTCACAATAGCGACACGATCTTCTGGGCGCAATTGATTCAGCAATAAATGGAAGGATGACTTAACCAAGGGTAGTTTGTTGGGTGCATTCATCGATCCTGATACGTCTATGAGAAAGACAAGGTTAGAAGCGGGAAGCAGGTCCGTTTTTATCTTCTTCGCCTGCATACCGATGTGCAAGAGTCGATGTTCAGGATTCCATGGACAAGTGCTGAGACTGGATTGCACTGTGATGGGATCTGCTCCTTGGGGCTGTGCATAGTCATAATCAAAATCAAAATAATTAATCATCTCCTCGATTCTGACTGCATCCGCTGGTGGGAGCTGACCATTATCGAGAAATCGTCTGACATTCGCATAAGCTGCTCGGTCCACATCGATAGAAAAAGTAGATAGTGCTTCGTCAGTCGGGCTTTGGAATTTGTTCTCTTTAATTGTGCCGTATTGTTCTGTCTGATTGATTTGAGGTGAATAATGATCTTGGTAAAAATAATTATGGTGTGAATAATTCTGACCTTGATTTTCACTGATTCCCGCTGAGACAGCTCTTACTTTACCAATATGGTTCACTCTTTTATGGGGCGTATTAGAATATCCCGTCACGACTACTTCATCCATCATAATACCTTGGGATAAAGTGACGAGGTGATGTTCTGCGTCTTTTGAAATATTGATCATCTTCGACTCAAATCCCGCATAGGTAATTTCTAATTTCCAAGGTAAAGCCACAGCACTACTCAAAGCAAAGTCTCCATCAATATTAGTGGTCGTCCCTTCTGAGGTGCCTATGATATGAACGGCGGCACCGATGAGAGCCTCTCCATTTTCATCAGTTACTTTTCCTGTAGTACTGCAATGGAAACAAGAAGTATAAAAAATATCGGTACCGCAGCCAATAGCCAGATTGGATGCTGTCAAGTGACTTAAATAAGAGTGTCGACAACCAATAGATAATAACATGGATAAACAAAAACACCAAATAGACAGCAATTGAAATTTCATAACAAACAAGATTTTAGCATGACTGAATTCAAAATATAATTCGTAAGATGAGATGCAGGCGTTTATAAGATTACATAAATGAGAAGACTAAACTTTATGGAGAGAAGGAAAAACTTATTTTCAATACCGTTCTTGATAGTGATGGGGATATCTATTGCAAATAGAGACTTTGTCCTTGCCCAAAGTCCCCTTTATAAAGAAATTATAAGGCGTCACCCTACAGTGATAGCTATAATTGACAGGTAGTCTAGTAGCTCGATCATTCTAATTAATGAGCCTGCAAATCAATTTAAAAATTCCCTCAGTCAAAAATCTTCGACCCCAGCCAGCTCTAAGTGAGCTTCCAGTGACTCAATTAATTCATCAAATATTAAATGATAAAAATGCTTGGGATCACCATCAAGCTGCACAGCCTCTAGCGCTTTGTAATAGGCCAGGCGCTTATTCAACTCACCCTTCAGAATAGCAATGGGAAATCCATGACGAAGAAGTATTAGATTCATAACTAATCGTGATGTCCGACCATTACCGTCTATAAAGGGATGAATGGAAACCAATCTCTCATGCATCTCTGCCGCCAAAATCACCGGATGCAGCTGAGAGGCATGCCTCTGATAATACAAGAAGTAGTCCTCCATTAATTTATCAAGTAAGTATGGCTGCGGTGGTACATGCTGACTCCCTGAAATACGGACTGGCACATTACGATACACTCCAGCATTCTCTTTATCAATGCCTCTGAGCACCAAGCTGTGCAGCTCCCTCAAGACACGCTCACCGAATACCACCTCATCCTGGACCAAATCAACAAGATAGCTGCTGGCATCAGCATGATTGATGGCCTCCAAATGCTCAGTCATAGATTTGCCACTGATGGTGATCCCCTTAGAAATGACCAGCTCCGTCTCTTGCAAGCTCAGCGTATTACCTTCTATACGATTACTCTCATAGGTGTACTGTAGTGAAAAGTACTGCTCCATCTTATCAAGCTGAGTGCCCTTCAATGGCTTATGGCTCTTCCATAGTATATGCAGCGAATCGATGCGATCTAATTTCTGCTGCAGTGACTGCCCTAACTCCACGACAGCAAAAGTCTTATGCTCTGATCGCAGGTACTCGACTCGATCCTCAGCCGCAATCATAGCATCCATAGCAATGTCAAGATCATAGCTGACCAGAGATACGATCTTCTCGGCGAGCCAAGCCTTCTTCAGTGTGAGTGGATCAATGGCATAGGCCTCTGCCAATGCAGCCATGTGCTTTTCGGCGGGAAGCCGCTGCCCATTTTCATATTTGCTGATGAGTGCCTGGTCAATGTGAGATGCCTTAACGACATCCCTCACCTTGAGCTGTAAGTTCTTTCTTTGATTCTTCAGTAGATTCGAGAAGGTTTTCATGACATTATTATTCATGACAAATTTAGTCATATTTTTCAGGACTTTCAATACCTTTCACATAATTCATTTTTACTAAAGTACTTTTTCAAAAAAAATTTACTTCGATTTATGTAAATCACGGCGCAAACTCATCTTAAGATTGTTGTAACTTCTCACGCAGTGAAATGGTATAAGTCAGCACATATCGAGTCATCAGATGAAAATCTACTCAGTCAATACCGACTGACTGGAGAGATGGACTATGTGTCAGACCTCTACAGCAAGTACGTGGAGCTCGTCTTTGGCCTTTGCCTCAAGTACCTACATGATGAAGAAAAAAGTAAGGATGCCGTGATGGATATCTATGAGCTGGTCGTCAAGAAAGTACAGGAGCACGAGGTAGATCACTTCAAGTCATGGCTCTATATCGTATCAAAGAATCATTGTCTCGGTGTCCTGCGGAAAAAGAAAAAAGAGCTAGACAAAAAAGATAGCTATGCCAAGATCAACGGTCACGCAGTCTTCCACCCCTTTCAAGAAGATCTGAAAGAAGCACAGCTGCAGCAGCTGGAGTCTTGCATCGAGCACCTTATCGATACCCAGCAGACTTGCATCAAGATGTTCTACTTAGATAAAAACTCGTACAAAGAAATAGCCAATCAGCTACAGATGAGCTGGTCCAGAATCAGATCACTGATTCAAAATGGCAGACGAAACCTTAAAATATGCATTGAGCAATCATGACAGATCAAAGAAAAAGAGAATTACTCCAAGCTTACGCGGATGACACTATCTCGACAACAGATAGGCATCTACTAGAACGTGAGGCCTTAGATGATCCCTTCTTGTTTGAAGCCTTAGAGGGCTATGCTGTCGTTAATGATGCTAAGCTTAGTATTCTTTATCAGCCAGCAGCTGTAGTTCGCAAAGTACAATTCAAAATAATCCTCACTGTCGCGGCCAGTCTAATGGCGCTAGCTGCTGTGGTCTTTGTCATGAGTGACCACCTTAGCTCGGATACCGACAAACTCCAAGTCAATATGGGCCGTACCGAAGAGGCATCAATAGATAAAGAAATAGCTATGCATGACATAGCTATGGAAGAGAGTCAACAGCCAGTTCTAGTGGACCAGCCAATGTCTGTTCCTCAAGAAGTAAATCAAACAAGAGCATCCAAGAAAAGAAATCTAAGGCAACCAACAAGTTCAGCCAGTGTAACGATAGATGACGAAGCTCCTCAGGATAATGAAATAAATCAAGCTATTCCTCTTGACCAAGCTATCTCTGTAGCTAATGCAAGCGCAACCACTGAAACTGAAGAGGCTGGTAAATCATACGGAACAAGTTATTCGCGTCCTGACGATGACATTAAAAAGACAACTCCAGCAAGTAAAACTCAAAAAGAAGGCCTCTCGACTCTTCCCACTAAAGACTTGAAAGACTACCAAATCAAGACTGGCTTAGCTGAACTACAGAGCCGAGTGATCAAAGGTCGAGTGACAGATATTAATGGTGAACCGCTAGTTGGTGCCCCCGTATCGATTGACGGAACAAATACTGCAACGCTTACGGATAAAACGGGGCTGTACGAGCTTCCTATAGCACCTTCGGATTCTCCTGTGATCGCTGTCAGCTATAATGGATTTATGGGTCAGAAAATACCCATGAGTCAATTTAGCTCTGATTCGTTTAATGTCATTTTAGAGCAAAACGGAATAGTGCTCGACGAAGTGGTAGTCCCTGGATATACCGGCCCTAATGCCAAGAGTTCTTCCATGATTTACCCCGATTCAGTTCGAAGGAAATCTACGATTAAAGACGACTATCAAAAAAGTGTAGTCAAAGGTACAGTAACTGATAATTATGGAGATCCGCTAATCGGAGCAGCAATACACCTAATTGGCTCTGAGATTGGGACTATCACAGATATACATGGCGAATACGAACTAGTCATGGATAGCTCCAATCATCATGCCATCGAGGTGAGCTATACTGGATACTTAAGTGAGCAGGTCAATATCTCTGATCCTATCGAAACTTCTATATATGATGTCATCTTAGAAGAAGCCGTAACCCTTGATGAAATCGTCGTGACAGGATACCAGAAAAATGCAAGACGAGCCAAACCAAGCATCACGGCATCACCTGAAATAGGATATGACAGTTTTCAGCAATTTATAGAAGAGAATATCAATCGACAACATTGTACAGCACAAGGCACTGTCACACTATCATTTAGAATTAAGAAAAACGGCGAAATAAATAAAATAAAAATAGAGAAATCACTCCATCCAGCCTGCGACCAGGAAGCCATCAGATTATTGCAATCTGCTGGACGGTGGGCTACCATACCCTCTAGCAAAAGACATCATCAAGAGATTGAGATAAGCTTCTAGTGCAAGACTGGAATTGATTGCTAGTCAATCATCCAGTTAATCCCCTAAGCAACAGTCTGAATTACAATCCACAAATTCTGTCTAAGTAAAATATTGGACTCAACTCTTTACCTCCTGAAAAGCTGCTTCTAAAGCAGCAACGACGACATCAATCTCACTTTGTTGAATCACAAGCGGTGGCGAAATAATCAGCTTATTTCCTGAGGTCCGTATGATGGCACCATGATCTAAGGACTTTTGGTAAATGGCATTTACATATGGTTTAGCCATTGGGGTTTTCTTCTCTTTGTCTGAGACAAGTTCAATGGCTACCATTAAGCCTTTGCCTCTGACCTCTCCTACAGTCTCAAACTTATCCTCAAAGGGCTTTAATCTCTTCATCAGATACTCACCCTGTACCGCGGCATTATCAGGTAAGTTTTCGTCTTCGACAATTTTGAGAGATGCGATTGCTGCAGCACAGCCCAGCGGGTGACCAGAATACGTATATCCGTGAGCGATATTTCCAAAACCATCAGCATTTTGATGAAAAGCCTCGTCAATTTTTTCATTAAACATGGTAGCACCTAATGGAATGTAACCTGATGAAATACCTTTGGCCAAACACATGACATCTGGCTTCGTATCCCACCCTCTAGATCCAAACATACTACCAGTCCTACCGAATCCAGTGATGACCTCGTCAGCGATGAACAAGACACCATGTTTGTCACACACTTCTCTACATAAGGGAAAGAAATTTTCAGGCGGTACTATTACGCCACCAGCACCCTGCACCGGCTCAGCGATAAATGCTGCCACTGTATCCGCCCCTTGAAACTGAATCATTCGATCCAGTTGATCTGCTATTATTTCTCCCAGTCTTATGGGATCGTCATCAGTGTAGGGATTTCGGTATAACCAAGGTGAATCTAAGTGAAAGCAGCCCTGAAGCATTGGTTCATAAGCTCGCCTGAATCGGGAATTGCCATTTACAGATGCTGCACCAAAATGAGTACCATGGTACCCTTGTTTGAGTGAGATAAACTTATATCGATCTTTGAATCCCAATATTTTCCAATACTGTCGCGCGATGCGTAAAGCAGTTTCCATAGCATCCGAGCCTCCTGAACTATAGAAGACACGCTTCATGTTTTCGTGCGCTGTCATTTCAATCAGCTTTCGAGACAGCTCAATTGATCTAGGATGTGACGTTCCTCGAAATGTAGAATAATATACTAACTCATCCATTTGGTCCACTATTGCCTTCTTAATTTCTTCTCGCCCATAGCCACAGTTCACATTCCAAAGGCCACCGACTCCATCAACATATGTTTTTCCATCCACATCCTCTACACGGACGCCATGCCCCGTCTTTATAATCAATGGCGGATTTTTTAATGAATCATTGGGATGGCCCATAGGATGCCATTGGTCCTTCCCATTCCACTCATTCCACATCTCCTTTTGCAAATCTATCCTTACAAGATCTTTCTCTCCTGCTTCATTTATTTTTGAAAATTCCATATGCTTAATTGCTTTTAAAAAATGATGGTTGATTATTTAGATTAAGTACTCTGAGCACATATTCGTAACAGGCATCAGGCTGTGTAATGTCGAAGTGAAGCGTTCTGAGTCCACACTTCATAGCTCCCACTATATTTCTGAGCTGATCATCGACAAAAAGGACCTCTGTCGGCTCTAATCGTAGTTCATCCAATGCTGTCTTATAAGCCCTTGGATCAGGTTTTAATATTTTAGAGTGAGTCGCATCATAAAAACTATCCAATTGCTTTCTGAATGGTAAGTTGTCTACAAAGGCTTTACCAGTAAATAATTCAATTTCATTGCTTAAAATACCTACTTTAAGCTCTGCCCGCTTAGCCAGTTCAATAGTTCTAACTGCTTGAGGTCTCAAAACTTTAGAATAATCAGTATCACCGCCCATTCCATTCAATAAGTCTGGCATTGTCCAATTATCATGTCCTAGCAAAGCCCCAATTTCTTTAGCCCTTGTAGACCAATAATCTCGTTCGGTGATTTCATCTCTTTGCATCGACATCCATAGCTCATCACTTGCTGGATCAAATGGACCTCTCCAAGTCAATGTCCCTTCTTCAAGTCCTAATGCATCCTCTGTCACCCGATGCCTTTCGAATAAAGATTTACTAATGACGCTCCCAAAATCTAACAATAATGCTTTTATCACCCTATTTTTGTTTTATATATTTTTCTTGCTGTGGAAATACCACTTTCTATGGCTCCATCAATAAAACCCCTCCAGCCTTTGGCGATATCACCTCCGGAAAAAAAAACATTGCCTTCTGGAGTCAAGGCATTTTTAAAATATTTAGAAAATTGTTGAGGTCTAAAATTCCCCCATGTTCCAAGTATATGGTCATCCTTTGACCAATCATGAAACTTGAAATCAAGGACCTTATACGCTTTGTCCCATCGATTGATTTCCCGTTGAAGAGAATCAATAGTAATATCCTCCATCGGAAATTCTGGATTGCTGAAGGCAATAACTACAGATTTTTCATCACCAATCACATGAGGTAATACACTGAGTATCGGCGTATTAATAGAAGACCACCGGCTATCTTTAAATTTCCCCTTTAGCTCAATATATATCTTATGTCCCTTACCTGATAATTCTTCATTGGACAACTGAAGCTTTTCATCTGAAATTATTGGGTCAAATACAATATTTTTCCATGTATTCACTGGTGTAGCAATAAGGCAGTGTTCAGCTGAATACGTACCCGTTGATGAAGACACTTCCACACCCGTTGATGTCTTTGATACCTTTGCCACTTTAGACTGAAGGACAAAATCAGCTTGGCTATCTTCAGCGATACAATGAAGTAAATGAGTCGTGCCTTCCTTTATAGAAAATCGACTCAGGCTATCAGCATAAGTTTCGTCATGCGAATTGGCTAATGCGTACCATCTCATTGCTTCAAGATAAGCCCCATTACTTGGCGCATTATTACACTGTATGCTTGTCGTCCTTAATAAAGTGATCTTCTGTAGTTTCGTTAATTCCAGCTGGTTGACTCTATCCTCATTAGACAGTGAATCATACTTCTTGTACTCATCATTATAAAAAGGATTAAAAGGGTGTGGAAAAACTACTTTCGCTGGTTTTACATATTCTTGGAATGCTGCACTAATCTGTTTTGACTCCTCAGCTGTAAATTCAAACTTAAGTTCTCCATTGATCAAGAACCGAGTTTGCTGCATCGTGTTTGTTCTTGCATAATATGGCCTCTCCTTTACTGAAAGATGATACCTATTTATTTCATTCCATACATGTGGCTGACTCCAGTAGACATAGCCACCACCTAATTCGATCGGCACACCGTTCAGGTCAGCTGACCAAGCTCTACCACCTAAGCGCTCTTTTGCTTCCAGCACCAGTACAGATTTTCCTAATTGAGTTAACTCTCTGGCAGCTGACACACCGGTAAAACCACCACCCACTATAATCACATCGTATCTACTATTCGGCATTTCTAAGACTGTTGATTTAATAATTCCTCTGGCTCAATCGGCTTCCATAAATCTTCCCTCTGCCTTTTTAACCAAATAATTGAATATGCTGCACAAATCGCAAGCATGATGAAAAATGGGATATAAATCTGCGAAGCATTTAAGAAAGGAGGTGTCAAGTAAAAGAAGGTTATCATCAATCCGATAATAGCCAACAACTGAGGTATAGGATAGAGAGGTGCCTTAAATGGCCGATGCAAATCTGGCCGCCTCGTCCTTAAACGTATAACAGATATATTAACCAATAAATAAAAAAATATCCACGAACATATGGCTGCTAGAATGAGTACAAATACCCCATCGATATCTGTACCTATTAAAAATGTGCCAACCATGGGGATTAATCCAATAAAGATAATGCCGATATAAGGCGTTTTATATTTTGGATGTTCTCTTGCGAAAATAGAAGGCAACATTTTGTCCTTTGCCATACCTGACAATATTCTTGGGATGCTGGCGATGAGTAAATTGATGAGCGCTACAGTAGCAATAAATATGAGTAATATAAAGCCCCATTTTCCAATGTCACCTAAGACTGCTTCTCCAAAAATAAGGGACGCCTCTGGTGTATCTAGCACTGTCGTTTGACTAGCCTCATCAATGATCACGTTTGGCACTTGTCTAACGATACCCGCACCAAAAATCAACATGCCAATCAAAGACATTGTCATGCCCGTAAATAATGATCTAGGAATATCTCTATTCGGATTTTTCATTTCAGGGGCTAATGGTGTCACGTACTCTGCGCCCACAAATAAAAAAAGTGTAAAACCTATCATACTAATAATGCTGCTCCAGTCATCCATGAGACTAAATCCACTCCAGAACCCCGTTAGATCTACCTTCGGTGCGATGAATAATCCCATAAGGCCCAAAATCACAAGTACCGCATACTTAAAATAGGACATCGCTATTTCTACTACAGCAAAGAGTTCTATGCCTCTGATGTTTATCAGCATACAAACGACAACAATAAACCAACCAATTATCCAAGACTGATCAACAGGAATAAAATTCAAAAAAGGAAAGTTAGCTTGGGCAAATAATCCCGCTGCTGCTACCTCAGCAGATGATGCAAAGCAAGTCACAATCACATAGGCCGCTAGTGTGGCGGTCACACCCCAGAATCTACCCATACCAGCTGTCACATAGTCATACACTGCACCTTCTGTCGGAATAAAACTTGATAACTCAGCAAAGCTCGTAGCCTGACACATCATCAAAACATATGACAGAAGTAGACCAATAAAGAAAATAGGTGCATTGATATTAATCCCTTGTGTGATAGTGAGCAATGACGAAGCAATGAGCATTAATCCTAAGATCGACGCGATGCCAGTGGGTGTACCTAATTTACGAGTGTGATCCATAACAAGTCCTTTATAGATTATTCAGATTTAATTGTACCATCAGCTACCCAGGCATCAAATATTTCTAAAACCTTATCTACGAATGCTTGATCATTGATATGCGCATCCAGTTCTATAAGATCTATATGTTCACCGATGTTTCCTTTCAGTTCTGCGTTAAAGACACTCAATGCCTCCTTATCATGAAATACTTCCCCTTCTCTATCCCATTCTATAAGGCCGTCATTGCATAAAATGAGCTTTACCTTGTCTTTGGATTTATTGACTTTTTGAGCTATATATCGGCCAGATTCTGCGACTTGATCTAAGCCAAGTGTGATTGATGCTATCAATCTATTATGTGCATGATATGGTCGATCACTGTATTTTTCTGGCAGCTTCTGCCAAGTGGGAAAGTCAATAAAGAATGCTGCTCCAGGACAAATAATCTGCGGTATTCCAGCATTTCCTGCATTTTCTAATCTATCCTTACCAGAATTAACAATGGAGCCCCATAAGCCATTAATGACCTCTGGAACACTAAAATCCATGACGGCAACAAATCGATTCTTTGATGATAAGTTTTCTAAGGCTCTTCCTCCTTGACCAGTGGTATGAAACACAGCTAATTCAAATCCTCTCTTTTCTAATTCTGGCTTTAGTATCTTCATATAGGTCAGTGCAGAACTGCCTAATGAAGACATCCCCACCACAGGCTTGTCAAACTTGGGCGTGACAACTCCCCTGGCAGCACCCACGACAGCACCACATGCCTGACTCAATGAAGCTTTACAAATAGAATTCAAACCATACAATCCACCTGACCAAAGTATCATCATCAGATCAGGACTCAACCTATCTGGTGGTATCAGGTGCGAGAAAGCAACGGTACTCACTATAAATTTTGGAAATCCAAAAGGCAATGCGTCGGCAACATCCAATGATAAATCTGTACCCATTGTACCACCTAACATAATAACCCCATCTACTTTTCCTTCATCACATAATTGTCTACTCAGAATGCAGGCGCCTTCTGCCGTTTTAGTCATGGCCTTATTCTCATCACCTAGGTCTATGATAGCCTGATTACTCGTATTCGCCGCAGCAGCAATATCAAATCGTGATATATCAACTTCAAAAGTGGGATCTCCTAAAACTCCGACATCCATAACAATTGTACGTTCACCTAAATCTTCAATACAGTTTTTCATGAAGATTAATTCTTCCGATTTGGTATCACCTGTACCTATAATGAGAATTGTTTTCATATTCATAAATTTTGTAACTAAATGCCTGTCAGCAAATAACTAAGTTCAATCATCCACTTGGGTATCTTAATTATCTACGTCATAGACGTTTCATATTTTTAAATTTTGTAACTGAATCCTGACAGCAAATAGCTAATTGTAATCATCCACTTGGACCTCTTATTTATCTGCGCTACCGCCGCTTCATAAATTAAAATTAATGCATAAACTAACTATAATGCAGGCAAACAGATTTAGCCTCGGTATAGGCATCAATTGCCGACCTACCTAATTCCTTACCAATACCACTTTGTTTAAAACCGCCCAATGGCAAATTGGGATCTGATCTGACGGGAGAATTCACATATATGATACCTGCCTTTATTTGATCAATTAAGCGATGTGCCTTATGCAAATTCGAAGTCCAGATACTTGCTGAAAGACCATAGATCGTATCATTAGCTTTCCTGAGAAGATCATCAAAATCATCATAGGGCATAGCAGTGATGACTGGACCAAAGATCTCTTCCGTTTCTACTGACACCTTCTTATTTTCGGTATTCGCAAAAATCGTAGGCTCTACGAAGTAGCCTTTTCCTTCGCCCTTATGTCCTCCTGTGACCAGTTCTATATTGTCATTTTTACCCTCTTCAATGTACTGCATGACTTTCTTAAAATGATCTTCTGAGACCACTGGTCCTAACTTAGTATCAGGTCCAAAACCACTGCCAAGTTTCATGCTGGAGGCTATGCCAGCCATATCAGCGAGTGTATTGTCAAACTTAGCTTTTGGTAGAAATAATCTTGAGCCTGATACACATACTTGTCCTTGATTATAAAAAATGCCTTTGCAAATACCTCCAGGAACTTTTGTGTAATCCGCATCATCTAAAACCAAGACAGGATTTTTACCTCCTAATTCTAAAGTAAATGACTTAAGTCGTTTTGCAGCATTTTGTCCAATGATACGACCTGTGTCAGATGACCCAGTAAATGTGACCTTAGCTACCGAAGGATGATGTATCATCGCTTGGCCCGTCTTGATGCCAGAACCAGTGACTACGTTAATCAAGCCTTTCGGAAAATGTGAAATACTAGTCGATAGCTCAGCTAATCTCAGGGCAGTCAATGGGGTGAACTCAGATGGCTTAAAAATCACAGCACAACCACACGCCAAGGCTGGAGCGATTTTCCACGCATACATCATAATGGGCACATTCCACGGCGCTATGGCAGCCACAACACCTACGGGCTCCCTCTTCGTATATGCGAAGTGATCCCCGCCAGACAATGATACATCTAAAGTCGATCCTTCAATTTTAGTCGACCAACCAGCATAATATCTAAAACAATTGACTGCAGCACTCACTTCTTTCTTGGCATCACTGAATAGTTTACCGTGCTCTAAGACAAGTAATTGTGCCAATTCCTCCGCGTGTGCTTCGATAAGTGTAGCGTAATCAAAAAGAGCCTTTTCCTTTTGATTAGGAAGTACTTTCTTCCATTCCTTGATAGCTCGCACTGCCGCTTGAGCAGCAATATCTACGACTGGTTCACCAGCTTCTGCAATCGTTGCAATAGGCTCTTCTGAGTACGGATCGTGTACTGAGATCAGTTCGTTCGTCTGAGCTGCTAGGTATTCTCCATTGACAAATGAGCTATACTCCTTTCTAGCTAGGAAAGAGGATACCTCAGGATGAAGATCTACGATATCATGTGCTACTGTCATTCTTCCGCTTTTGTTTGATTGTCATTCCAATATGATTCTGTAGCATATGCCGTCGGTCGATCTGGTAGAACGACTCCATTTCTTTGTTCATATGTGGCCCAGCCCAAGATCAATTCTTCTAATTTTTCAGGATGTGATTGAGCTACATTGTGCTGTTGGCTTATATCTTCCTTAATATTATACAGTTCCCAACTATTAGTCCCATACGGTTCTTCCATCCACTCGATTTTCCAATCTCCTTTTCTGACAGACCGACGTCCGTATAATTCCCAAGCATGTACATCATCTTCACTGTAGATAGATTCTGATTTGTCAGTGACATAAGATTGCATTGATTTGCCTTGTAAAGCATGCACTGGTCTATCATTATATAGCTTTCCAGGGTGTGGTACATTCGCTAATTCTAAGAATGTGGGCGCTAGATCAAGTATGGATACGAACTCATCTTTAATTGATCCACCCTCCATATTCCACTTTGGGTAATGCACGATTGCAGGCACACGTATGCCACCTTCTGTCGCAAAGGCTTTATACCACTTAAATGGCTGACTCACTGCTTGTGCCCAGCCTGCGCCTAACTCTACATAAGAGTTGATACGTCCCATATTCTCATAGCTCGTATCGAATGAACGTTCCACCCATTCACCAGTATCTTCATAAGTTAGAATACTATTGCCCTCTGCGCCATTATCCGCTAGAAATATGATCATTGTATTTTCGTATTCACCAATGCTTTTTAAGTGCTCGATGACTCTTCCTGTATGATGATCTAATCGTTCTATCATGGCAGCATAGACTTCCATCGATTTACTCGATCTTAGTTTTTCATCATCGCTCAAGTCGCTCCAGGGTCTAACATTTGGGGTTAATGATGCTATGTCTGATGTAAGCGGGATTATGCCTTTCTCTTTGGCGGCTTTTAGTCTCCTTGTTGCGAGTACTTCGTAGCCATCATTATATTGATCCTTATACAAATCAATATGTTCATCCTTGACTTGTAGTGGCCAATGAGGTGCTGTAAAAGATAAAAAGTGGAAAAAAGGTTTTTCGGCTTCTTGGCTTTCATTGATATATTCTATTGCCCTATCAGCGTAGTACTGGCTAGAATAAAAATCATGGTGAAGCGTATCTACAAATGTGCTGTCTTCTATATAGGTTGCCTCGTCAAAATATGAAAGAAACGGTTGTTTATCATGAAAATGCCCTCCTGCACCGCGCATCAAACAGAAAGATCTGGTAAAGCCTCGGTTAACAGGCCATTGTTCTATTTTTGACTGATTTGCCATATGCCATTTGCCTGCGATAGAAGTATGATACCCAGCATCTTTGAGCAGCTGGCTAAAGGGTACAATGTCAAAATTGAGATAACCCTCATATCCCTTTTTCCCCTTCTGATTCTCTGCCCAATCACCAGCCATGGTACCAAAACCACTTAAATGTGCTGACACACCAGAGAGCAACATCGCCCTTGCAGGTGAACATGTGGGTGCTGTACAAAACGACGAAAATCTACTGCCGCTCGAAGCTAACGCGTCGATGTGAGGAGTACGGATCTCACTGCCATAACATCCTAAATCCGTGTAACCAAGATCGTCGGCAACAATAAGGAGAATATTAGGACGCTTTACATTCTCAGAAGACGGCTGACATTGTATTAAACAGACAATTGAAACACATAGAAAACTATGAAGACTCAAATATTTCATTTTCAAATACAATCAAAATAACATTTAGTTTGTACATATATGGGGGACGGGAAATTTAAATATCTATCAGCTGATCAGCTATAAATAAATAAACTTAGAGAAGACTTGCCTATATATAGAAGGCAAGTCTCTCAAGTATCCTTTTTATCAGCCAAGCGTACAACTTTTTCTTGGCCTATATCAATTCCTTAAAACTTATATTTTAGACTTACGCCTAAAGTCATTGGTCTACTTGCCTGGTATCTTCTTCTACCAAAAGGCACTGCTCCTAAAGAAGTAATATCTCCATAGTTAGCAATTGTATTGGTTAGATTTTTAGAGAATAAGGCAATTTCATAATTGTCATTCGTATATCCAATTCTCGCATTTAACATGGTAAAGGCATCAAATACGAATTCTTGTTGGTTTTCTGGATCAAAGGTATTCAATCGGTCTCCTGTATGTTGTAAATCTAATCGAGCATACATGCCTGCTGACTCATTTATACTCTTCGAGTATTGAATGCCGGCACTAGCTGTTAATTCTGGCACATTTAAAATGCGGTCGCCTGATTCTGATCCTGTCAGATTACTACCCTCATCTATTTGGGCTTTCGTGTATCCTAAAGCTCCATTGACTTCAAAGCTAGAACTAAGTTTTCCTCGTAATTCTACTTCGACTCCAGTCATGGTAGCTTTTCCTACATTGTCTATAAAAAGGAATCCAGATGGCAAGAATACGCGTTGCTGAAGATTATCCCAGACACTATGGAATAATGACGCATTAAAAATCATTCTTCCATTTGACAAAGTATTCTTTGACCCAACTTCGTAAGTCCATATGGCGTCAGATTCAAACGTTGGGGGTGCTTGATCGAGACCTAAAGCAGCAAGGTCTCCACCTGCGAAGCTAATAGGTACTACAGGATTCAATCCACCTAAACGATATCCTCGGGCCGCATTCGCATATAAAGTAGAGTTAGGACCTGCTTTATAGGTAATGTTTAGTTTAGGGTTGATGCCTGAGTCAGATGTTTTCTCAGGTTCTGACAAGACACCATTACCGACGAACCCTCCAATTAATTGACTAAAATCTTGAGATGCATTAAAATATCTTAAACCTGCAGTAATCGAAATCTTATCACTAACATCATAATATGCTTCTCCGAATAAGGCGACTTCATTCGTTGTCACATCAGTATCTTGTGAATACCATATACCATCAATACTACCAATAAAGCCTGCAAGTCCTAATAAATTAGCTTTCACAGGATCTGGTACAGGAAAGTTATCAGCAATAAATGTGACATTGGAGGCTAGGCCGCCAAGGTATTCATCTCTTTCTTGGCTGACATCGAATTTCGCAGTCTCTGAGCTGTAAAATAGTCCACCAGTGAAATTGAATTTACCTGAGCTATTAGATGAATATCTAAGCTCTTCGACAATCTTACTTAGATTACCTCTTCTATCTATAAATTCCGGATAGTACTGAACGCCTTCTGAAAAATCTACAAATCCTCCATCAGGAAACCAACTTGCAATTTGCATATTAGTAGGACCAGAATTTTCTCTTTCCGTCAAGTCTTCGATATCTCTTTGGTTCACCTGATTGTAAGAGAAGCTATTGACTAGTTCTCCGTTACCTAAGTTAAACTTGGTGAGGAGACCTCCATGTAAAAGATCTAATTCGTAGGTTTCATCTAATCCACCTATCCTGTATTGGGTAAAATTATCAGGTCTAAAATCAGAGAAATCATAGCCATCACCTATCGTTTTCTGGTAGATAAACTTAGGGATGATCGTGATATCTTCATTTGGATAAAATCCGATACCCACATTGACACCGTAGCTTCTTTCATCATTAATATTATCTCTTCTGGTTTCTCCAGCGTTCCATCCACCTTGAGAATCCACACCTGTATCTATCAGACTAATTTCTGTGGGACCCAAATCCCAAGGAATGCTTGGCGAGCCTGGATTCTCATCATGATCCCAGGTACCTGGACCAGGGTGGCTCTCTAAGCCAGTTCCTGTATTGAGACCAAATCCATTGAAATGGGTCTGTCTGATTCTATCATATACACCAGACTTTAAATTATAGAAGGCGCCTACCCGCAAAGCAGATTTATCAGACGCTAATGGGATATTATAAATACCTTGTACATTATAGTCAAGAGCACCTTCTGTGACTTTTGCTACTGATACATCTATTTCTCCTTCCGTTTTATATGCATTTGGCTTTTTGGTGATGACTTTTACCGCGCCACCCATGGTCGAAGATCCATAGAGGGTACCCTGTGGCCCTCTTAATACCTCTACTCGCTCTACATCGAATAACTTTGGATCAGCAAATTCTGGTAGTGGGGTATCATCTAAATACATCGCCGTTGTCTTATCTCCAGAGACACCTCTGATAGCAATATTCGAACCTGACGATCGACCGTCACCAAAACCTACATTTCCACCACCTCCTGACGCAGTCACACTCAGATTCGGAATGGAAGAAAAATAATCTTTGGATTCGAATGCACCCGTCCGTTGTAGCGTTGTGGGACTTAGCGTACTGATACTTTGCGGTACAGACTGAGAGGCTTGAGATCTCTTATTGGCTGTCACGACTATATCCTCTAATTGTAACGCATCAAGTGCAAGTGCTATGTTGTGCGTTTCTGTCCCGCCAGTATTAGACACTGTAATCGACTGGGAGCTATACCCTGTATAACTAATATTAATAATGGCGTCCTTTTGGATAACAATTTCATATGATCCATCTATGTTAGAGATGGTTCCTGTGGACGTGCCTGCCACGGCAATATTGGCACCAATCAATGATTCGCCAGAGCCTGCATCTGTAATAATACCTGATACTGTCGTCTGAGAAAATAGACAAAAAGGTATGATAATTAAGGCTAAAATAAAATACAGTTTATTTCTCATAATCTAAAATGTAAGCATAGTACAACTAGTTGCTGGCATAGCAATACACCAACTATAAAACTGAATTATACCGTTGTTAAAAAATATTTATTATCAGTATAGAAAAATTGACAAACTATCTATCTGACTTATCGAATTATTGAATGGTAAAGTAAGTAATCAACAAAGCCTAAAAATGACACAAAACTGAACTAAATATGTCATTTTTGTGCATAGCCGTGGGTTTTGATTAGCGCAGAATACTTCGTTGGTATTCTAAAGGTGTCTTGGATGTGTGATGCTTAAACACTCTTGAAAAATAAGTCGCAGTTTCGAATCCTACTTGAAAAGCGATGTCTTTTAAATTTCCATTGGATACAGCAAGTAGGCGCTTAGATTCCAGAATGATTCTCTCCTTGATAACGAGCTTTGCTGATTTCTTTGTAAATAGTTTTACTGTCTCTGACAGTTTTCTTCTCCTGATACCCATGGCGAGTGCATAAAATTCTACATTATGGTGTGTATGAAAATTTTGTTCTACAAGTAAGAGAAACTGATAATAGACATACTTTTCCTTTTTCTCCGTGTTACCCATTTTAATACTGACTATCTCTCTGCTCTTACGTTCTAATCTAAATAAAAGTGCCAGCAAGATGTGCTGGATGATATCTCTTCTACCAAAAGAATTCATTTTCCTAGTGTATTCAAATTGCAATTGATCCAAAAGGTCTGTGTATTGTTTTATTTCATGCTTAGCTAATTGGAAGTAACCTACATCAGCAATGTAACCATACAGAGATGAATAGAAATTATCGGAAAAATAGTCATTAACAGGAGGAATAAACTCATTAGAGTATTGGATGACCTTACCATTAATCTTGCTACCCTCCATGAGGTGGTATATCATACCCTTATTGATCAGATAGAATGACTCTGGTTGAATTTCAATTTTTACATTATCAATGCTGTGATACCCGGTGCCATCTTTTATCCAGAGTACTTTTTGATAGTCAGGTCGATACGGCTTATACCATGGGTTAGGATCAATATCTGCTATAGAAAAATGATATGTTGGATGGCTGCTTACCAATTCAAAGTCTATTTTTCAAATCATAAAATCATTATGCCTGACCAAAATAATTTTAATCTCGCAAAATGAAAATTGATTTAAAGATAAAACTTGATACGGGCTGCTTCCTATAATTGAGCCTCTTTTAATCAGAAGATAGTCATACTAAAGTTGGTTTTAACTCAGAATACTTGCATGACAACCCAATGATATAGGTCATATTTACCAGTGCATCCATACCATGGTGGAGAGCTAGTTCCCTTTTTCAGTCGTACTGATTCTACACGCCATCCTCACGGCTTTAGGATAATCCCCGCCAGAGCAGTTTACTTCACTATTGCATTCAGAAATTCATTAGCCATTTCCATTATCCTCTACTTCGTTTGCATTAGGGTCAGTCCGCTTCTTGATTGATGAGGTCGTATCAATGCCAGAGACAACCTCAGTATAAAGACCATCAGAAATTCCAACTTCGATTTCGAGCTTCTCGTATTCTTGGTCACCCTTCTTAATTTCTACAAATGTAGTGTCACCCGAATAGATGATGTCTCTTTCCTGTACGGAGACGACCTGGTCCTTGCGCTCTAAGATGACATCAGCATTAGCGCTGTAGCCCGCTCTGAGGAATACATCATCAGGTACATCTGTGATGGCTGCTTTAATTTCAAACTTCACAGTGCCTTCTTCCTCCACACCTTTAGGAGATATGAATTCGAGCATCGCTGCGAATGTGGTGTCTACTACAGCTCCCACCGTCACGACGAGCGGCATCCCAGCATTCAGCTTTCCCACATCTGCCTCGTCTACTTTCCCTTCGAATATCAGGTTACTCATATCAGCCACAGTCGCTACACTTGTCCCTTCATTAAAAGTATTGCGCTCGATGACGGAGCTGCCTTCTTCTACTGGTATATCCAGTACCATACCATTCACGGTAGAGACGATGATGTTAGAGACTTGCTTCGAATTTTTCGTAGCACCTTCTCTCAGCAGCTGAAGATTGCTGATGGCTGCTTCCAGCTCTTGCCTTCTGATATCCAGCTCTGTCGCAAACTGGCTGACGGTATTCTGGGCCGTAATTTTAGAATTTTCGTATTGGGATTTCCGCAGCTCGAAGTCAAGCTTGAACTGATTGTACTCCGTCTCAGATATCACACCTTCTTCTAGCAGTTGTCTGTTTCTTTCTTCTTCCTTGATCGCGATATCATAAGAGACCTTGGCCTGATCCACATCGAGATTTTTAGCATTCAGATTCCGTTGTCTCTCCAGTTCTCTTTCGGATTCTTTCATTCTGATTCTGGCGAGTTCTACATTGGACTGAGCACTATTGATATTCACCTCAGAAGGAATCAGCTTTATTTTAGCCAGCTTCTGCCCCTTAGTCACCATAGCTCCCTCCTCCACGTAGAGCTTCTCCACGACGCCAGACACCTGAGGCTTGATATTGATTTCTCTTCGGGGCTTGATGGACCCTGTCGCCACTGCTTTTTTCAGCACATCTCTGATTTCAGGTTTTACGCTTTCGTATTTGATCGGGTCAGTCGTATTCTGCTTGTAGAAATAGAATATCAATATTCCCGTCAGCGCGACTAAGAATACAGCCGTCCCGATTAAGCATCCTTTATTTTTCATAATTGAATTTTTGTAACACAATAACTTTCAGTGAATAAATAGGCCTCATCAATCAGAAGAATGACCTAATTATCGATTTGGTTTTTTAATTTTTGATCCTTATTCATCTTTCAGAGCAATGACTGGATTAACCTTAGACGCTTGTATCGCAGGCACCAATCCAGCAATGAGACCAGCTATCACTAATACCGTCATAGCGAAAATGCCCACGCCTACATTTACCTCTGGATTATAAAAATTTTGTGCATCTATATCATTGGCATACATCAAGTAGCTGATGCCACCAATGATCAGTGACCCAATAGCCAGACCGAGATAGCCCGATAATGCTGTGATGAAAACAGACTCCGTAATGATCATATTGATGATCGATCCTGGTGTCGCTCCGAGGGCTTTTCTGATACCAATTTCCTTAGTCCGCTCCTTCACGATGATCAGCATAATATTACTCACGCCGACAATGCCAGCGATCAGGGTACCAATACCCACAAACCACAGAAAGAGTTTGATGCCCAAGAACAAATTACCCATCTGCGTAAATGCCTTCTGAAGATTGAACCCGCCTACGGCTTCTATGTCATCAGGGTGCGCATGATGCCTTGATTTCAGCATGGCCTTCACTTGATCTTCGATCTCAGCGACCCTGTATTCTTCCTTCACCAGGCAGGCAAAGTAGTCGATCTCTCCTCTCGTACCAAATGCCTGATCCATCGTGGTCAGTGGGATGACAGCTGACTCTGTGTCATCTCGATTCCATGGCTTCATTTGCTCTGGCCCAAAGGTCCCTACAACTTTGAAGTCCACACCACGGACCCTGATGTGCTTCCCGATCGGGTCTTCATCTCCGAATAGCACTTTCTCGATTTTTGTACCGATGACAATCACCTTTCTTCTATCTGTGAGATCAGCGGCATTGATATACCTCCCCTTGTGCACCACCAGGGCACTGACTCTTGGCATCTCAGTCTGTTCTCCTCGTATCTGAAATGATTCTTGTACTTCCTTATAGGTGATCGGCTGGCTGCCCAGATGAGAGCGCGGAGCTAGACCCTCTATCTGATGCAGGTCTCTCTTCAGAGCGTGCAGGTCATCCTGATTAAATCGGAGTCTTCTGCCAGCCGCATAGCCATCATATGGCTTAGTGGTACGCTGGGGCCAGACATACATGACATTACTGGCAGAACTGCCAAAATCTCGCATCACACCATTCTCCAGTCCCTTACCCATACCCAGCAAAAAGACAAGCATAAATATACCCCAGAAGACACCCAGAGCGGTGAGGAAGGTTCTTAGCTTATTTTTTCTGATGGTAGCAAATATCTCCTGCCACTTATCTCTATCTATGATTTTGAATGCCATGTTTAGTCGGATTTCATTGCGATTACAGGATTAATTCGGGCAGCCTTGATGGCTGGTATAAGCCCTGCAAGAGCACCAGACAAAACCAAGACCAAAGTGGCAATCAGGACCACGGACAAGTCCACGTGAGGTGTCCTGAAAAAATCTGACTTGATCCCGCTCAGTGAGCCGATGATCAAAATACCGAATGCCACACCGACGAATCCAGCCAATGCTGTGATAAATATGGATTCTTGCAGGATCATCATAATGATTGACCAGGGTGTCGCTCCGAGCGACTTTCTGATGCCGATCTCTCGAGTCCGGTCCTTGACTATGATGAGCATGATATTACTTACCCCAATCACTCCAGCGATCATACTGAAGATGCCCACCATCCAGATGATCCCCTGAATAGCCAGCATCAAGCCGGCAAATTCTTCATAGTCCTTGGCATTATTCTCTGACCAGATAGCCCTTCGGTCCTTCACACTAAAATTTTTGCGTGCCGCAAAAGCAGCATAGACCTGATCCTCTATCTGAGTCACTTCACTGACACTCATTCCTTTGGTGGTAAACATGATTCGATTCAATCTCTGATTACCAGAATATACCCTTTGAGCCGTCGTGATCGGGATGTAGATGTTTTTCATCACCCAGTCATCAATGTCGTAAAATGTGCCCACGACTGTATAGGCTATATCATCTACTATGATCTGCTTACCGATAGCGTCCTCGTCTTCAAATAGATTCTTCTTCACGATATCTCCGATGATGCATACCTTATTATATGTGTGTAAGTCTTTGTCTGTGATGAATCTACCCTGAGTGACAGTGATATTTTCCATCGTCTTGAAGGCAGGATGAATAGAGTTAATCGAGTAGGCCAGGCTCTTATCCTTGTACTTCACCTTTCGGTCTCCCGATATAAAGAACCGACCCGTGATCTCATCTACACCTTCGAAGTGATCTTTGAGAAAGTCATAATCAGAATTATCAAATCTGATCCTTCTACCCTTATTCAGGCCATTGTGCGGAAGGGACGTTCTACCTGGAGACAGCCAGATGCTGTTCGTGGCTACATCGGAGAATTCATGTTTGATAGAGTTGAATAATCCATTACCTGCACCCATCAGTAGTACCAACATGAAGATCCCCCAAAATACGCCAAAGGCTGTGAGTGCTGTTCTGAGCTTATGCCGATTGATCGATTCGAATATCTCGGCCCACTTATCCAGATCAAACATGGGCCATCTTATTTTCTATGAGTCCGTCCTTAATGTGAATGATACGACCAGTCGATTCTGCTACCTCCTGTTCGTGCGTGACAATGATAAATGTGATTCCTTCTTCCGTATTAAATTTTCTAAAGATATCCATCACTTCATCAGAAGTCTTAGAGTCCAGCGCTCCCGTAGGCTCATCCGCTAAGATGACTTTGGGGTTGCTGATCAGAGCTCTGGCAATAGCCACACGCTGCTGCTGTCCCCCCGACATTTGATTGGGGTAGTGATTCGCCCAGTCTCTCAGCCCGACTTGAGCCAGGTATTCTGTGGCTAGTTCCTGCCTCTCTTGTCGCGGCACCTTTTGGTAGTATAAAGGTAGAGCGACATTCTCCTTAGCCGTTTTGAATGGTAGTAAATTAAATGACTGGAAGACAAATCCGATGAAGTTATTCCTGTAATTGGCCTGTTTTGCTTGTGATAAGTCTTTGATCAGATTCCCATCCAGTAGGTATTCACCCTCGTCATAGTCATCCAGAATGCCCAATATATTGAGCAAAGTCGACTTACCTGAGCCAGATTGTCCCATAATTGAAACAAATTCTCCCGTCTCTATGGTCAGATCTATACCCTTCAACACGTGAAGATTGGTAAATTCTGTCTTGTAGGACTTGTTGATGTTATTCAGTTGAATCATGCTAATCAATTGACGACAAAACAATGAAAAAGGTTGCAATGACTCCAAAAATATAGATCAACGCAGTGAGAATTAAGACGTAAACACATCAATCGGCTCTCTTTTCGGCAAAAGTTTTAACATTTTATAAACAATTTTGACCCTCTGCCGTGACCTAAGAAGGATATAGCGTCAGTATAGTATTATTTAAACTAAAATACTTTCAAAACCATGGATTTCAACATTGCAGAAAAAATACCGACTTATATTGACGCGGCTATAGGGTTTGCGCCCAAGATCATAGCAGCACTTCTTATCTTCTATATAGGGTTCTGGATCGTCAAGAGAATCGTCAACCTGATTGGAAAAATGATGGAGCGTAGTGGTGTAGACAGAGATCTTCAACCATTTCTAAAATCATTAGTAGCCGTTCTACTAAAAGTAATGGTCGTAATCACAGCTGCTGGAGCTGTAGGTATGGATATTACTGCTTTTGCTGCCTTAATTGCTGGTGCTGGTCTTGCCATAGGTGCTGCACTTTCAGGCACATTAGGTCACTTCGCTTCAGGCGTTATGATTCTATTATTCAAGCCTTACAGAGTAGGAGACTTAGTTGATATCCAAGGGACTGTCGGCCATGTATCTGAAATCCAAGTATTCAATACTATCATCAATACCCTCGATAACAAAAAGGTAATCATGCCAAATGGTATCGCTACCAGTGGAATCATGACTAACCTGACAGCTAATGGAAAGCTAAGAGTTGATCTTAACGTAGCTATGCCATACGAAGAGGATTTTGAAAAAGTAAAAGGAATCATCCAAGGTGCATTAAACAATGTATCAGAGAGATTACCTGACGAGCCAACAGTTGAAATCGAAAAATTCGATGAAAATAATGTCCTACTTGCAGTCCGTCCATATGCGACAGATGCTACTTACTGGGATGTCTATTTCAACTCATACAGCGAGATCAAAAAGGCTCTTGGAGCTGCAGGAATCACTGTAGCATATCCTACAAGAAGAGTCAAAAACGTATAATCCGAATACCAACATATCTCATAAACTCAATCCCGATCCCGGCATTCCCAAATGCCGGGATTTTTTATGTAGATAGATACCCTACACAAAAATACACTGTGCATTCATAGCAAAATCTAGAAAGCATTTTTACACAGATCTTACAGAATAGTAAACAGGCTATACCTTGTTCTTAGAAAAAATCCCAAATAACTCCTTACCCATACGTGCATCGATCGAGTTGTGACAATCTTCAAACACATGTACAGCAAAGTAAGAAGCTAAATAAGTCAAATACTCCTCTTTGCTTCCTCCATAAGGAGGCTTGACCCGAGCATCTAAAGGATAATTAAACCATAAACCAACGAGCTTCCCAGCTGGCTTCAATAATTGATTCATCTGACGCGCATAGCGAGCCCTGTTATCCACTGTGGGTTCAAACGAACAAAAGAAGGTCTGCTCCAAAATCAGATCAAACTGGCCTTCGTATTCAAAAAAATCTCCATGGATAGCGTGTTGATCAGGAAATGAAGGCAGCCTTCGTTTCAATGCTTGCAGCGGCTCAGTGGAAATATCTAAGACAAATACATTGTGAAAGCCTTGCTTATGTAAGTACTCTGCTTCGTATGCATTGCCCGCACCTGGTATAAGTATCTTGATATCTTGGTCGGTGAGCTGGTCTATGTAAGTCTTCAGTGGTGTAGAAGGAGCACCGATATCCCAGCCAGTGAGGTGCTCGCGATACCGATTCGTCCAATAATCTTCTAAGGCTTTCATAAAGGTTCAATTTTCAAGCAATAATCAAGTCAGCACATCTAGATATTTTAATCGTCCAAGACAATAGACCTTAGAACGAGTCATTTAGCCCAGATCTAATTGATCATGTTGATGCAGGGCCTTGTATCGGCCCTTGCCAAATTTTGTTCCATTGAATTGCAGACTGGTCTTGAGGCGACTCCGATCTTCATCTGGGAGCTGATTAAAATCCTTGCACTTTAGTGAGCAGGTAGATTCGTATTTAGCCTTGCATTCTTCACACTGGATGAACAGGATATGGCAGCCGTCATTGATGCAGTTCACATGAGTATCACAAGCAGCACCGCACTGATGGCATTTAGAGATCACCTCGTTCGAGATTCGCTCTCCGAGCCGCTCATCAAAGACAAAATTTTTACCCTTGAACTTATTCTCCAGTCCCTGCTCCTCTACCTTCCTGCTGTACTCTATGATGCCACCATCCAGTTGATGCACATTATGATAGCCCTTGTGCTTAAACCAGGCACTGGCCTTCTCGCACCTGATGCCACCTGTGCAATACATGGCGATATTCTTATCATACTGACCATCCAGAATGTCTTCTACGATAGGCAGAGACTCTCTAAAGGTCTCCACATCAGGACAAATGGCATTTTCAAAATGACCAACCTCAGACTCATAGTGATTCCGCATATCGATCAGGATGGTATCCTCTGACTCAATGAGTGCATTAAATTCCTTGGCGCTGACATGCGTACCCCGATCTGTTACGTCGAATGCATCATCATCCAGCCCGTCTGCTACGATCTTCTTTTTGATTTTAACATCCAGCTTGTAGAATGATTTGCCATCATCTTCTATGGCAATATTCAGCCTGATTCCTTCTAGAAATGTGATGTCATACAGGCACGCCTGTAGTGTCTCAAGCATGGCATTAGGTACAGAAATCTGTCCATTGATACCCTCCTGAGCTACATAAATCCTACCATACACTCCGATCTCAGCGAGTACAGAGTATAGATGATCTCTGAAGAATGCAGTATTGGGAATATGTGCGTACTGGTAGAAGGATAGCGTAGTTCTTTCTTCTTGGCTCTGATGCAGTTGCTGCCTGAGGACTTCTTTATTGACCTTGTTATGTAACTGTTTACTCATGTGATAATCAATTGCAGGTTGATCGTGATGCATTAAGTAAGCGATAAAAATGCAAATATACAGTCATTCATATTTGCTAATGAGTATAAGCCAGAGAATTATTTCTTAAGCACCTGTACAGCTTGAAATCCATTCACCAAATATTGAATTCATATAAGATCATATGACTGACTTAACAAATATGTAGAAGCTTTCAACTGATTTATACATTTCGTTAAAATAGCTCTCGATATGTGAAAAGTCAAAATAATTGATATTTTGGGACTTCTAATCGGCAAATAACACTATGCCAATACCCTACAAATGAACTTTTTACAGGGGTAAACCGTATTATAAATGCATTAAACTGCGTACAATGCCAAAGAAAAAGACCAGGTATACAGACCGAGAGCTAGCTACTTTTGAAAAACTAATCAATGTAAAAATTGAAAAAGCCAGAAGTCAGCTGGAATTCTACATGAACCAAATCAAGGAAATCGCCGACAATCCTGACTCTAAAATCAAAGGGCTGGACGATGGCAACTCCACCTCAGAGAATGAACGCCTCTACACCATGGCCAATCGGCAACGCAAACACATACAACACTTAGAGAATGCAAAGCTGAGAATTCAAAATAAAGTCTTCGGTATCTGCCGCGAGACGGGTAAGCTCATTTCGAAAGAAAGACTAAAGGCTGTACCACACGCCACACTCAGCATAGAGGCCAAACAAGAGGCAAATCGGAGATAGCACTGTACCTTTCGTCAGTTGCTTCATTCATTCTGTCTAACTATCTGCACTAAGCATGATAAATTTCTATTTTTGGGCTTCAAATAGATGAATTGAAGAAATCAACCATACTTATTCTCATCATACTAGCGGTACTCGTCGTAGATCAGTGGCTTAAGTTTTATATTAAGACAACATTTCAGTACGGACACGGATTCGACATCATGGGACTGAGCTGGGCTAAAATCCACTTCGTGGAAAATGAAGGCATGGCATTTGGCATCACCTTCGGAGGTTCTACAGGAAAGCTCTTCCTAAGTCTATTCCGCATTATCATGGTAGGCTTCTTAGCCTACATGATCAATAAACTGATGAAAGAGGGTGAATCAATGGGGCTGCTCATCAGCTTTGCACTGATCATCGCTGGAGCGATTGGTAATATCATTGACAGTGTCTTCTATGGCGTGATCTTCTCTGAGTCAGGCTATACCCTTCCCACGGCCGTGTTTATGCCAGAGGGTGGTGGCTATGCGCCGATGCTTTTTGGCAAAGTCGTCGACATGTTTTACTTTCCCATGATTGATACGATACTCCCTGACTGGGTACCATTCTGGGGTGGCGAGTCCTTCCGTTTTTTCAAGCCCGTATTCAATGTAGCAGATTCTGCCATTTCGATAGGAGTGGTCAGTATCCTCATCTTTCATCGCAAATTCTTTAAGGGGGAAGCAAAGGAAACCAAGCCTGATGCCGCTGCCTTATCAGCAACAGCAGTTGCTTCAGAGACATCTCATCAAGAGGAAGAGTGAAAAGGATTCTGGTTCAAGATGGCCCTCATAACTGAATGTTCCTACATTTCAGTCAGATAACAAGATAATTACCGCTACGTCAAATACCAGCGGCTCACCACCTCAGCAATCTCCTCATCAGAAGGATATTGCTCCAGGATCATACCGGCGTATAGATCAGCTGTAGTAGGATCAGTCTGAAGGCTACCTGCCTGATGCAGGGCCGCCTCATCCTGCACATCCACTTGGTATATCTCATCAATGTGTAAGGGGATAAACTGGCGATGCTTCAGTATTTTCCGAAAGACAAACTCATAGACATCTGGATCATAGGGCGGCTGACCGTCCATCGGAATACTTCTGCCATAGTCATTGGCAATGCCGCAGATTCTTTTCCAGAGCATCAACATCACAGATGGCTTGGCTCCTGACCACACCTTGGCATCTTCAGCTATTTGGGCAGCACGGTCAGCTTCTATTTTTGCTCTGACTCTGATGGACGGAATCGGACAAATGACCTGAAAGGCACTGCTGCTCAAAAACAACTCCAGCTCCTTATCAGATTGCACCTGGGCTAACTCTATAAACCGATGACCAACTAAAGGCGCTTCTATCAATAGTAACTGAGACTTATCTTCTTGGTGTGACTCCATCCACGCTTTCACTGTGGCCAAGAGCCATGCGCCCGCAGACAGTTTGACTCCATCATGGACGACACCATCCCCCATCGGAAACCGCTCTTCTATCAGCGGTGTCTCAAAAGCTTTGCGTGCCACATCCCACTGAATGACCGTCACCTTACGCCCTTCTGATGCGGCAGTGTGCTTAAACTGATTGATGTAGAGACTCTTGCCCACACCAGGCAAGCCAGAGAAAACAACAGCCTTGGCACTGACAGCAGCCTGCCGCAACGTCTGAAATACGAGGCTGCTTTCCGGAATAATATTCAGATCGCTATCCTCCAGTGAGAATGCTTTATTGGATCTCAGGCCCATCTTCCTGCCATGCTCTTTAAAATACTCTTCCATAAGGGGTGTCTTGAGGCTGATGGTATTTTGCAGTTCTATGATATCCACGGTATGAGCCTCTGTGTCATAGATGGCAAAGGTAGCTCGCTTAGTCTTACTGGCGGCGATCTCACCAGGATTGACCACCCAGCAGTCACCGGTCTGATCCACTGCCTCTATATGATTGTGCCCGTAGAAGACAGCATCATACTTTCCTGACTGAGCCATGGGTACGGCCAGATCATCATAATGAGAGATAAATATATGCCTACCGCCCAGCTCTATAAAGTCATAGGTATTGGTACTGATCGTCAGCTGGCTATTGTCTCTCATGGCTGCCTGTACTATCTCTACCCGCTCCCCATCATTATTCCCCCAAATCATAAATACGGGTATATCTTGAGTCGCTAATAACTTAGCTATGCCGCTATTCATCAAATCCCCCAAGCAAAGAATCTGCTCAATGTCATGCTGCTCCATGGCCTGCAGTGCTAAGATCAGATTATGAAAATTCTCGTGTATGTCTGAGATGATGGCGATTTTCATTTACCTGATTTTTGCTAGTGCTTTGAATCGATTGGTGCTGGGTAGCCCCGTACCCATGGGTACTTCTATGACTGTGGGCAGACTCTCCCCTTTGGCATTCTGAATGGCCTGGCGCATGGCATCAAAATCATCCACTCGCACTGCATTCGCACCGAATGACTGAGCCATTTTCACAAAATCTGGATTGTGTAGATCCGTCGCAATGACTCGATTGTCGTATAAATTCTCTTGCATGTCTCGCACATTGCCATACAGGTTATTATTAAAGAGCAGGAGGATGACGCCTATCTTATGCTGCACGGCCGTAGCCAGCTCCTGCACACCAAACATGAATCCGCCATCACCCGCCACAGAGATAACTGGCACATCAGGCCGAGCTACCTTAGCCCCGAGCGCCGTCTGAAATCCCCAACCGAGAGTGCCCATAAACCCCGTACAAAGATAAGTCCGAGGTAAATATGCATCATAGACAATTCGACTAGCGAAGCCCACTTGGGTCAATTCATCAACTAATATACCATCATCTGGCAGCTCGTCTCGAATGATATTCAAGATGGTGGACTGCGGCTCCAGATAGGCCGTTTTTTCATTCCATGATTGGCGAAAGGCTGCCATCTCAGTTGCCTTAGAAAGCCTTGGCGTAGTAATATGAGCAAGCTTATCTAATAGAGCACTGGAAGCCTGGGCTGCATCAGCTGTGATACTGAGTGTCGGCTCTATGATTCTATTGTGAGCGGTCTCATCAATATTAATGCTGATGTATTTTAGATGATCATCCACACCCCACTTGCTCAGTGGCATCCTGGCATGACTTCCTATGCTAATGACAACATCAGCCTCTGCCCAAAGCTCATGCGCTGCTGGCACGGGAAAACTGAGATGATGCCTGTTGGATAGGATTCCCTTACCAGTCCTGTAAGCGAAAGTTGGTGCCTGGAGAAATTCTGCTAGGGCCTGGACCTGAGTACTCGCCTCCATGGCTCCGCCGCTGACAAAAATCAATGGATGCTTTGCGCCCGCGATCATATCTGCCGCCTGGGCAATGGCTGAGTCATCCAGCTCCGGCAGGATGGTCTGCGCTGGCTGATAAGTAGAAAAATCAATCTCAGCACTGGCGGACAAGACGTCCATAGACACTTCGACTCCCACGGGGCGCGGTCTACCATTTTGCAGCTGATGAAAGGCCCGCGCCATGATCGCTGGCACCTCTTCAGGGGATGTGGCCCGCTCAGCCCATTTAGTCAGCTGTCGCTGGATGGCCAGTTGATCCGGTATCTCATGCAGTACGCCTCGGCCCTTGCCTTGAGCCTTCTGCGGTATCTGACCCACTAGTGAGAGCACTTTAGCATTCAGCCCCCAAGCAGTGGCTAAAGCCGCTGAGCTATTGAGAAAACCTGGACCCGGCACCACACTACTCACGCCCACCTTCCCCGAAGCGAGGTTATAGCCTAAGGCCATATAGCCTGCCGCTTGCTCATGGCGTGTATGGATGACCTTTATTTCATCCCGATAATCATACAGTGCATTATATAGCCAGTCATTCTGTACACCAGGCAATCCGAAAATCGTATCGACGCCCTCTTTGATCAGACTCCTGACTACTGCTTGTCCTCCTGTTAATTTCATATGTTTAAATTTCAGGGTGAAATGCCAATCAGCAAATAACTAAGTTCAATCATCCACTTGGATGTCTTAATTATCTACGTCATAGACGTTTCATATGTTTAAATTTTAGAACTGAATGCCAATCAGCAAATAACTAAGTTTAATCATCCGCTTGGGTGTATTAATTATCTACGTCATAAACGTTTCATATGTTTTATCTTTAAAATAAAATGCCATGTTGCTGATATCTAAGCTTTACTCATCTGCTCCGGTGGCTTATCTATCTACTTCATAGCAGCTTAAAATACAATATTGACAGACTTCAATGTGGTATAATTATACACGCCCGTCTTGCCTAATTCTCTTCCGATGCCAGAATGCTTGTAGCCCCCCAATGGCAGATTTGGATCTGAGCGCACTGGCGAATTGACGTAGACTACACCCGCTTGTAATCGATTGATCATGGTCATTGCTTTAGAGATATCTTGAGTCCACACTGTGGCAGCCAGTCCCATCGAAGAATCATTAGCTTTCTCCAGCGCATCTTCCAGGTCATCAAAAGGTACGGCAACGAGCACAGGGCCAAATATTTCTTCTTCAATGATGGTCTGCTGATGATCCGTGGCGCTAAAGACCGTGGGCTGCATGTAGTATCCTTTCTCCATGGGATTACGCCCTCCTGACAGTAGCTGAGCGCCGTCCTTTTTGCCTTGGTCAATATAAGCCTGTACCGTCTGTAAATGGCTCTTAGATACTAAAGGCCCCAAATCAGCCGTCTCATCAAAACCATGTGAAATCTTCATAGACTCCCCAGCATGGCAGATATCAGTCAACACCCGATCAAACGACTTCTTCTGAATGTATACGCGCGATCCTGCGACACAGACCTGGCCCTGGTTTCTAAAAATACCCGCAGCTATTCCTTTGGCCGTTTCAGCCTGGTCTATCATATCATCAAAGACCACAGCTGGTGACTTACCGCCCAGCTCCAGCGATACTCCGGTGATATTCTCCATGGCCGCTTTGCCTATCAGCTTGCCCGTGTGAGTAGACCCAGTAAAGGTTATTTTTTTCACATCAGGATGACTTGTCAGCGCAGCACCTGTAGTAGCGCCATCACCCGTCACCACATTGAGCACGCCAGGTGGTAGGCCAGCTTCTATAGCCAGCTCTGCTAGTAGTAGGGCTGAGAGTGGTGTCTCCTCTGAGGGTTTGAGGACCACGGTGCAGCCTGCTGCTAAGGCTGGAGCCACCTTCCATGATGCTATGGATACGGGAAAATTCCATGGTACCACCGCTGCTACCACACCTATGGGCTCTCTGCGAGTGAGTGCAAAATTCTGCTTGCCTCCCTTTTGCGGCTGGGACAGGTCCAGGGTCTCACCTTCTATCTTCGTGGTCCAGCCAGCATAATACCGAAATGTCTTCGCAGCACCTCCGGCATCTGAGCTTCTGGAATCCTTGATTAATTTTCCATTTTCTAAAGTGACAAGCTGTGCAATGGTCTCTGTATGCTCCTCGATCAAGTCTGCATATCGATATAAGATCTTACCGCGATCATCTGGACTCATCCTCCGCCAGGGGCTGGCGTGATGAAAGGCCTTCAGCGCAGAAGCCACTGCCGCATCCACATCATCCGCACTACCAAGAGACACTCTACCGATGACATCCTCAGTGGCAGAATTGATCACCGCAATTTGCTGGTCTGTAGAACCACTTTGATACGCACCATGTATAAAGTGTTTATGGTTCTGCAAAGCCAAAAATTCGCTGAGTCTCGTTGTAAGTGCCGCCGTATCATTCATTTTGGATTCTATCATTTATTATTTGAACGCATCTACTATTCCATCAGAAGTCTTGAATGTAGTGCCACCCTAAGTGTGATTTTTCAAAGGCTTTAGAGCCTTTCAAAGTTAAACACGTGACTGGACTTTAAATTGCACATTAACACAAGAATTCATGCACTTATTCCAGCCACAGTAGCCTAGCTCCATGAGCTGACTCAGGCCATTTTCCCTCACCCTCCACTAAAAGATCATCGTGAAAAAAGATAGCCAACCAGGCCCTTACACCTCCCCACAGAGGCCAGCTGATAACTTACTGATAACTAAAGCGTACCTTACGCCTACATTTTGATTTGGTACGGCTACTATCTCCCATCTATTAGCTTGCTTGATTAGGACGCGACTCTATCACATCTCAAGCAATACAAATGGATACCACTTTATTCGAAATCGAATCGTTTCAACCATTCTCAAAGAGTCTCATCTGGCAGCTCAATCGGGACTACTACCAAGAAGAAGGCATCGAAGCCTGGAGTAGTGGAGAGGTACCTCATGCCATTACCAGTAATTCGCTCGCAGGTAAAACTTATGCCGAACTCATATTGGGGTTTTTACAAGATCTATCCGTTAGAGGCAAGACGAAAGAAACGGTATACATTCTTGAGCTTGGTGCAGGCCATGGTCGGCTGGCTTTCCACATCTTAAGACACTTAGAAAAGTTACTGCAATATCAACATGCTGATCTGCCTGATTACTGCTATATACTCAGTGATATAGCGGAAAAGAACTTAGAATTCTTTAGAGACCATCCACAGCTATCTTCGTATTACGAAAGTGGTCGTTTAGATTATGCCTATTATGACGCCATCGGGGATAATGGATTACATTTACGCTACGCAGATCGCTATATTAAAACCAAAGAATTAGATCAACCTCTACTAGCTATTGCCAATTATTTCTTTGACTCACTTCCAAATGATCTTTTTCAAATCAAAGAAAATACAATTAAGGCTTGCTCCATAGCTCTTCATTCGACTGAGCCACCGAAAGAAACTAAGGTCAATTTATTATTAAAAACACTACAATTAAGCTACGAAAAATCAACCGCTAAAACTCCTTATTACGTATCCAGCATTCATAATGAAATACTCGAGCATTACCGAAAACATATAAATGACAGCTATTTATTTTTTCCAGAGAAAAGCATGATGTGTCTAACCAATCTAAGATCATTATCAACCGGCGGCCTTATGCTACTAAGCATGGATAAAGGATTTCATAAATTAGCTAAGATCGACAACCAAGCGAAACCCGAGTTCATCACACACGGTAGTTTTTCTGTCTGGGTGAATTATCATGCCCTAGGTAGCTATTGTGAGAAGGTGGGTGGCGAGGCTTTGTTTCCCAGTAATTCTACCTTTCATCTGCAAGTCGGATGCTTACTCTTTCTAGAAGAGGCAACAAGCTACCAAGCTACTCACGCCGCTTATCAACGCTACGTAGATGATTTCGGACCCGATGATTTTAATAGCATAAAAAAACTCAGCTACGCGAATATATCGAGCTTCTCACTAATGCAATTATTAGCCTTAGTCAGACTGAGCCTCTATGATTCGACTCTGTTCTTAAAGGTGTTACCCAGAATTAAAACACTGGTCAAAACCATAAACTATACTGACCGAGAAAGGTTAGCGCAAACCATGCAGGAAATTTGGGAGATGTATTTTAATATCGAAGAGAGGCAAGACCTGGCGTTGAATATTGCAGGCGTCTTTTTTGATCTGGCCTATTATGAGCAAGCACTCCAATTCTACCAGTATTCTACAGAAGCCTATGGCAAAGAAGCAGACACTATGTATAATCGACTGCTATGCCATTACCAGCTGAGGCAGGATGTTCTGTTTAGCGAAGCGCTGCTGGAAGCAGAGCAGCTTTTTCCCAAATCTACATTATTCGAGAGCTTGCACAGGCTGGACTTAGAGGCTAAATAAGAGTTGTCTTTTAATGTATCGCAGCTTGAATCACATAGCTGCGACGATGTCGAAGATATCCTGAGCGATCTTCTGATCATCAAATTCTAAGAGTACCTTCTGTCTACCGTATTGGCCCATAACCAGCTGTTCTGCTGTACCGTTCCTTATGAACTTCACCATCGCCTGATGTAGAGCAGCACTGTCTTTGACAGGAACCAAGTATCCATTCAAGCCCTCCTCTACAGCCTCTCTGCAGCCCGCCGTATCAGTGGTGATGATGGGCTTTTCCATCGCCATGGCCTCTGTCAGTGATCTAGCTATAGCCTCCCGATATGAGGGCAGTACAATGCAATCAGAATGGCGGATATATTCTCTCACATCAGCTGCGTAGCCCTTATAAATCACAGAGTCACTATTGACCCATTTGATAAGGTCGTCCTTCTTTACAGCGGCAGGGTTCTTATCATCAATATCTCCGATGATCCAAAACTCAGCATTAGGATGGATGACCTTCACACTACTGGCAGCCTCTACAAATTCTTTGATTCCTTTATCATAAAGTAGACGGCCCACAAAGCTAAAGATTGTTTTCTCTTGAAATTCTCCATTTGGCATGGGTCGAAAATGAGCTGTATCCACACCACAGCCTTTGATAGAAATACTTTTATCTGCCGAGACTAATCCCTTCTGTATAAACAGCTCTCTGTCCTCCAAATTTTCAAAAATGACCTGCTGATGATAGCCACAAGCCAGCTTATATAGTCGCTTAGTCAGCTGTCTGATAAATCCCTGATGTAAAAAAGAATAGCCTAATCCCGTGATGATGCCTACGGAAGGAATGCCCCTAATCTTAGAGGCAATCGCTCCATAAATATTTGGCTTGATCGTATAATGGATGGTGATGTCAGGTCGGTACTGCTTGTAGTAATGGAGCAGCTCCATGGTGAGCCTGATGTCCTGTATCGGATTCGTCCCATCGCGATTGAGATGATTAATCGCCACATGCGTCACCTCAGGAAAATTAGTTTGGTATTCTATATATTTATCAATGGGTGAAAAGACGATGACCTCGTAGCCTTCATCCAAAAATTTGCGAATCACATTCAATCGGAAATTATAGATATTCCAAGTGGTATTCGCTACAATGGCGATTCGCTTAGTCACAAGTATATTTCAAAGTATCGATTATAAATCTTTCACTTGGCTGACCACTGCTTTAATCTCTTGTTCCAATCCTTTGGGATAGATCAGAAGCGCACCTGGCTCATCCACGACAATAAAATCTTTCAGTCCTTTGACAACGATAATCCGCTCACTCGTCGCTCGGATAAGCGAATCAGATACATCATCAATATACTGCTTATTCGCCTGTACTACATTCCCGTGTTCATCCTTCTCCAGATAGTCATGAAGCGAATTCCATGTGCCCAGGTCTGACCACCCTAAGACACACGGAATGGTATAGACACAATCAGACTTTTCTAAAATAGCATAGTCCACGGAGATGCTCTCCGTCTGCGGATATACCTCATCAATATAAGCCTGCTCATCAGGCCCATTATACTTTTCTGGCTGCTGATTTAATACCTCCAAGATCGCAGGTGCATTATCAGCAAAGCTCTGCATGACCGTCTGCACACTCCAGACAAAGATTCCCGCATTCCACACATACTCTCCAGAATCAACATACTGCTGAGCTGTCTGCACATCTGGCTTTTCGGTAAAGCGCTCTACATGGTATATACCTGATGACTCCAATGCAGCATCCTGTCCCTCTATTTTTTTAATATACCCATAGCCAGTATCTGGCCGAGAGGGTGAGATGCCTAGCGTGACAATTGCCTTTTCTCGTGCAGCAAAGCTCATAGCCTGCAGTAGCTTATCGCAGAATAAATCCTCCTTCAGGATGACCGCGTCTGAAGGTAATACAGCAAAGACACCTTCAGAATTCATGGCGTTAATGCGTAGTGCCGCATAGGCTATACAAGGTGCTGTGTTATTGCGGCTCGGCTCCAGTAGCACCTGTGATTCATTAATCTCAGGCAGATGCTCCAAGCAGAGTGATTTGTATCTCTGGTTCGTAGCAATCAGTATATTTTCTGCTGGCACCACCCGATTCACTCGCTCAAATGTCAATCGGATCAAAGACTTTCCAATATTTAATATATCCAAAAACTGCTTCGGCATTTCCTCTTTTGACGCGGGCCAAAACCTTGAGCCGACTCCGCCTGCCATGATCACGATGTAATAATTTTGATTACTCATTTTATTCTATTTTTTTTATTAATAATTATCGTTTTGATTGCTGAATAACGCTATTAACTCTCCACAGCTTTACTAATAACATGTAGCATGTCATTCGCTAATTTTATTCGGTCATGATCTTTAGCCAGCCTCAGACCACCCTGCTGACATTGCTGATAAAATGCTGGATCTTCCATCAGCCTACTCAGCTTAGCCTTAAAATCAGCTCCATCCTCTGGTTGGAAAGCGATGCCAGCCTGATATGATTCTATGATAGATTTAGCCTCACCCTCCAAGCCCAACAATATTGGCTTCTGAAGCGCTGCATTTTCAAATATTTTAGAAGGAATCACCTTTTTGAATGCGTCAGATTTTTTCAGATTGATCAGAGCAATATCAAGTACAGATATATAACTATAAATATCTTTTTTTGGTACTGCATCTAAGATGATGACATGATCCAGTTCTAATTCTCTTTTTAATCGAATCAGATCATGTCTGGCGGCACCATCTCCTATAATGAATAAAACAACTTTTTCTATATTCTTAATCGAGCGGAGAATAAAATCCAAGCCATGCGCCATGCCCAGTGTACCTAAGTAGCCTATGACTATATGATCCTCAGCAATGCCATGATCTACGCGCAGCGTAGCCGCAGCGTCAGTGACATCTGACTGGCTCATGTCTATCCCATTTCGGACCACATGGATTTTCTCAGCACAAATGCCTCTGGCTACCATATCAGTCTTAAAACTATCGGATACCACCACAATCCGCTTCGCCCTTCGATAGAGAAATAATTCTACTTTTTCTAACCCCGCAATTAATGACCTATTTTCGATAGCACCTACGGCCAGGATAGATTCAGGCCAGAGGTCTCGCACTTCGAATATCCAAGGCCTTTGTTTGCACAGGCTGAGTAGGTAGCCAGAGATTGCAGTGAAGAACTGTGGTGAAGTGGCTACAATAACATCTGTCTTTATAAATAAGCCTCTCCAAAAGGCCATCATGGCAAAGCTCAAAAAATCAATAATCCTAATCAACGTACCCCGATTAGAAGCAATCCAGCTCCACACTCTAATCACACGGATACCATCCATTTGCTCAGTCTGAGACAACTTATTCTTATAGCCGCTGTATACTTTGCCTTGAGGAAAATTAGGTGCACAGGTCAGCACTGTCACGTCGTGCCCTTGGACAGTCCACTCCGTACAATGATCATATGTCCGGCTGGCAGGTGCATTCACCTCAGGCGGAAAATTATCTGATAAAAAAAGGATTCTCAATAGTCTAAATTGGCAATGATGTGAGCAATTCTATCCGCAGTCTTCCCGTCCCAATACAGCGGAATGACACTCTCTTTGCGCTCACCAGAAAGTATATTTTTCAGTACCGCATTCACTCTTTCAGGATCCAGATTATCAATCAATACATTCGTACCCAGATCAACAGTCACAGGCCTCTCCGTGGAGATCCGAAAAGTGATGCATGGCACATTGAGATAGCTAGTCTCCTCTTGTATCCCCCCAGAGTCCGTCACCACGGCTGCGGCAGTCTGGATTAAATTCAGAAATTCTAAGTAGCCCAAGGGCTCTTCTACAATTACATTTTGCATAGTTGCAAGCGTATCCCAAAGTCCGTGGCTGATCAATTGTTTTTGCGTGCGGGGATGTACGGGGAAGACCACCGTTTTGTATGTCGCTATGAGTTCAATCATTTTTATGATTGATAGTAGGCCTGCCTTGTGATCTACATTGGACGGTCGGTGCATCGTCATCAGGACATAAGAATGATCCGTGATTTTCAGCTTAGACTTGATGGTCGCTTGAGCTGCCTTATCAGCGAGATGGATCAGGTTATCAATCATCAGATTACCCACATAGAATACCTTCTCCGGCGGCACACCCTCCACTGCCAAATGATCAATCGCTGACTGCTCCGTCACAAATAAATAGTCAGAAATACAATCCGTCACTAAACGATTAATCTCTTCGGACATACGCCTGTCATGACTCCTCAGCCCAGCCTCTACATGGATTAGTTTAATCCCCATTTTTACTGCTGTGATGGAGCAAGCCGCCGTCGCGTTCACATCACCCACGACGAGGACCATGTCTGGGCGTTCATCTGAGAGCACTTTCTCAAAAGCCATCATGACCGCTGCTTTCTGATAAGTATGGCTGCCCCCTCCGATACCCAGATTATAATCAGGTTTTGGTATATCCAGCTGGGTAAAAAAGATATGGCTCATCTTTTCATCATAGTGCTGCCCCGTGTGTAAAATGATGTGCTCTATATCAGGATAGCCAGCAAAGGCTCTGTGCAAGGGAGCTAACTTCATAAAGTTTGGCCGGGCACCGACCACACTGATTATTTTCATGCCCGCTTAGTAATTTTGGTCAGTAACTCTTTGGCAAAGCTAATTTCTGCTTTCACTGCAGTGACTCTTTGGTTATAGCCTGTGGCATATTGATAGTCTAATAGCTTGATATCCGTAGATCCTTCAATGTCTATGACACATGTACGCAACTTGATTTGCAAGCCAGATAGCCGAGGCTGATCATCTGGGTGAAAATGTAAGTATGCCTTGCAATCTAAATCCTTGGCACTGTCCACTTGGTCATGTATCAGTAGACCATCATTCAGCATCTCTACCCGCCGCTGATGGGTAGCTCCTACATGATCGTATCCATTATGTGCCGCCTCTGCGTTATTCTTTTCCTGCTTGGTGATGCTGACCTCAGCTCTTCTCCCCACTCGAAAGCTAGCCCATACATCTGAGCTATTCAGTTCATTCACTGTCACCGTATTATGAGCGGCTGTGGACCTCTCATAGTCACGCTCAGTACCTGGCAGGTATATAGATGTGCCAGCCTCGGTGAGTACTTCTTGATGATTGATCCAAAGGAGCACCTGTAGTGTGTCCGCATGTGCGTGACCTGGCTGATATGCAGGGCCTATCTCTCCAGCATCAAACATGCTTATTAGATCACCACTTATCATCTTGAAGTATCCAGAATCACTAAGCGGCAGATACTGCTGCGCAATACCCAGCGACTTCGCATAGTCGTCCAGCACATAAGGACTGTGAGCCTGCTGCGGAAATGAATCATTCACCATCATGATGTCTTTACCCTGAGTCATATGAAACATCCAAGAGAGCATCCTCTCCACCACTTCCTTAATCTGATTCTTTAGTTCAGCTGACTCAAAAAATGCATTCTGGCTGATCAAATTATAACTATCCAATAAGCGACTTAATATGATATTATGGTACATAGGACTCCGCTCTACGTGGGCTCCATCAGTTAAAATTTGTACTGGCAGCTGCTCGGATAATAAGGTCCGCGCAGTATGCCAGAACTCCTCATCCTGAAGATGATAAGCGCCGAATAAGAGAGCAAAGGCATTCTCCAAGAGGTGATTGCCCATGATGTGAAATTCTAAGCGCTTCTTCACTGAGAGACACTGCTGTCCGATCCACTCATCTATCAGCTCATCTTCATTTCTGTGCTGACTGAAGAATTTTACCACATTAATAATGCGCAATGAAGTAGGATAGGGTTCGCTGCCATCCTGAAGTGACTTATAGTTTGAAGCATGGTCTTGGATTAAGGATTTTATAAGAGCTGGATCAATCCCGTCTTGCTGGGCAAAATCAAAATAATTTAAATGGTAATTCCATAATTTACCATGCTGCATTTCATTCCAATCCACTGCCCTGCTGAAGCGATGGCTCTGATTTAAAAAAGAGAAATGAAGCTTACCCATGATGGCTGAGTGTGTCGCAGGGAAAGATCTCATGCTGATGTAAGCTGGCCTATCACGCATGCTGTATTGATAATTCAGCTGTACTCGATTCAGGTATTGATAGTACAGCCTGTAGTAGATCTGCTTAGCCTTCAAATGCCTGATCGTATGATAATATCTGGATAGCTGATTACTCAATATCAACCCATTGTTTAGAGATCAGACTTTGGGGAATGGCCAAGGTCGCAGCAGTCGAATTAATAATTTCTGCAAATGGAATGATCGGATCACCACCATGTTTGATCATATCGACAAAAGCTTGTAGTTCATTTTGGTGCCCCTTGTCTTGTGAGAATTTTTTAGATTTTTTATTGATGCCATAAAAGTCAATTCTTCTGAAATTATCAATCACGATGGACCTGCCCCCCTGATGTATTTCAATTCTTTCCTTAGCATGTGACTTATGTCCATTCGATAGATACTGGATAGACGCTTGTGAGCCATTACGACAGGTCAGCAGAACGCTCACATTATCATTCAGCAGATGCTCATCAGCAGCTAAGCCATTACCTACGACCCGCTCAATGAGACTGCCCGTAATACCAATCACCAAATCCACAAAGTGACAAAGCTCTCCGATAATTCGACCGCCACCAATATCTCGATCCTGCGTCCAGTGGCTTTTATCAATATGACCCGCATTGATGGTCATGATTAGATTCATCGGTTGCTGAGAAAGTACAGCCTGAGCCTCCCTCACTGCAGGGGCGAACCTCCGATTATAACCCACAGTCAGCGACTTAGCGCCATCTTGGTACGCCTCTCTGATCTGATCTAACTCTGCCTGAGTCATCGCTAAAGGTTTCTCCACAAAGACATGCTTTTGCGCCTGCAGTCCTGCGATGACCTGCTGCGCATGTAGGTGGTGCCTGGTCGTGATGACAAGAGCATCCACCTGATCATCAGCGAGTACCTGATCAAAGTCAGTCGTTGCCTGAGCTATATTATACTTCTTGGCCAGCCGGACCGCAGAAAGTCCATCTGCGCTGGTAATGTACTTTATATCAACCTTCGCTTTTCCAAGCATCGGACAGATCATAGCATCAGAAAAATTTCCTGCTCCTATGATTGCTATGGCTCCAGTGCCTGTTGCAAATGTCCTCGTGTCAATCTGTAGGGTGGTGCTCATCTTTCGATCCTCATGACTAAAGCGCAGCAGCGATGCCATGGACTGGCCATTAGAAAGGTGATCGTAGACCGCAGCGTATTGTTCTATCTCTACCTCTTGCGAGATGAGCGGTGATAAGATGAGCTGACCAGATGCCATAGCACCCAGCACGGCGGCAAAATTTCGCTTCTCTGTCCAGCGCACGAAGCCTATAGGATAGTCCATACCCTTCAGCTCGTATTCCGCCTCATATCGGCCAGGGCCATAAGAGCACGATACCTGAAAGGTCAACTCTTTCTCATAAAAATCCGACCTTTTAATATCCAATCCTACAACACCCAACAATACAATTCTGCCTCGCTTTCGGCTGATCTGAGCCGCCTGCGCTATGATCTCATCACTCCTCGAAGAAGCGGTGATCAAGACCGCATCAGCGCCATGTTGCTTAGTCATATTCTGGATGACTACTTGCGCTTCATCAGAGTGAAAGGCAGCCACACCAAAGGCCTGAGCCATCTCAATCCGCTCCTGATTAATATCAAAGCCAATGACTTGACATCCATTAGCACGTAACAATTGAATGGCTATTTGTCCGATCAGGCCCAGACCCATCACCACGACTGTCTCTCCAAAACTGGGATTGATCAATCTAATACCCTGTAAGGCTATGGCTGCAATCACAGTGAAGGCAGCATCACGATCAGCCACTTCATCAGGAATAATAGCCGATAAATTTTCAGGGACACACACATACTCGGCATGACGACCATTGCTGATGACCCGATCTCCAAGGCTGAATGAGTGAACACCCTCTCCCACTTCTATCACGACGCCACAGCTACTGTAGCCTAAGGGGATGGGCTGATTCAGTTTGCGTCGTACTGCATTCATCGTCGGCTTAATACCATCGCTCTTGAACTTATTCATGACCTGCCTGACCTTATCGGGTTGCTGCTTCGCTTTTTGTAAGTAGCTGGCCTTACCAAAATCTACCAACATGCGTTCTGTTCCTGGTGATATCGCTGAGTATGTATTTCTAATTAAAATACATCCTGGCTGGCACATGGGTGCTGGTACATCTTCCAAATAAGTTTTGCCGTTCTTTAGGTCTTGGATGATCTGCTTCATAAGCTATTGTAATCCGTATTCCTGATATATTTCTTTCAATCGATGATATGCATTCTCTGGCCCTTGCATTTGATCTGGTGACAAATCAATCTCTTCCAAGAGATTCTTGAGAGTGGCTAAATCATGGACATCAAATAGGTGACATTCTGCTGGCCTATCTGTGCAGCTGGTAGCCAGCACAGGTGTGTGGAGGTAAAGAGCTTCCTTCACCGAAATCGAATCGCCATCCGTCGTCGTACACCTAATAAAAACATCCGATGCTCTAATGACGGGAATAAAATCATGCGGCTCCGCAATGAATAAAATACCATCTGGTATATATATGCCCTCACGCTGGAGGTACTCTAGATTATGCGCAGTCGGGTCTGACACGATTAGTGCATGTCCTGGTATGTTCTGCCAATATTTCACCAGCTGTGATATCTGATAAATTTCTCTTCCTTCCTGATCTAAGGCGTAGTCAAATGCATTAGTACAGCATACCACTTTAAATCTAGCTTTTAAGTTTTCTAATTTTTTTTTGATTGGCTTAGGCAATTCCTCTGAATTCACTGGAGGGAGAAATGCGGATATTTTTTCTGTCTTTGTATGTAGTACTGTGGCTATCTCATAGCTTCTTTGATTAAGCACTAATGGTTTGGATACACTTTTAATAGCTATATCATGCAGCCGCTTTTTTGTACCTGAATATCTGTCAATGTCCCTATGCACAGTCATAATGGTAGGCTTACCTAACATCTTGCCCAGCGTCGCTAATGCATATTGAGCAAGCGGATTAGAAAAATGGATGTGTATCACCTCAGCTTGATAAATAGGCAATAGCCAGGTCAATATATTTTTTCCAATGATGCGGTGCGCTATATTATCTGCCAGCAAGTGCTCATGCAGCCTCTGGATGTGCCGTGTCACACCACCAATGGGTGGTGGCTGCTGACCAAAAATAATCAGTGATCTATTCAGCTGACTGGTTGATTTCTTTCGCACCTGGCCAGTGAGCAGGGATTGATATAATAAATTTATTTCGAATGGCAGTTTTCGTACGACTCATGCTCTCGGCGCGGGTATTCTTCCAGCTTCGGTGCTCAGGTATTTTCATATCTCGATTGTCACCAGACAAGCCAATGAAGCGATTACCCTGATAGTCTATCCCATCTCTCGCACGACCGTAAGAACTGGATAAGATACCTTTGGAGATGAATGTATTATTGTAAAATGTAGATTCTCTTGGATTATATTCTGGCTTCTCCGCGCTGCCTATATTAAGTACATCATCTAAGGCGAAAAAACGATTGTTGTAGATATGTACATCAGCTGAAATATCTCTTGGACTTAGATTGGTGAACTTCAGCGTCTTACCATTCCGATAACTCAGTCTCTTTGACTTCATAGCTCTTCTGATGACTTGCGGCGGATTATTCATGATCAAATCATTCTGGTAAATGTACACTGGCCCCTGTCTCACAGGCACCAAGCTAATACCCACAAAGGAGCAACTTACTTCATTGTGATGAATCACATTATTTGGAGTATTACCTTCTATTTCAATTGCATCATCCCGGAGTTCACTCAGGGTGTTGTGGGCTATTTCCACATCATTTGTCGTACTTACGATTCCATTGAAGTAGCCATATACATCATTATCTTGTATCACTATCTTCCCAGCTCCATTCTTAGAGGCAAAGATGGCAGAAGTCTCCATGTATGCGGCGGATGATTTTTTCGCTTTCATCACTTTTGATATATCACGTCGGCTCAAGTTCATTTTTTCGGTTATACCAGTCTTCTGAAATTCCCAGGGCATCTCTTCTAAATACTGGTTTAACACATTACGTTCTATGTATAACTCGCCGCTCTTTATGCTATTGACCATGATACCACTGTGAGAATTTATTATTTTAATATTCTTGATCGTGGACCTCTTACCTCGCAACTGATTAATGATGATCCCATATCGACCACCATGCTTGAAGGTGATATTCTTTGTTTCTCCTCCATCAATGATAAGATCTCCGACATTATAGACTTCTAATATCCTGCGGTCAGTCACGTAGAGTCGCTCACTATTCGGATCAGTCTCAGAGGCTATAAAGATACGGCCCTGATCGAAGTATGCACCTCTCACTGCTTCATCCATCGCATACTGATAATCAAATGATACCCTATCACGATAGGTAAAATATAGACCATCGTTCTCATCAGCTATATACCCATAAGTGAGCCCCTTCGGCTTTTTACGATACTTAGGATAGGGCGCAGAATAGACGGTATATTTTCTGCCTGATGATTGATGGGTCCTGGTGTATTCCTGGCGCCATTGAATCTCATTATGGTAATATTCTGGATAGGCTGCTGTGATCTTGACTGGAGTTTCGTCAAGAGCTACGATCGTGAGTCCACTTTTTTTAATAACTAAAGATTCAAAATATAGACCACCTGCAATCTTGATGACATCTCCTGGTTTTGCCTCGTCAATCGCCTCTTGTATAGAAATAGATGAGGGCCTGACGATGATATCCTTTGCCACAGTATCCGCAGCCCCAATGGCCAGCATGAAAACCAGAATCAATAATTGTCTTAGATGTGTCATCGTTGATATAACTTTTTCCGATGCTCTTTTAGTTCTTCTTGTGAGAAACGATCTCTAATTATTTTTGCCGGCACACCTGCCACAATTGTATTGGCAGCTACGTCCACTCTGACTAATGCACCAGCTGCTACGATCGCGCCCTCACCGATGGTTACACCTTTTAAAATGGTAGCAGTAGCACCTATCCACACATCATCATGAATGATGATCGGCTGATCGTCTTCACTCCGCTTCTGCTTCACATCTTTCATATATGCACCTACCACTGAAGTATTATGATCACCTGTAATCATCGTCACTTTAGGACCAATCATGACCTTGCTGCCTATGGTGATATGGCTGAGCGTAGCGGATAAGTGAGCTCCCTCTGCGATGAATACATCATCGCCAACTGTGATGTTCTGATAAGTATATACACCATATGGATCAAAAATAAAATTTGTTCCTGTGGCTTTGAATGCCGACTTCAAGGCCAGCATCTTCAGCCGACGCCTCACTTTGGTGTACAATATGACAACCCCGCTAAGCATGACCTAATATTTGATTCACAATACGATCATAACTTTGAAAAAACCGATCTTCCGAAAAATGTGTCTCTGCGTATGACCTTGCATGGTGACTGATCCTATTAATTTGCTCATCACTCAGCTCGTAAAATTTCACTATTTTATCAGCTAAGTCCCGAGGTGATTGGTGATCAAATAAAAATCCATTCTTTTCTTCGTCTAAGAGGATGGGATGATCCAAGACATCGCTCGCTATCACGGGAAGGCCTGATGACAAAGCCTCACAGATCACATTGGGCAGTCCCTCTCTGAATGAAGGATGCACCAGTGCATCATGATCCAAGTATTCAGATCTGATATCTCGCTTGGGCTCCTTCCAAGTCCAGTGACTTGCTAAATCGTTTACCTTTATGGCCACTTCCATTTTTTCAATATATGCTTTCCTCTCTGGTATTGCATATACCTTACTTCCAATCCAGGTCACAGACATATTGAGCTTAGCTCTCCGTTTTAACTCTATCATCGCTTCTACCACACACATGCCATTCTTATACGGACTGACACTAGCCACACACAGCAATTTTTGCATCTTGCTTTTTGCCGAAGTAGGAGCAGTATAATATTCTAAATCAACCATATTGTAAATGGTAGACATAGAGACTTCACTATTGATTCTCTTTCTGATGATCCTCTCTCTTTCGTGATGTGAGTTACTCGTGGCATGACTCGACTTATAATGCGTATACCGCTTCATCCAATACGTTAGAGAGAACTGCTTTTCAAAACTGATAAATCTTTCAGAAACTAATAACGGCACCTTCAACCCATATCGTCTCAAAGCTATGCTGACGTAAAAGCTCGGCGTCTGTAAGAATGAAATAACCATATCATGTGCACCTTGTTTTAGTAAGCCTCCAATAGCAGCCACCACCTCCATACCTACCTTAGTCCTTTTCTCTGAATGGGTAATTGGGATATGATGCGTCTCTAATCTCGGCTTAAAAAAATCAGATTGATGATAAGTGAATACCTCGACCTCATCACCATTTTTCTTGAATAGCGTGGCAAGCAGCGTAAGCTGATTCTGTGCTCCTCCCGAGCCGAGACTATCAATGACAAAAAGTATTTTTCTAGACAAGTCCTTGTTTCATCATTTCCAGATACCATAATTTGAACTGGAGAATACCATATTCTATCTTGGTATTTGGCTCATATCCTAATAACTTTCTCGCTTTAGTGATATCTGCATTAGTGATTTTTACATCTCCTGGTTGCTGTCCCTGTCGGTCAATGATAGGCTCCTTTCCTACCACCTCTTCAATTACCGATATAAGCTGGCTCAGCTGAACAGTCCTCTGATTTCCCAGATTAAATACCTCATACAAACTGGCTGAATACTTCAGTGCAGCCACTATCCCTGATATGATATCATCTACATAAGTGTAATCTCTGGCAGTCGATCCATCTCCATAGACAGGTATGACCTCTCCCTTAATCATTTTGGCTACAAACTTATGTATCGCTAAGTCAGGTCGCTGTCGAGGACCATATACAGTGAAGAACCTCAAGGCGAGAAACTGTATTCCAAATAACTCCGCATAGACATGACCTAATAGTTCGCCAGACACTTTAGAGCTGGCATAAGGGCTGATTGGCTGTAGTACATGATCAGACTCCTGCCAAGGACAGTTAGGATTAATCCCATAGACACTACTGGATGATCCATAGATAAACTTCTGAATGCCACAGTGTCTTGCTATTTCCAACATATTCTGTGTGCCACCCACATTGACATTTTGATATCCGATGGGATCAATGATAGATGGACGCACCCCAGCCTTAGCGGCTAAATGGATAATGCCATCTATTCCTCCATCCTTAGCCACCTTCAATACATCCTGATAGTTCTCTATATCGCATTCGTATAAAGTGAATGACTGATGGCTTTTCGCAGCGCTCAGATTATTTTCTTTGATGGCTTTGGCATAGAAGCCATCGAAACTATCAATCCCGATAACGCTGTGTCCATTTGACAACAATCGTTCTGCCAGATGACTGCCGATAAATCCGGCAACTCCTGTGATGAGATAATTCACTCTTTATATTTTCTTTGATAAAAGGCCAGGTAACCCAAAATAACGCCAAATAAACAGTTGCTGATCCTGTCATCCAGAGCTGTATGTGCCGTGCCAGCTACCCTAATGATATAGATGAATATGATGCACATACATAGTACATACATAGAAGTATCACCTATTCTAAAAGACTTGATCGTCATGGATAAAATCAGTGCTACATACATGATAAATGGTACTATTCCAGATTCGCCCAAAATGAGTAAAAAGGTATTATGGACTCCAATGTGCTTTCCGTTCACAGGTATATCATAATGATGAAATGAGGTCAGTCCATTGCCCAAAAATGGATGCTCACTGATCAGATTGAAACCGATGGAAAATAGTGTGGATCTTTCCGAAGTCGTAGCTTCCGTAAATTCTCCTGATAAAAAGGCTAAGGTGCGCTGAAGTCTGAGCACCTGCCCCCAATTAAGCTGATCCATGATTTCTGAAAATCGTAACATGATAGTTAAAACAGCGAAAACACTGATGGCAAAAAAACCAATACAAAGCCTTCTCTGGCTGCGTGTGATATAGCGAAAGCGAATCATAAGTAATCCAAAGAAAAGTAATAACACCAATGGAAAAGTAATCAGTCCCGCCTTAGAAAAAGTCAGAAATACAGCGTAGAATAATACAGGAATCAGCAGAAAATAACCAATCCTACGGTAGTTCTCAGCCTTAATCATAAAAGCTAAGACAAATGCAAAAGTATATAGCACGAGTGCAGATGCCATATTAGGGTTAGCAAAGAGTCCACTAGCTCTATCTTCATCTACAGCAAACTGAAACATGCCCATAGATGAAATGAGTATGAGTCCCACACCGACGCACATGAAAAAGAAAATTCTTTTAATCAGAGAATCGTACTCTCCATTATACAGTGCCCAAGTGGTCAATTTATAAAATGTCAAAATGATGATCACAGATGATAAATAGCCCCTGACTGTCAGCAAATAATTATTGCCTGCATAGATATCCTCTGCGTATAGAATGTACGAAATAGAAGATATATATAAATACAAGATGTAGAAGGCTGTAAATAGCCACAGGAGCAGGCTTTCTTTCTCATACTGCCGATTAAATAATGCCGCCGTAATGAAAGCACACAACATTAGTATCACTGGTGATAGTGGCGCGACGATTCCAAAGTAGAAATTAAATACACCATTTAAATTGCCAAAAATGATCAACACTAATAGAAAAGACGCAAAATTAAGATAGTTGAACCTTTGCAAAACGAATAATCTTCCAATACCTGTGAACAGACTATGCACGTGGTTTAGACTTTAAGATGTATTGTCTGGTCAGATTCCAATGAAATGTCAAACCATCTAATTTTAATGCATAACTGATCAGCAAATAGATAGCACTACATGATAAGAAACTGACAAGCAAGTAAATAAATGAGCTATCAAAATGTAGGACTTTATTCATCCCATAGCTGACTGATGATATCACCACCAAGCCTATAAAGAAGTAGGGGCTGATGATGCTGAGGTACTCTTTCGATGAATAGGAAAGCCTGCTGTCACAATAATAAAAATATATGGTGGCCTCAACTGCTCGAATCACGATAAGTGAAATGATCATCCAATAAAGATTAATATCCGCTAATAAGATAATCACAAATATCTTAATGATATTGACGATGACGTCAATACGAAATACCTCTTTGGACTTACCCTTAGCTAATAATAAATAATTAGTCGGAACCCTGATCAAATAAAAAATAGCCATGATACTGAACAGGCTAAAATACGGAGCAGAATCAACCCACTGTGCCCCATATACGAATTCGATCAAAGGGCTGGCATTATAAATAAGAAATATTAGAAAGGGAATGAACACAAATGAAATACTCGAATATATACGCCTCATCAAACGCTGCATCTCCACCTGGCTATCTTGTAGAGAGGACATGGAGGTGAATAAAGGTTTCATAATAAAATTAGAGGGTAGACGCTGGCTCAGTTCGCTTAGATTTTTACCCTTGTCATAGAGCCCCAAAAGGGTCGTATCAAAATATTTGGCGATCAATAACGAGTCCAGACGCTGAGATATGTGATAAATAAAATTAGAACTGAAGATATACTTACTGTATTCTATCAGTCCCGATAGACTTCTGAAGCTAAATGTCAATTTAGGTATCCAGCCCACCGCTGTGCAGATCATACACATCTGGATGGCGGCAATGATGATATTCTGATATACCAGACTCATTAAACCTATTCCTCTGAGTGCTAACATGACCGCGACCGTACCAGCTACCAGCTTCGCAGTAATAAGAAAGAAATTTAATTTTTTAAAATCCAGATTCTTCTTGAGCTTTATCTTTTGGATGTGCATCAGCCCATCCAGGACGTACATAGCTGAAAAATACTTAGCGACTAAAGTCAATTGTACTTGATCATAAAAGTGGGCTATCGATGAGGCGCTGACATACAGTAAGGCTGCAAAGAATAGACTAAGTCCAAAAATAATAAAGAAAGCAGCTGAGTAAGCCTCATCATTCACTTCTTGCCTCTGTATGATGGCGGTATCAAGACCAAAGCGAATGATCTCCTGTGAAAGAATGTAGAGTACCATGACGATGGCCACTGTACCAAAATCTGACGGCGTCAGAAGCCTTGCTAAAACGACAGAAAAACTTAAGGTGATGACGATATCTGCCAATCCACCAGCACTATTCCATAAAACAGCGATGACAGACTTATCTCGTAGAGAGCTCAGAAAATGTGTGCGTAATTAGCTTTAGATGACCATACCAGCTGCGACAGTGCTATTCGTGCCTTCGTCGATCAGAATGATACTACCCGTGATTCTATTTTTGCGATACGCATCAGTGAATAAAGGCTTCGTTGTCCTGAGGACTACTCTTGCCATATCATTCATATTGATGGTCATATCTTCCAGTTCTCGGTGCAGCGTATTGATATCCAGTTTGTATCTGATTTCCTTGACCACACATCTCACATCTTGGGAGGTATGCTTTAGCGCGTACTTACCATTCGCTTGTAGTGGTTTGTTATTATCAAACCAACACAGCATCACTTCGATGTCTTGGCCGATGTCCGGCTTGTTATTAGGTCTGACGATCATATCGCCCCTGCTCAAATCAAGCTTATCCTCTACCAATACAGTGACAGACTCTGGCGGGTGAGCCTCGTTCTGCTCCCCGTCAGGCCCCATGATCTTGGTGATCTTGGTGGTAAAACCTGTCGGAAGCAATAAGACTTCATCCCCTTTCTTTAGGACTCCTCCAGCTACTCTTCCTGCATATCCTCTGTAGTCGTGATGTTCATCCGTATTAGGTCTGATCACGAATTGTACAGGGAATCTCACATCAATGAAGTTATGATCACTCGATATATGCACATTCTCAAGAAAATACATTAGCGTAGGTCCTTCATACCATGATGTCTTGTCTGATCGATTGACTACATTATCACCTATCAACGCAGAGATTGGAATGAAGTGAATGTCTTTCACATCCAGCTTAGTGGCAAATTTTTCAAATTGATCTTGAATCTCATCATAGCGGGTCTGATCATAATCGACCAGATCCATTTTATTAATACATACCACAACGTGAGGTATCTGAAGCAGACTGGCAATGATAGCGTGTCTTCTGGTTTGTTCTACCACACCATTACGGGCGTCAATCAGAATCAAGGCTACATTAGCCGTAGAGGCTCCCGTCACCATGTTTCTGGTGTACTGGATGTGGCCAGGTGTGTCAGCTATGATAAATTTACGCTTGGGCGTGGAGAAATAACGGTAGGCTACATCAATGGTAATCCCTTGCTCCCTCTCTGCCTTAAGGCCATCTGTGAGTAAGGCCAAATTGACCCCCTCCTCTCCTCTTCTTTCGGTCGTCTCCTTTAGCTGATCGTATTGATCTTGGAAGATTGACTTACTATCATATAGCATGCGACCGATTAGAGTTGACTTACCATCATCTACTGATCCTGCTGTAGTGAACCTTAATAGTTCTGATTCCTCGTATTTATATACTTCACTCATGGTTTTTCTTTTTTAAGTAGATCTTAGAAATAGCCTTCTTTCTTACGGTCCTCCATACTAGTCTCACTACGTTTGTCATCAGTCCTACCTCCTCTTTCGGTCATTCTGGTAGTCGCTATCTCCTGTATGATATCTTCTACCGTAGCAGCGTCAGACTCCCAGACCCCTGTGCAGGTCATATCACCGATGGTTCGGCATCTGACTTGAGCTTTAAAGACTTCCTCTTCTGGCTTCTTATCTAAATATTCAGAATCAGCCAATAATGTCCCATCTCGTTTGATGACATCCCTCTCATGGGAGAGGTATAGATTAGGCAGTGGGACATTCTCCATAGCGAGATATTGCCACACATCCAGCTCTGTCCAATTAGATATAGGGAAGACTCTGAAGTGCTCTCCAAAGTTCTTTCGCCCGTTAAACAGGTTCCATAGCTCTGGTCTTTGGTTTTTAGGATCCCACTGACCAAACTCATCTCTGTGCGAGAAGAATCTTTCTTTGGCTCTGGCTTTTTCTTCGTCTCTTCGACCACCACCCATGGCAGCGTCATACTTACCTTTCTCTAATTCGTCGAGTAAAGTATAGATTTGGAGGCCATTTCGACTGGAATTGAAGCCTTGCTCTTCGACGACATGCCCATTATCAATAGCATCCTGGACATAGCCTACATTAAGCTTGAGACCATACTTTTCGACCAATAAATCCCTAAATTTTAAAGTCTCAGGGAAGTTATGTCCTGTATCAACGTGGAGAAGTGGGAATGGCACTCTCGCAGGAGCAAATGCCTTTACAGCAAGATATACCATCAAAATACTGTCTTTACCTCCAGAGAAAAGAATGACGGGCTTCTCAAACTGAGCCGCCACTTCTCTGAGTATAAATATAGATTCTGACTCTAATTCCTTTAGATGACTAATATTGTAATCCATCAGCTTTGTTCAAATGAAGTGCAAAAGTGATAAAAATCCAATGATTTTTGATACTTCCGAAGCAGTTATTAAATATGAGAAAGGATATAGTCCGTCGCTTTCGCTACAGATGCCTCCTTTTCTTCCGATTCCGTGTCCAAAACCAGGGCCGCATTAGATGGGATATCAAAGGGACTGTCTATGCCTGTAAATCCTTTAATGATCCCAGCCCTGGCCTTCTGATAAAGTCCTTTGACGTCTCGTTTTTCACAAGCTTCTACGGATGCCTTCACATGGATCAGGTGAAAATCCTCTGCTCCAATGATCGACCTTGCATAGTCTCTGATATCATCCGTTGGACTCACAAAACTATTGAGACAGATCACGCCTGCATTGACCATCAGCTTTGATACCTCTGATATGCGCCTGATATTCTCCTTTCTGTCATCCATACCGAAACTCAGATTATTACAGATGCCTGTCCTGATGTTATCGCCATCCAGCACTTGGACGAATCTACCCCGATTAAAGAGTTGCCGTTCTACGGCTTCTGCGATGGTGCTTTTACCTGATCCTGATAGGCCAGTAAACCAAAAAACAGCTGCTTTCTGATTGAGAAAGTTTTGTTTCTCTTCTCTAGAGACCAATCTCTCAAATATAGGATGTATATGCTCAGCCATGGCTACTTCTTTAAAGGGTTAAGCTTTCTGACGGTTCCAACGGGTAGCTTCTGCCAGGCTCTTTCGTGTAGATAATAAATGGCCATTTTAGCAAAAAACTCGATGCCTCCTACTTTCAGCGCGTTAGAAATATCTCCAAAAACAAAATAAGCAATAGTGACAGTTGTCGTGGTCGCAATGATTCTCCAAGAGACTGTCTTTAAGATAGTCCGGAGATGTGATTCTTTCATCGTTTGTTTACTTTCTCCCATAATTTACGTTTTTATAAGGCTTCGCCTCCAATGAGTCCTCAGGGGACTATTGCTATATTATCACAAAAAATTATCCTCTATACTCTCTTCACCAAAAGACTCCGATCAACTTCAATCAGAAATTGAAAACTCAGATTCTCTAATTCTACTAATACGTTCTGCTTACTCTTAGTCGATATTAGCCTACCTCGTAAGCCCGTCAAATTACCACTGATGACTTCTATCTTATCCCCTGGTGAGTAAGCTTCGTCAGCTAGCTTTAACTCACAGTCTTCGCCTACGATCTTCTTCAGTAATTCTATCTCATCTGCTGGAATAGAGATCAGGTTTTTTCTCTGCTTCACGAACTCGAACACATGATTGATCCCTAATACTTCCCGATGTTCTGCCTGTTTTATTTTGACAAATACATAGGAATTAATTAGAGGGACGTGCGAAATTCTGATTTTACTACCATACCGCCTTACCTTCCTTAACAGAGGGATATAAGCCTCTATTCCTGTCTTCTCTAATTGAGCTATGACGTACTTTTCTGCCTTATACTTCGTGTAGACAGCGAACCATCTGCTCTCATCCTCATGCAAATGACTAATCGTTTGATATGCCTTTACTCCCTTATGATTCATGCTGAATGCTCACAACACCATGCTTATACTCATAATACTCCTTCATCTCTTTACAGTATGCAATATTAGTACCATCAAATGCCAATCGCTGCCCCGCACGGCTCATCCAACCGACTGGGCGGCCAGGATTACCTATGATGAGCTCGAATGGCCTGACATCTTTCACCACGATAGCGCCAGCTGCAATGAAAGAATAGGCACCAATTTCTATGCCACAGACAATCGTTGCATTAGCTCCTATGGTAACTCCTTCCCGAATCAAGGTCTGCCTCATCTCGTCTTTACGCTCGATGCTGCTGCGAGGATTGATGACATTAGTCATGACCATAGATGGCCCTAAGAAGACATGATCCTCACAGATCACACCTTGATAGACGGAGACATTATTTTGGATTTTTACGCCCCGTCCCAGCTTAGCTCCTCTTCCTACGAAGACATTTTGTCCCAAGATGCAGTACTCGCCGATTTCAGATTCAGGCATGACGTGCACATGATGCCAGATCTTCGTGCCTTTGCCAATAGAAGCACCATCGTCTATTGTGGCTGAGGTATGTATGAATACATCAGAATTCATGCTTGCCATAGTAATAGCGGTTTTGTTTCAAATTTTTTCCAATTGATCGATTTCGATTCCTCTTCTGTGTATATGATATACCTGATTTTCCTCTTGATCAGTTTTTCTGATTTATCAATCAGATGAATCAAGTACTTCTTATCAATATTGCCAACGAAAAGTAGATCAATGATCTCACTATCGATCCCTTTAGAGAATTCGCCCACAAGAAATACCTTAGATACATCGCCCATTCTCTCCACTACATTCACTATGACCTGGTCAAGACCGACGTATTTCAGGAGTATATTGTGGACCTCCTTGAAAAGTGGATGTTGGGTATTGGCCTGGAAGACCTTTTTGTTTCCTTTCGTATGAGAATTGAGCATGCCAGCCTCTTCGAAGCGATTGAGCTCTATTCTGATCCCATTAGTCGATTCTCCAAATTCACTTTCTAAACCTCTGAGATAGGACGTGGTATTGCTATTGAGGAAAAATTTCAACAATAGCTTGACCCTTGTTTTAGAAGAAATGAGCGTTTCTAACATATTGAGTAATAAAATTACTCAATATTTAGTAAAATCAAGCTGTTTTGGGGAAAATTGAACGCCACATTTTTCGAATCACCACAAATCCTACAGCCAATAGCCCTCCGAGAAATACACCAAACATGATGGCCGTCACTGGACTGAGTTTTGTCTTGCGAAGGGGATAGCTCGGTTCATCAATCACTTGGATAAATGGTGTCTTATTCTTCAATGCAAAATCTGCCAATTCTAAATTTTTGACCACTTCTCCATAGAGAATTGATAGCTTCTGGACCTCTCTGTTGAGCCTGGTCTGACTGACCTTATCCTTGGTGGAAAAAAGATTTCGATTCGAATCACTAAAGCTGGCTAAGCGATACTCTGCTGACTTCAGGTCTGTAAAAATGGAGTCGGCCTTTATCTTTAGAACGTCGTAAGTGTATTTCTGCTTCTCTACGTTCTTTACCACATAGTAAGTGCTCAGGCTGTTGAATAGGTTATGCACGATGTGGTAAGCTATCTCTTCATGATGCATCCACATCGATAATTTCATGATACCATTTTTCTCTCCGTATTCACTTCTCAGGACACCCTTCTCCCCATCATAACCGCAGAGCACTCGGTGTAGCTTGTTGAAGGCTTTCTGCTGCTGCTTATTCAGTGAATCTATTCTGACCTGCTCAAATCTAAAGTCTTTGATATCAGATGCTTCCACCAGGGGCTTGATATACCATGCCTGGTGTTCCCATAGATCGAGAGTATCTAAATAGTTGATAAAGTGATTAGCCAGATAGTCATGCTGCCCATCTATGGTCTCTTTTTGCAATAGCGCTTCCTTCGTGATCCGCCGGCTCTGAGAGAGTGAGAGGATCTTATCCAGATTGAAGCTGCCCCCGAGGTTACCCAAACCAAAATTGCCGATCAAACTCCCGATACCTCCACCTAATGAAGTCGTCTCATCCTCATTGATCATAAAGCTGAGCTCTGACCAATACTTTGGATCGGAGCGGAGAGAACTAATTAAGAAGAGGAGTGTACAGATGAAAACCGTGAAAACAACCAATTTCCAAGACCTGAGAATCTCTAAGAGATAGTCCCATGCCAATAGGATCAAATCCTTGACAGCTATTTCATCTTGGTATGGTCTATTCTCTTGCTTTTCAGACATGATATTTGCGGGCCTTTGATCACTTGTAGCTTAGTACAGGTGCCAGCCACTTCTCTGCTACTGCAATATCTATGCCTTTTCGAGCTGCATAATCTTCTACTTGATCCATGGCGATCTTGCCCAGGCCAAAGTACTTCGCCTCCGGATGTGCTAAATACCATCCACTCACTGAAGCTGCTGGATACATGGCAAGGCTTTCAGTCAGGCTGATGCCCGTGACTTTCTCTACATCCAATAGCTCAAAAAGAAACTCTTTCTGCGTGTGGTCAGGACAGGCTGGATACCCAGGAGCTGGTCTGATGCCTTTATACTTTTCAGCGATCAGGTCCTTGTTATCCAGCAGCTCGTCAGAGGCATAGCCCCACAGTTCTTTTCTGACCTTAGAGTGCATGTACTCTGCGAGTGCTTCGGCCAGACGATCCGCCAAGGACTTCAAGAGGATGGCGTTATAATCATCTTGATTGTCCTCAAATGCCTTGACACGATCTTCGATGCCGATACCCGTCGTCACGGCAAAACCACCGACGTAATCTTCTACAGATGATGATTTAGGTGCTACGAAGTCACTTAGATTATACTGAGGCAGGGCACTTGATTTTTTACGTTGCTGGCGCAAGCCTACGATTCTACCTCTTTCTTTACCTGATCCGTCAGCATCATAGACTACGATGTCATCGACAAGCGAATTAGCTGGATAAATACCGATCACCGCATTGGCAGTGAGCCATTTTTCTTCTATGATCTGGGCTAGCATCTCTTTCCCATCTTCGAATAACTTACTGGCCTCTTCTCCCACGACATCATCCGTCAGAATAGCTGGATATTTACCTGCCAGCTGCCAGCTGGAGAAGAATGGGGTCCAATCAAGGAATTCAGCTATCTCGTCCAGAGGTACATTTTCAAAGACTTGATTGCCTACTTTCACAGGTTTGACGGGGTGATAATTAGCCCAATCTATCGGTGCCTTTTTCTTTCGGGCATCTGCCAAACTGATGTAGTGTTTTGAGTTATCACGCTTACCGTAATTCTCTCTGACACGCTTGAGTTCTTTCTTATTATCCAGAATAAAATTAGATCTGCTGTCCTCATTATCGCTTGTCAGCTGGCTGGCTACTGCTACACTCTTAGATGCATCAAGCACGTGTACGGTGACTCCAGAATATTCTGGTTCTATCTTGAGAGCCGTATGGGTTTTGGAGGTCGTAGCGCCACCGATAAGAAGCGGCATTTTTAGCCCACGTCTCTCCATCTCTTTAGCTACGTAGACCATCTCATCCAGTGATGGCGTGATCAGTCCGCTGAGGCCAATGATGTCCACCTTCTCCTCTATGGCTTTGTCTAAAATCTTTTTGGCTGGGACCATGACACCCATATCGACAATGTCATAATTATTACAACCTAAGACGACCCCAACAATATTCTTACCAATATCATGTACGTCCCCTTTGACAGTCGCCATAAGGATTTTTCCTTTTACACTGACCGTCCCTTTCTTCTCCTCCTCAATAAATGGTGTCAAATAGGCGACTGATTTCTTCATCACCCGGGCGCTCTTCACGACCTGCGGCAAGAACATTTTCCCTGACCCGAATAAGTCACCGACGATATTCATACCGTCCATCAGCGGGCCCTCTATGACTTCCAGCGCTCTGTCAAACTGCAGTCTCGCCTCTTCCGTATCCTCTTCTATATATTCCGTGATTCCTTTGACCAGAGAGTGTTCCAGCCGTTTGTTCACGGGTGCCTCTCTCCAGCTGAGGTCTTTTTTGATTGTCATACCTCCACTCTTCACCCCTTCTCCATAAGCTGTCAGCGCATCCGTAGCACCAGGATGCTTATTGAATAGAACATCTTCCACCAGCTTAAGTAGCTCCTTAGGTATCTCCTCATAGACCTCTACCATCCCTGCATTCACGATGCCCATATCCATACCTGCTTTGATTGCGTGGTATAAAAAGGCAGAGTGCATAGCTTCTCTAATTACATTATTGCCCCTGTAGGAAAAAGATATATTACTCACACCGCCGCTAATTTTAGCACCAGGACACAAGGCTTTGATCTGTCTCGTGGCTTCTATGAAGTTGATGGCATAATCATTATGCTCCTCGATGCCTGTAGCTACGGCGAATATATTAGGATCAAAAATAATGTCTGCTGGCTTAAAGCCTACCTCATCCACTAAGATGTCATAGGCTCTCTTGCAGATATCTACCTTACGCTCAATGGTATCTGCCTGTCCATCCTCGTCAAAAGCCATCACCACAGCAGCAGCTCCATATCTTCTGACAGTTTTCGCTTGTTCAATGAATTTATCTACGCCCTCTTTCATCGAGATGGAGTTCACGATGCACTTCCCCTGCACGCATTTTAGCCCCGCTTCTATCACTGAGAATTTAGAAGAGTCAATCATGATCGGTAGCTTGGCGATATCTGGCTCCGCCATCACCATATTCAAGAAGGTCTTCATTTCCTCTTCCGAATCCAGAAGGCCCTCATCCATATTTACATCTATGATCTGCGCGCCCCCTTCCACTTGATGGTTAGCGACTGATAGCGCCTCTTCATAGTTTTTCTCCTTGATCAAACGGGCAAATTTTCTTGAGCCCGTCACATTAGTTCGCTCCCCAATGTTGATAAAATTAAAGTCTTCTCTGACAATGAGCGGCTCTAAGCCACTGTATTCTGATAGGCCTGTATCCTCAGCTGGCTCTCTGGCTGGTAGCCCTTCGATCGCCTCTGCCATCATTTTGATGTGCCCTGGCGTCGATCCACAGCATCCACCTACTATATTCACAAATCCACTGGCGGCAAAATCTCTGATGTACTGCTTCATCTCATCAGGACCTTGATCATATTCACCCAGTTCATTGGGTAGTCCCGCATTGGGGTAGGCGCTCACATAGACATCAGCTATCTTGCCAAGTGTCTCCACATAGGGTCGCATTTCTTCTGCTCCCAGTGCACAGTTCAGCCCAATGGAGAATAGATCCATGTGCTTCACTGATATCCAGAAAGCTTCTACAGTCTGACCACTCAGTGTCCTGCCACTAGCATCCGTAATGGTACCTGATACCATGATCGGCCGCTTTTCTCCCTTTTCTTCGAATAGCAGGTCCAGAGCAAAGAGTGCTGCTTTACAGTTGAGCGTATCGAATACTGTCTCAATCAGGAAGATATCCACATCGCCGTCCCATAAGCCTTTCGCCTGCTCCAGATAAGCTGATACCAGCTCATCAAAGGTAATGGCCCGGTATCCAGGATCATTCACATCTGGAGAGAGTGAGGCTGTCCGATTCGTCGGCCCCATAGCTCCCGCTACGAAGCGTGGTTTGTCAGGCGTAAGTTCTGTATAGTATTTCGCAGCTCGCTTTGCTATTTTGGCTGATTCAAAATTTATCGCATAGGCTTGATCCTTCATGTCGTAGTCCTCCTGAGCTATCCAGGTACCACTGAAGGTATTCGTCTCTACGATATCGCTGCCAGCCTCAAAATACTTCTTGTGGATCGCCTCTATGATATCGGGTCTGGTGATAGACAGGATATCATTGTTCCCTTTGATATCCTTATGAAAGCCTTTGAATTGTTCGCCTCTGAAATCTTCTTCTGTAAGCGTATATTCTTGGATCATGGTGCCCATCGCACCATCCATGACCAGAATGCGCTCTTT
>CALFUK010000164.1 GCA_937929945.1 uncultured Saprospiraceae bacterium
GGCACTGTATGGAGCAGGGCCTGATCATTGATTATTTTCTTTTCAATGATCGAAGTTTTAGATTAGCGCCTCCTCTCATCATTAATGAAGAAGAGATCAAACAAGCATGTGACATCATGATGCAAGCACTAGAGTATGCGGCGGGTAAATATCAGAAATGACCGATATAAGTAGATCTCTATACACCTGAACCTCTCCATTAGGATTCTGAAAAATATAAACATAAATCTCTGATGATGAGATAGTTATGCCTCAACGCAGGGCATTAAAAAAAGCCAATCAACAAGAGTCAATCAGCTTTGTTACTTATTTACAAGGAATTGGTAGTTAAGCTCCTTTTCCGAGATAGTTATTCACAGCAACTGAGGCTTTCGTTACAATATCGTAATTGATATTGTAATTGATGTATTTACCTTCTCGCTGTGCATTGACCACGCCTGCCAATCTGAGCACCCGCAGGTGTTGAGATGTGATAGACTGCTCTATGTTGAGGGTGTTATAAATTTTGTTGACGTTGATGGTGCCTTGGCTGTCAATGTACTCTAAGATTTTCAATCTGAGTGGATGAGCCAAAGCTTTTACTAATTCAACAGAATAATTAAGCTTATTCTGATCGAACGTGACCTTCGTCTTGTTCATCATAGCGTTTTCCTATTTAAATAATTATGTAGCGACCTTGAGACAAATATGATGATTAATTCTAATATAAAAAAGAAATATTACGAATTTTCTTAATTTGTTAATGGCTGATTATTACCGCATAACTGGCCTTTTTCTTATCTGGCTTACATTATGCTACACAATTATTTAGTTGACCTGACTGCTTTCTTTCAGGTACGGTAGGCGTGTAAAGCTGTCTATCCAGCTAACTCTTCTACCAGCTGAGAGATCTGAGTGAGTCTATCTCTATTCAGCGAGTAATAGATGAATTTGCCTTGTCTCTCAGTCAATACGACACCAGCTCTTCTTAAGATAGCAAGGTGCTGAGAAGCAACAGACTGCTCTAATCTTAGCTTGATGTAGATATCGGTGACAGTCATCGTATCACTATCCTCCAAGAGGTCAATGATCCGTTGCCTAAGTTTGTGGTTTACTGCTCGTAATACCAGCACAGCTTTTCTCAGGTCAGCATAATCAAGTTGAACTTCATTAGCTCCCTGCTTAAGTGTAATTGTTTCGATTTTCTTGTTTCTCATACGAAATTATTTAATTCACGAATACATTGTATGAGTAGACCAAAACTGTACCAAAAACGACAAGGCTGTAAATATTCAATATTTTCTTTATATGTATGTTGATGATTATAAACAGACAAACCCCTGAAACAGTTTCAGTTTATTACTGGATTAAGCTTTTCTTGGGAGTGGTGATGTTGGGTGATTTGAGGTATTCTGGCTGGAAGTAAGCTACATCAGCAAAAGTCCCTGAGCTGTATGACTGCTGGGCCATAGCTACCATATCCTTCGCAGTGGGCACTGACTGTCTAAACGATTTGCCCTTGTGATCAGAGATCAAGCTGCCAGCCTTGTCAGCTGCATTTCCACAGAAGATAAGCTCGATTCCTTTATCCGCATATTCGATGAAGGAGTGCTCCTCAAAAATATATGCTTGTAAGGGTTCTATCTCTTCATTCTGGCCATTCAGAACCGTGATGTAGGCTTCGTCTCTACGAGCATCGATAGTCGGGATGATCAGCTGAGACGTCTGTAAAGCAGCTAAGTAAGGCTGAGCTATGATATGTAACGAGGGTATGACGATCAAAGGCTTAGCTGCAGTGTAGCACATGCCCTTTGCAATGGAAGCACCGACACGAAGAGAAGTGTAAGATCCTGGACCAGCTGAGAGCGCTATCGCATCCATCTGCTGAAGCGCATAGGAGCTTTGATCAATGCAGTCTTTAATCAGGACGGCTAAATACTTAGAATGCGCATAGGTCTCCTCAGATGCTGTAGCAGCGAGCACCTCGTCACCATCTGCTATGCAGACTGAACAATAATCAGCGGAAGACTCAATGCAAAGGATCTTAGCCATATAGCGAAGATAATATCTATAAAGATGATGTAGAGATCGAGATCATAAAAATTCGCTAAATCTGATTTAGTAGAATCTAATGAATGATACCATCAGAACTGAACTAATAAAAATGAAGTAGATCGAAAGCATAGGCTGTGATCGAAGAAACAAATTACAGCTCCAGCTATACATTATAAGTAGTGACATAGCTGACCTACTCTAATTTTGTAATTCTCGGTCAATCTCTGGATGCTTATACTGCCCGACTCCAAGCATGAGCTTCAAGAACTTTTATTTACTAGCACCAGCCAATACCTGATCGTAGGCCACTTTGTCTTTCAGCACCTTTATTGCCTCAGCTATCTCGCTATCCTGATCCAGATTAAGCTCAGTGCGGCCTGACTCGAAGAAATATCGGCTGACGATTTCTTCTTCTATCGCTCTATTGATCTCAGTCTTGAATTCTTGTAAGTCATCAGATTTCTCTGTGACAATGACTTTTTCTATCTCTGCGATCTCTCCCATCAATTGCTCGCTATTCAGCTCTTCTTTGAGATCTTCCAGCTCCTCTTCCGCCTGTGTAGTAAAGCTGAAGTCATTCTCTGTAAGATATTGGGTGAATTGATTATAGTCGGCGAATCGATAGTCCTTCGCATTATCCAGTGAGTCAATGTTAGACGTGTATTGATTCACAAATTTGAATATCCAGTCTTCTTTGGTCAGCATCTTCAGCAGTTCTGACTTTTCAGGTAGATCGAGCTTAATGTCAGGAGCTACGCCACCACCATCGAGGACCTCCCGTCCATTCGATGTGTAGAATGAAGCTCTCTCAGCATCATCAATGTCTTTTGGCTCTCCATTCTCATATTCTACAGACTGAATGCATCGGCCACTAGGGATATAGTATTTAGATGTGGTGACCTTGATCCGAGAGTTATAGCCTACCTCTCGATGATTCTGTACTAAGCCCTTGCCGAAGCTACGCTGCCCCATCAGCACACCTCTGTCATAGTCCTGTATGACTCCAGAGACGATCTCTGATGCCGATGCTGAGCTCTTATTGATTAGCACCACTAGAGGTACATCCACATCCAGAGCTTGCGCCTGTGTCTTATAGACTTGGTCCCTATCTTTGACCTTACCTTTGGTAGAGACCACCTCTTTGCCCGCGGGCAGGAACAGATTACAAATGCTGACAGCCTCTCTGAGCAGTCCCCCGCCATTATTTCTTAGGTCTAAGATCAGCCCTTTCAGCTCCTGATCATCCTTCTTCATCCCTTTGATTGACTTAGCTATATTTTTAGAGGCATTCGCGGTGAATGTCGTCAGATTAACATAGCCGATGCCCTCATCGATGTATCCTGAGAAAGGCACATTCTTTAGCTCTACTTGGCTTCTGTCAAGATCAACCTTGCGATCTGCGCTATCTCCGATGCTTCTGACTGTCAGTCCCAGCGTAGAGCCAGGAAAGCCTCTGACGACCTGTACGACATCCTCATTGGTTCTATCTTTAGTGGAGTCTCCATTGATGGCTCTGATCTGGTCGCCTACCTTGATGCCAGCCTTATGGGCTGGTCCATCCTCTATGATTCTGGTGATGGTGACCCATCCATCGACGACCTTGCTGACAGCTCCTATCCCATTATACCTGCCCTCTGAACTGATGCGGTAGCTCTGCACTTGAGACTCAGAGTAGTAATTCGTATACGGATCCAGTGATGACACCATCGCATCGATACCAGTCCTCATCAGCTGAGCAGGATCTATTTCGTCGACATAGTGAGTATTGAGCTCCTTATAGACGTTGGTAAATATTTCGATGTTTTTGATCATTTCGAAATACTTGTCATTATTCACTACGGTAGCGGAGATGCCAAACACGGCGATACAGGCTACAGCGATTATTTTTGATCTGGTCATACTTCAGTTTTACATCATCTATAACGGTGTATAGCTGTGAATATGTTCAGTATAGCCAATTAAAATTGACTTAAATGATGGCTTAGATGGTTCGCTTGCGATTCACGATATTACGAATCCAGATGGGGATGATGATCACTCCAGCGATCAGATACGGATAGTAAGTGATAATCCTCCATATCAGTGCTGCCAGTAAGGCCAGACCCTTAGCGATGTAGTCATTATAGAATCTGCCAAAGATCAGCTCCGCTATACCTGCTCCACCAGGTGTAGGGCTAAATGCAGTAATCACATGCATGACTTCTCCTCTTCCGAGTAGCAGCAGATGATCCATGATGTCATAGTCTCTGGATGACACGAAGGCCACGATGATAAAATTAATAGCCAAGAATCGACATATCCAGGCTCCAGAAGTAGAAACGAAAGCATTCAAGTGGTAGAAAAAGGACTGGTGAGCTAGATTAGAAGAACTCAAGACGATATCAGTCGCTGTATCCCGTAAGCTATTCCTGAATCTACTCAGCAACTTAAATTTAGACATCCAGAGTAAGAAGCGCTTAATCGGAATGGGATTCACAAATAGTCCGTAGAAGATCACCGTCGCATAGCTAATCATAATCACCATAACCAAGATAAAGGTAAACCCGATACCATCCATCCCTGAGAGTGACTCCAGACCAGGCCGGATCATATGCGGCCCAAAGATCATATAGATGATGAATAAGGAGAGGATTGTAAATGCTGTATCCAGTACGATGGTGTATAGGACGATGGTGGCTGACTTAGCAGACGAGATCTTCTCTTGTGCTAAGAAGAAAAGGGCTACCGCAGAGCCACCAATGCTCGTCGGTGATATCGCAGAAGAAAATTCCCAAATAAAAATCAGCTCAATGGACTTCCACCAGCTAAACTGATGATCCGACAGCAGTTTCAACCGCCAAGCATAAAATAAATGCCGCAGAAAATACATGAATATAGCTAGGCTGATCCAGATGAATAAATGAGCATTCCACGATATCGCTGTGAGCTCATCAAAATCAAGCTGAATGTAAATCAGGTACACGACGACTGCTAGACCAATCAGGACAGGGATAAGTATCCTCGACACGCCAACGGAGTCAAGTACTTTTTGCTGCTCTTCTGTAAATCCTTGATGATTCTGATCCTGATTCAAATATATGGGCCCTGCTGGTTATTGTGTCTGGTATTTTTTTATTCTCCTTTATGCATCGAAACTAATCATCTTTTACTGAGACTTCCTCATTTTTCTCTGGAAGGAAAATAAATTCAGCTCCCAGTTCACTTAATACGAATAGACAGATGTAACCTCGTCTACTTTTATAGATGGTCTTAAACGAATCGATTTTATTCTCTTCGATCAGATTCTTCGTCAAAAACTCTTCTAAGGTAGAGGCATTCACATTCCAATTACCTGCTACCTTACCCCTCTCGGCGATGGCGATCCCCACGGATACTTCCTGCTGGTGGATCAGCATGATCGGATAGTCAGAGACACCCTGATCCCTGATGGTTTCTGCTGCCTGTATCATCACCGGCTTATACAGCATAAGCTCTCTGTGCAGCTGCTTATATTTATGCGAGTTAGGCTTCATGTTTATTTTAACTTAAGTAGTGCTACGCTTTCTATGTGCTGTGTCTGAGGAAACATATCGACTGGTTTGACCTTCACTAATTCATAAGATTCACTCAGCATCTTGATGTCTCTGGCTTGCGTAGCAGGATTACAACTTATGTAAACGATTTTAGGCGCTTCTAGTTTCAATAAGGTCTGAATTACCGTCTCGTGCATACCCGCTCTGGGAGGGTCCGTGATCACCACATCTGGTCTGCCGTTAGACTCTATGAAGTCAGCGGTGAAAATATCTTTGACATCACCTGTGTAGAAGCCAGCATTCTCTATTCCATTGAGCTCTTGATTCACTTTAGCATCCTCTATGGCCTGTGGTATTTCTTCTATACCTAATACATATTTACACTGATCAGCTATGTATAAAGCTATGCTACCCAGCCCCGTGTAGAGGTCATAGACGAGATCTTCCGCATCGAGCCCTGCCATATCCACCGCTACATCATAAAGCTTCTTCGCCTGCAGGCTGTTCGTCTGAAAGAATGACTTAGGGCCAATATTGTACTTCACATCACCCAGCTGCTCTGTGATCTTGGGCACTCCGTGATACAGGTGATACTCCTGATCGTAGAGTGTGTCGTTTTGCTTTTGATTGACTACGTAATACAGGGAGGTGATCTCGGGAAACTTCTGCTGCACAGCTGACATCAGCTCTTCTATCTTTTCTTCCTCTCTGTCTCGGAAGATCACGGAGACCATCCACTCATTGATGCTGGTATTTCTCAGAGTGACATTGCGCAGCAGCCCTCGCTGTGTATCGTAGTCATAGTAGCTGTACTCTTTTTCCAGCGCAAAGGCATGAAGAAAATTACGCACCTGATTACCAAAGTCATCTTGCAGATGGCAAGTGTCGATATTCACCACCTTGCTAAAGTAGCCTGGTCGGTGAAAGCCTAGTGCCTTCTTGTCTGTGATCTCAGCATTAGACTCCGCTTCGGCCTCTGTGATCCAGCGTTTGCTGCAGAAAGAATACTCCATCTTATTGCGATAGTAGTATATGTCATCACACGGTAGGATGGACTCTACCTTAGAGCCGTCCAGCATGGCTATCCTCTCTATAGCGTCTCTGACTTGCTTCTCTTTAAAATAGAGCTGAGAGTCATACTGAAAATGCTGCCACTTACAGCCTCCACAGACACCAAAATGATCACACTTTGCCTCTGTCCGTCGCTCTGAGTAAATGACATGCTCCAGCACTTTAGCCACTCTCAGTCCCTTACGCTTTTTGTAGTACACCGCATTGACCACGTCTCCAGGTACCGTGCCTTCTATTAGGTAGACGTAGCCATTCTCGTCCTTACCGATGGATTTGCCCTTATGAGCGATATCGATGATCGTGATATTAGGGATTATCTTGTTTTTCTTCGCCATGTTAATTACTTCGGCGGCAAAATTAGAACCTTAAAATGACAAATTCTGTTCTTCGGTTCACTTGTCTTCC
>CALFUK010000165.1 GCA_937929945.1 uncultured Saprospiraceae bacterium
GCTTTGGCTCCGATGCGCCCAGTGACGGTTTTGAATTCACGATTCTGCTTCGTGACATAGATCTCATCAAAGTGCTGAGTGACATCATCCACTCTGCCGGGATCGCCTACGGTGATGATGGTGGACACGACATCCTCCTTCCTGAGATGCAGGTGGTAGATGCTTCCGTCATCATTGAGGATCAATTCGGAGGGGGACAGTGTGGTAGCTCTTGACATTTGATATATTAGCGTCGAAAAAGAAATCAAAAATGAATAAAATTTATCACTTAAGTAACTGTGGTACCTGCCAAAGGATCATCGGCGAGGTAGGAGATGTATCGGGATTCGAGCAGATAGACATCAAAGTGCAAAATATATCACCCAGCGATCTGGATCTGGCGGCAGAACAACTGGGTGGCTATGAGGCAGTCTTCAGTAAGAGAGCCATGAAGTACCGATCCATGGGGCTCAATGAGATGACTCTGACAGAGGCGGACTATCGAAAATACATTTTGGAAGAATATACCTTTCTAAAACGGCCCGTCTTCTTCGTAGATGGTCGCGCCTATGCTGGCAACAGTAAGAAAGTCGTAGCCAGCATCAAAGAAGCACTCAACTCATGACGGATGACGCTAAGCAAATCATCAGCTTCTTTAAAGGTCTACAAGATGAAATCTGTACTGGATTAGAAGGTCTGGATCAAGGCCATCACTTCAGAGAGGACCTTTGGGAACGTGATGGCGGCGGCGGTGGTCGAACGCGAATTTTTACGGGAAATATCATCGAAAAGGGCGGAGTCAATTTCTCTGCAGTGCACGGGCAGATGCCAGACCAGATCGCTGCTGCACTGAAGATTCCAGCAAACGAATTTTTAGCCACGGGTGTGTCCATCGTGCTGCACCCTTCTAATCCCTTTGTACCGATCATCCACATGAATGTCAGGTACTTTGAGACCAGCGTGGGCAAGTGGTGGTTTGGCGGAGGGATAGATCTCACACCGCACTACGTCATAGATGAAGACGCTACATTCTTTCATGAGGCACTTAAGCAGACCTGTGATCAGCACGACCTGAGTTATTATCCAGACTACAAAAAATGGGCAGATGATTACTTTTTCGTAAAACATAGAAATGAGACGCGGGGTATCGGCGGCATTTTCTTTGATCGACTGAGCTCTGATGATGCGTCGGATAGGTTGGATCTATTTTCTTTTGTCCAGGATGTAGGTCAGACCTTTTTACCCACTTATCTGGAACTGGCTCATCGCAATAAAGACACGAGCTTCTCAGAAGAGCAGCAGCAGTGGCAGCGATTGCGCCGAGGCCGCTATGTAGAGTTTAATTTGGTGTGGGACAGAGGGACGAAGTTTGGCCTGGATACCAATGGGCGGACGGAATCTATCTTAATGAGCTTGCCTCCGATGGCTAACTGGGTGTATGACCATCAGGTCGCTGAAGGTTCAGCAGAAGCTCATACACTAACTAAACTTAAAAAAGGGATCGACTGGGTCAATCACAAAACAGGATGATCGGAGTGGTTGTGACCCGATTACTCTGATTACCCGCTCTGTCCTTGATGAAAATATCTAAGGTCAGGGTATCTCTCGGGAAGTCAGGTGGTGATTCGCAGGGTGGAATGTTATCTGGAAAAAGACAGCAGGTCGTGAATAACCTGACCGTAATATCTCCACTAATGCCTTTTGATGCGCCTTGCTCGGGTACTTCTGGGGCTTTAAATGCGTCATAGCGGCTGCCAGTGCGATTATCTATAATGAATATATTTTGATCAAAAACCTCAGAATCAAATCCGATGTCACCATCTCCATCAGTAAAGCTGAATCTGATAAAGGTAGAATCAGTATTGAGAGAATTTTGCACCATGGTGTTATTGGAAAACCCGATGAAACTGATCTCGGGGACATCCGAAAATTCTGGCGCTTTCACGCATGACGCAAGAAAGATGCTTATTAAGCCGAACAGATATATATTTGTGCTTCTCATCAAGGCGAACTGGTTTCGATATAGATAATGAATATAAGCCAAAAAAGATCAAAGCTTTTAAATCAATTACAAGATAACGAAATTGACTTTACCTCGCTGTGTTTGGAGATATATGACTATCAGAAGACGTACAATCCGTTATATCGAGCCTATCTGAAAGCGTTGAATCGGCTTGATAGACGGCCCACGAATGTGCGGCAAATTCCCTGTCTACCCATTCAGTTTTTTAAGAGCCATCGTGTTCAGTCGGGTGAGTGGAAGGAAGAGAAAGTATTTCTCAGCAGTGGCACCGGTGGGCTACAGTCTCAGCATCTGGTCAGAGATGTGTCATTCTATCGTCAGCATACTCAGCGAATCTTTGAGGCTCAAATTGGCCCCTTGACGGATTATTGTTTTTTAGCCTTACTGCCAGGCTACTTAGAGCGCACTGGCTCTTCCCTGATTGAAATGGTAGATCACTTTATCGAGAGTTCAGGCCACCTAGATAATGGCTTTTATTTGAGAGAATATGAGGCATTGGCTAATACGCTGCAAAGGCTCAATCATGCAGGTGAGAAAGTGATTCTCTTTGGTGTCTCATTCGCGCTACTGGATTTTATAAAGATGCATCAGCCCGATATGTGCCACACCACCATCATTGAGACAGGTGGTATGAAGTCCAGTCAGAAAGAATATACCAAGCAAGACATACTCATACAATTGCAAGAGAAAACCAATGCCCAGGCCATCTATTCAGAATACGGGATGACGGAGCTACTCTCACAGGCATATGCGACAGATGCCCTCCATTTTAAGCTACCGAGGTACATGGCGATAGATGTCAAAGAGATCACAGATCCTTTTAGCTCTTGCGCTACTCATAAGTCAGGCCAGATTAACATCATAGACTTAGCCAACATTGATACCTGCAGCTTCATCCAGACCCAAGATATTGGGAGAGTCGATTCAGAAGGTAGGTTAGAGCTTATGGGCCGCTTAGATCAGTCAGATATACGGGGCTGTAATTTGTTGCTGGAAGAGAAGGATATGAGTTAGTTAGATATGAGTTATTGAGATATGAGATATGAGTTAGTTAGATATGAGTTATGAGTTATGAGTTATGAGATATGAGTTATGAGATATGAGATATGAGATATGAGATATGAGTTATGAGTTAGTTAGTTATGAGTTATTTGACAATATGTTGTTTTGGGCTGAGGAGTGACTGTTTTTGGCTGTTTTCGGTGGAGCAATGCTTCTGATTGTAGATGTATTTATCGGTTCACGAATAACTGCCAAACGCAAGGCTCTGCTCATATTTCGTATCTTAGTAATACACGCATACAGATGCTGAAACAAGTTCAGTATGACAGGGATTATTAGTGGTATAGATGTAGATCGCGGTTACGAAAAGACTGTCTTAGCCAGGGCCCCACTCATATCTCATAGCTTAGTAACTCATAACTCTCTCTTTCTCTTTCTCTTTCTCTTTCTTCAGAGCCAAAAAGTACTATTAACGGTTAAGGTGAAATTGCCCTAAAAGACGGCCCCCCACTCATATCTCATAACTTAGTAACTCATAACTCTCTCTTTCTCTCTCTTCAGAGCCAAAAAAGTACTGTTAAGGGTTAAGGTGAAATTGCCCTAAAACACGGCCTCCACTCATAACTCATAACATCACGGCTTATCAATCACTCCTTCAAAGATCCAGTTGGCGAGCGCTTGACGGTTTTCTTTAATTAAGAGGCGCTTGTGATCGTCTTTGTTTTTGATGTTAGCCAGTTCGATGTATACTGCTGTAGGGAGTGTATTGCGCAGCATGAAGAGCCCTCTGTCTTTGACGAAGCCTTTGTAGCCGCGGTTCTTCTGATACTTGGCGTACTTCGCTTTGAAGGTCTGCTGCAGAGAGGTGGCCAGAGCTTTGCTGCTCTTACTGTTTTTGTAATGATAGAAGTAGACGTCCTGGCGTCGGCTCTGATTTTGCGAGTCGACGTGGATCATGATCGCTTTTTGATTTTTATAGCCCTTCTTCTTGTATGATCGATAGAGATCATTGATGACTTTTGTGCGGGCAGCGAGTCTGGTCAGCTGATGTCGGACGATCTTGATGTCACCCTTGTAGTATTCGTCATAGTCGCAGGTGAGGAGCCGCTCATCTCGGATGCCATCATTGCGATCGCGGACGATGATCTCTACGGTAGCGCCATGCTGCATGAGGTCTCTGGCCACTCTGAGTGCTACATCATAGGCATACTCATCTTCGCATATCCGCTGACTGTAGCCGCTGTAGTTAGTCCCTGGATCTGGCCCGCCATGACCACTGACAAGATAAAACACCTGACCTTTGAGGGATTCATCGACGACTTTTACTTTTTCGTATTTCTTGCCAAAGAGAGGATAGCTGCGCTCATGCTTTTTGAAAGCTTCTGATTTTGCTGTGGCGGAGGCTTTAGCTATGGTAGGGCCTTCGTCAGAGGCACAGTGTAGCTCGTGGTGAGGCACCCACAGTTTTTTGTCAGCCGTATAGTCAGCTGTGCGTATCTCGTTGGATTGAAGCCACTCATTGTATTCTTTGATGCGGAGAGCTTTCTGCCAGTTATCCTCTCCGATGGTGCTTCTGATGCTTTTTCCATTGTAGCTATAGATGTACACGGGCAGGGTGTATTCTCGGCCTGCTTTGAGGAAGTCTGATTTGGATAATTTATTGATCGTGTAGAACTGCTCGATGTTGCAGTATTCATCTGCCAGCTGGTATCTTCTTAAAAGGGAGAAAACACCATCACCTGCTTTAGCCTCTACATTGTGAAAACTTATATTTTTATCGGACATCCCAGTGAGGGAATAGAAAACAAAAAGTAAGTTTGCAAGGGTATATATGCAACGCATCATAAGAAAATCGATTTGGACTTCAAATATACATTAAAATTAATAATAATATGTAATCAATAGCAAGTCAATTGATTACAAAATTATGAGTGCTTTTATCACCAATATCATACACTTATTCTCTCAGCAGCTCAAGCTGGAATGGAAGAGTCCATTCATCATAGGAGGTAATCTATTATACGTTATTGGAGCCGTCTTTATTACCTACAAGATTTTTAATGAGATCAGTGCTCCCGTCTGGGTCTGTGTCTACTGGCTGATATTTTTGTTTACCGCGCTCAATTCGACCATTCATAGTTTCAGCCGTGAGCAGAGTGATTCGATTTTGTTTTATTACAGTTTCACAAATCCAGTGGTGCTTTATTTATCTAAAGTGACATTCAATTTCTTTTTTCTGATGCTCAGTGCTGGTCTGCTCTTCTTCTTCATGTGGCTCTTTTTACAAAATCCCATTGTGGATGATGGATTATTTTTGACGGCTATGGTACTCTCAGGCTTGGGATTTTCCATCCAGTTTACCTTCGTCTCAGCGATCGCTGTACACACGAAGCAATCCAATACCATGACCTCTATTCTTGGATTGCCACTGATCATTCCGATTCTGATGACAGCGGTCAAGTTAAGCTTGATTTCATCTGAGGTTATCATCGATGATGGCAGTGATATAGATATCATGATTTTATCGGCGATAGACATGATTATGTTTGGTATCGCAGTTATATTATTCCCATCTTTGTGGCGCTCTTAATAAGCTTATATTCTGCTGATCGATCAGTCATTCTAACATATGATTAAACTTTCTTTTTATCCGTCAGTTATCGAGATACAAAATGTCAGGAAATGAAATATAGCTGGTGGAAAATTCTCGGTGTTCTCTTGCTCCTGTATGTTTTTACATTCGGCTTTCTTGTGCCCCTGAAGCCTGGTATCATAGCTGTATCGCCTGTCTCCATTGAGGCGAATCATGTCAGCAACATCAGCATCACAGGCTATAATTCTAACTATCAGAGTCAAGAGTCATCCTTGCAGGTTTGGCTCAAAATAGACAGCACCAGCGGATACCAGGCGACGAGTCTAAGAGTGAATGGCGAACGACAATTAACAGCCACCTTCGATATAGGTGCGCTGCCAGATACGACTGAGGCCTTACTACTCGTGGTAAATGCAGAGGATGGGACCGCCATCAGACCCAGAGCCGTCAAAATCAATAGTGCGGAGCATCAGCCTGCTTCTGTACCCTCAAAGCTGTCGGCGCTTCCATCTAAAACTTTTCAGACGAAAGCAGGTTTTTACTTTCCATACCGTAGCATCTTGGATGAGACCATTCGCAATACATTTTTTCATGTCGCTCTGTGGATGGCCATGTTTGTGCTCTTACTGATCGGTCTTTACCACAGCATCCAGTACCTACGGACGAAGCGCATAGAGTACGATATCAAGGCGTCCTCCTATTCATACGCTGCTATTTTGTACGGTCTTCTGGGCTTGGCGACTGGTTCCGTCTGGGCGCGCTACACTTGGGGCACCTGGTGGACACCAGATGTGAAGCTCAATATGGCGGCCATCACCATGCTGATATACGCGGCATACGCAGTGCTCAGAGCTGGCATAGACGATATTGATAAGCGATCTCAACTTTCTGCTATTTATAACATTTTTGCCTTTGCGGCAATGATCCCGCTATTGTTCGTAATACCACGACTGACTGACAGTCTGCACCCTGGTAATGGGGGGAATCCCGCACTGGGCGGTGAAGATCTGGATAATACTTTACGGATGGTCTTTTACCCAGCGATCATTGGGCTCTTCCTGTTAGGCAGATGGATAGCAACTCTAAACATCAGAATCGAGACACTACGCATACACAAACTACAATCAGACTTATGATTCAGAAAACACTCTATATACTCTTGATCATCATGACTCCCGTACTATTGATGGCCCATGAAAGTGCTGATTTCCTAAGAAGTACAGGCAAGATTTACTCCGTTGTATTAGCCGTCGTCTTGATTTTCCTCGGTATTGTATTCTACTTGGTGCGTCTAGACAGAAAGATCAGCCGATTAGAGAAAGAAATGCTAGACTAACCTTAAACCTGGACCTTTATCGTAAGTACACCGCAGTATTGTTCATAATCATTGTCGTTCACAAAACAAAAATCTTCTACCAAAAGAAGTACGAAACATTCCTTAAAATTCAACAGTTCTAAGTTCTTGTCATATTATTGTCAAGTCATATATGTCTACCGATGTAATTACCGTTTTAGGCGTATAAAATACTAACTAAACTAACTATATCTACAACCATGAAACGTCTTTGTGGACATAATAAAAGCACAGTTTTAAGGACGAATGGGCTTAGTTATGTACAGAGAGACAATGAGTTTCAAAATTATTAATACGTGAAAGGTCAATGATGAAGATAGCGACGACATCTTAGCAGATGATTTAGCTGAGTCATTTTCAGATTGGCATTTCATATTGAAATTTTAAACACGTGAAAAAAGTGAAAGAACCCAGTTTTTATGAAAATGTGATGATCAGCTTTGAGCGAGCCGCCGCCTTGACAAAGCATCCGAAAGGTTTATTAGATCAGATCAGAGAATGTAATTGTGTCTATCAGATGCGATTTCCCGTCAAAATAGGCAAGCAGTATGAGGTCATTGAGGCCTACCGTGTCCAGCACAGCCACCACCGCCTGCCGACTAAGGGCGGCATCAGATTCTCAGAGCATGCCAGCCAAGAGGAAGTCATGGCCTTAGCTGCGCTGATGACCTTTAAGTGCGCCTTGGTAGATGTGCCCTTCGGTGGAGCTAAGGGCGGCGTAAAGATCAATCATAAAAAATACAATGTCGATCAATTAGAAAAAATCACCCGTCGGTATACGGTAGAGCTGATCAGAAAAGGATTCATCGGGCCTAGCCTGGATGTACCTGCGCCTGACTACGGGACAGGGTCAAGAGAGATGGCCTGGATCTTAGATACCTATCGAACATTTGCTACGACTGAGATAGATGCTGTCGGATGTGTCACGGGTAAGCCCGTCAGCCAGAATGGCATCAGAGGTCGGACAGAGGCGACTGGTCGAGGCGTTTATTACGGTATCAGAGAGCTGCTCGAACAAGAGGCAGAAATGAAAGCCATCGGACTCACTCCAGGGATCGAAGGTAAGACCATGGTCATACAGGGCTTCGGCAATGTAGGGTCCTATACAGCATCTATCTCTGCGGAAGAGGGTGGTGCTAAAGTCATCGCGATAGCAGAAGTAGAAGGTACACTGCACAATCCAGATGGAATTAATATCAATAAGCTAGTCGCTTATAAAAAATCTAAAGGAAAGGTGAGTGGCTTCCCAGGGGCGAAGCTATTGACTGAGAAGGATGCCTGGCTAAAAATACCTTGCGATATATTGGTGCCTGCAGCACTGGAGAGCCAGATCAATCTTGGTAATGTCAAGCTGGTGAATGCAAAGATTATAGCTGAAGCGGCGAATGGACCAGTCACTGCTAAGGCAGAAGAAATTCTACTAAAAAAAGGAGTGGTGATTCTGCCAGATATGTACCTGAATGCGGGTGGGGTGACAGTGTCCTACTTCGAATGGCTGAAAAATCTATCCCACATGCGATTTGGGAGGATGGATAAGCGGTTCAATCAGAACACGAACATGAACATGGTCAGCCTTATCGAAAATATGACAGGTAAACATGTGTCAAAAAGGAAAAAGCAAGAACTGATTAAAGGTGGTGATGAGATCGACCTGGTCCGTAGTGGCTTAGAGGAGACCATGCTAAATGCCTTTCACCAAATCAGAGAAGTCAAGAATCGAAGAAAGAAGGTGAAAGATTATCGTTCAGCTGCCTTTGTCTGTGCGACGGACAAAATTGCGGGTGATTATTTAGCGATGGGCGTCTTCCCATAGTCTCATAAGCTAAAAGAAGATCAGCATCCGAGAGAAATATTGATCTCGGATGCTTTTTACAATCAACAAAGATAGTATGAAGGCAGCACTCTACTCCAAGTTTCAGGGCCCGATCAGTATCGAAGAGGTGGCTGATCCAAGTCTGGCAGAAGATGCCGTTCTCATTGAGGTGAAAGCCACGGGGCTATGCCGCAGTGATTGGCATGGCTGGATGGGCCACGATGCTGACATCCATCTTCCACATGTGCCAGGACACGAACTCGCAGGCGTCATTGTCGCCAAAGGTAGCGGTGTATCAAAGTGCCAGCTTGGTGATCGGGTGACTGTACCCTTTGTCAGTGGCTGCGGTAGATGTGAAGAGTGTCGCTCAGGACATCATCAGGTATGCGATCGTCAGTTTCAACCAGGGTTTACTGCCTGGGGATCATTTGCGGAGTATGTGGCGATTTCCTATGCCGATGAGAACATAGTCAAGCTGCCAGATGATATGTTCTATATGACAGCAGCAAGCTTGGGCTGTCGCTTCATCACATCTTTTAGAGCAGTGGTGCACCAAGCTAAATTAGCAGCAGGTCAAAGCATTACCATATTTGGATGTGGAGGAGTAGGGCTTTCTGCGATTATGATTGCTAAAGCACTCGGAGCGAAGATAATTGCGGTTGATATCAATGATGATAGCTTAGCATTAGCAGCATCCATGGGTGCCGACCACCTCATCAATAGCAGCCAAGAAGACAAGCTTGCATCTCAGATAAGAGACCTGACGCAAGGCGGAAGTCATGTGTCAGTGGATGCATTAGGCAGCTATGAGACCTGTTTACAATCGATTCATTCCCTGCGAAAAAGAGGCAAACACGTACAGGTAGGCCTGATGACAGGTGACCACGCCTCTATGGAAGTCCCCTTTGACAAGATCGTAGCTCATGAATTAGAAATCTTAGGCAGCCATGGCATGCAGGCGGCAAAGTATCCGGAGATGTTTACCATGATCGAGTCAGGACTGTTAGATCCATCACGGCTCGTCAGCCGTCAGATTAGTTTAGCAGAAGCACCAGCAGCCCTGAGCCAAATGAATGAGTTTCGCCATGCTGGAATGACAGTGATCGACATGGATTTACCATAGAAAATTTCTACATTTCAGACGAGACATACGGATCATGAAAAAAATCAGATTAGGTGGAGTACCAGAACACTTTAACTTACCCATACACTTAGCCATAGATGCGAAAGCTTTTGAAGAGGTAGGTGTATCAATCGAATGGACGACCTTCAAAGGAGGTACGGGGCAAATGACACAAGCCTTGCGCAATGATGAAGTCGATGCCTGTATCTTATTGACAGAAGGAATTATTAAAGATATCATCGGGGGGAATCCCTCTCAGATTATTTCTGGCTATGTGAATACGCCCTTGATTTGGGGTGTGCATACAGGAGTGAATAATCAGCTGCAACATCACCAAGAGGTCTACAGCCAGCAGTATGCCATCAGTCGCTTCGGCTCGGGATCCCATCTCATGGCGATTGTCGATGCCACCATGCAAGATCAGCAGATCAATAAAGATCAATTCACCATCATCAAAAATCTGGACGGGGCACTGGAGTCCTTGTCAGCACTATCCACTGATGTCTTTTACTGGGAGAAGTACACGACTAAGCCATACGTTGATTCAGGACAACTGCGCAGGATAGGGGAGTTCGTCACGCCTTGGCCATGCTTTGTGATAGCTGCACGCCAGGACATACTGAGGCGAGAGCCTGATTCTGTGATACGCATGCTCAGGACGATACACAGTAGCTGCGATCGCTTCATGCAGCGGACAGATAATATTAAACTGGTAGCAGAGCGCTACGGGCAGAAGCTGCCCGATGTGGAGCGCTGGTACCACTCTACAGAGTGGGCCATCCACGGCTGGGTGAGTGATAAGATGCTACGGAGTGTAGAGCATAACCTGAAGGTATCTGAGATCATTACTGCGTCACAAGATGTTCCACAGCTGGTATGGATGCGAGAGTGATCAGACCTCAGATACCTTAGATTAAACTAATACTGAGTTGTCCCTTAGTTAAAATAAACGCCTCCTGGGATAAGACCCACTTCTAAAGTCTGTACCGCTGTCATTGTACTTAGATCATAGATTGTTAAGTCTCCTTTACTACTAAAGTCTTTCGCATCTGTGCCGTATAACTTGCCGTCATTCACCACCATTTCATAGAAACTGACGCCTTCTATCATCGTCTGCGCTGGCAGCGTCATCCCGGAGGAGGGGAGCTCATAGACAGCTCCTGCGAGGTAGTAATACAGCGTGCCACTATCAAAACTCAGTTGACTCGGGTGCTCAGTCACTTCGAATTCAAATGCATTATCCACTCGGTTAGTGCCCGTATTAATCTTGGATAAGCTACCGGCAGTCTCTGCTCCAGTGAAGTTTGGTGCGCCTCCACCCATGACCCATAGATTATCATCTCCATCGATCACCATAGAGTTAGGTACATCACCGACATTGATTTCAGAATCCACTTCGTCCGTCATCGTATTGATCACTGCGACTTTATTATTCTGGCCAAATGCCCCCTGCAAAGCGACGTAAAGCGTATTATCATTGGAGATCATTTTCTCTGGACCAAAATCCACTTGGATGGTGCCCGTGATCGAATAGTCACTGAGATTGATGATGGCGATGTAGTCATCAGTCTCATCAGATGGATCTCCCCAGTTACTCACGTATCCTTTATTATTCACAGAGATGAAGTAGCGTGGGTTATTCAGGCCTTCGGTGATGATGCCCTTACTTTCGAAGGTGTAGCGGTCTACGATATTGATGGTGTTAGATACATTTGCGATGATGTAGGCATCATTGCTATGAAATCCGATAGACTGCACCACATTACCTAAATCTGCTCCATTCACTGCATTAAAAATGGCATCGCTGGTCATACTCAGATCTTCACTAATAAAGGTCACAGTACCTGTACCTGATCCGAAGGGCCCCTCATTAGCTACCAGTATACCATTGGCATAAGGAGGCAGCTCTTCTTCCATTTCCATTTCCATTTCCATCTCCATCTCCATCTCCATCTCCATCTCCTCATCATCATCATTGCATGAAGTCCACGCCAAAGTCATAAAGAGGATCATTGTCAATAAGTAATTTGCTTTTGTCATACTAAAATTTTGTTTGTATTTGTAATTGTAGATGTCGATTGGGCATCGGCCTGAAAGCGACGTTCTGATAGTTTTTATTAAAAATATTATTCATGCTCACCGCGATGGTAAGCTCTGGTTTACTGTTCTTTTGGAAGTGCTTGCTAAGCTCAGCATTAGATACAAAATATCCATCTAAGGCACTGCTGCTGTCAGTAGTGGTGTAAACCGGGCCATTGTATATTGATTGGACCAGCACACTCCATGACTCATACTGATAGCTGAGGTTAGAGCTGGTCTTGTGTCGAGGCACGTAGATTAAGTCAAAGCTTGTATCCGCATTAATGGATCGAACAAAGGCATACTGCTGATTGAGACTCAACTGATGATCTTGTATTTTTTTTGTGATTGCCAATGAGAGTTCAAGTCCGTACTGGCGAGTCTTCTGCACATTATTAGGGGACCAGATACCGCGCACATCAGGTGACCACTGGATCATATTAGCGGTGCTGATGTAGTATATGCTGGAGCTGATTTTGATTTCTGGCGCCTGATAACTATAGCTTGTCTCTGCCTGCATGGATGTCTCTGGTACGAGCCCTTCATTGCCTGTAGCGCCTGGGCCTGACCAATACAGATCATTGAATGTCGGGATACGGTAGTTTTTAGATGCATTCACTTGTAGCATATGCTGATCGTTCAGCTGCAGCCTGCTGTCTATGGCGTAGACCACAGGGCTGCTGTAGTCACTCACTAATTCTCGGCGTAGATTCAGGCCGTAGCTCAGTTTCTCAGAGAGTTGATGTGTTAGCAATATCGAGCCTGCGAATAGCTTTCTTTCAGCGTTAATGATCGAACTGCCATCAGCGGTTATGTGGTTATATTCTGCTATGCCATTGAGCCTAATCGATCCTACAATGTGACTGTGATCATACTTAGCGATGATGTTCTTGGACTGTCCTTGCTGGAAGTCAGGTCGTTCTCGATTTGGAAAATATCGAAATCGCTCGTAGAGATAAGCTAATTTGAATGAGCTGATGCTCTGAGCTCTGTAGATCGACCAGTCTATCAGACTGCGTGAATTATGGTCTTGGTACTTATCATCTGATGGTGCGGTGAGGCTGAACGGAAATTGGCGATCTCCAGAGAAGGCATTTTGATACACTTTCAAGACTTGATTTTGGGCGAGGAGATAGCTGCCTGAGATACTGATGTTCGCATTATTGAATGCACCATTTTCATTCTTGCGATCAGTCCCCAAGAAGGCATAGTCATTTTTAGAGTTGATGTAGCCTCCGCTCAGGGCAATAGCCAATTTTTCTGAGCCGTGCGTCACTCCATAGTTTAGCCGATAGGTATCGAATGCTCCATAGCCAAGCCCAATCTCGGTAGTCCAAGGTGTATTAAACTTATGTACGTCATTAAGATGGATGCTCCCGCCGATGGCTCCACTGGCATACTGCGCGCTGCCTCCTCCATGTCGGATTTTGATGTCCTTCTGACCGTGTATCGCCATGGTATTGAAATCAGTCTGTCCCGTCAGCTGGGAGTTGATGTTGATGCCATTCCACACCACAGCTGTCTGCGAGGCCGAAGTCCCTCGTAGGGAGGCAGAGGAGACGGCTCCGTAGCCATTCTCTCTGAAGTAGATGGTGGATTGGTAGCGCAGCAGGTCGGTGAATGTATGGTTCGGAGTCACTGACAGAGTATCGCTGATGCTCAGTAATTTAGAGCCAGCAGCATGTTGCTCGAGCTTGGCATCGCTTAGGATAATTTCGTCCAGTGAGATGCTGATGTCCTCTTGTCCGCACAGAGTCAGGGATACAACCGTAGTTGTCAAAACCAATAAAATGATTTTATTCAGCATGATTCATGACGATTTTTTACTCGAAAATCGGGTCACTCTATGTGAATCGTTGGCAGGTCTCCTGACTTATTATTTATGATTCGGCCTTCCCACTTTTTAGTCTGTTGACTTTTTGTAAGCAGTGGCTGTAGTGGATCATAGCTCACTTGATGTGAGGTATCTGCTTGTATTTCAGATACAAAATTACAGTTGCGAGAACAGTTCTGGATTTTTCATTTTACCATACTAAGCAGTCATGAATCACCAGATTCCCTTTTAATTCTCCAATCTCATCAGACTGTCGAAACCAAAATTCAAAACAAATGTATGGTTTATTTTGGTGTTAGCTATAAGCGAGGTACGAAAAGCAGAATAATTCCGAGATAGAATAAATCGGATGAAACATATGACTTCGCTATACATGACGGCATGAATGTGTCTCGTCAGGACCTTAATTGTTTTACCGAGATGTCGTACCTACGGCACAATTGTTTTGATGCGATTCTGTTCTACCGAGATGTCGTACCTACGGCACGATTGTTTTGATACGATTCTGTTTCTACCGAGATGTCGTACCTACGGCACGATTGTTTTGATGCGATTCTGTTCTACCGAGATGTCGTACCTACGGTACGATTGTTTTGATGCGATTCTGTTTTACCGAGATGTCGTACCTACGGTACGATTGTTTTGCTACGATTTGTTATGCCGATCATACCTTTTATCTCCTTCCTAACAATACTATATCATAATCACTTTCGATCTCTACCATACCATCCTCGACCATGACAGATTGCTCACTGTAATAGTCATAAAGTTGAGCCCCATTAGAGAAGTGCCGCCGGACTTCGATTTCTTTCTTATCATCCGTGTGACCGAGGCTGACGATCACTTGATCTTGATATGTCGCGGATGATCTCGAAAAAGTATACGGTGATGATTTTAGCATCTGGTGTCTGCCCGTGCCCACGGAGGGGTGTGCTCTTCTGAAAGTGCCGAGCTTCTGCCAGTGTGCTAATAGATCTTTTCGATTCACGCCATTGATCTGTGTTCCTCCGGATACCTCATCCCAGTTCATGAATGATCTGAGGGTGGCATCTCCCTGCGCATCCACAGTCAAGCTTCTGGCTGATTCGTCTCCATAGTAGATTTGTACTGCACCAGGGCAGAGGAGTAGCTTAGTCCCAGCATCAATGGGGTTTTTCCGCTCCAAATCGTAAGGGCCGCCGTCATCATGTGACGAGATGTAATTCACCACAGATTTTCCAGCGAGTGCGCCGTGCAGTAGCTCGTCATATTTGCTAAAGATGGTTTCGTAGCTTTTAGAAGCATCGGTCTTAAAGTCAAAATTAATCAAGGCCTTGAAGCCGTGGTCAAAGTAGTCTACTTTCTGATCGCCAAAATCGTAGGCTCGGCCACCACTGATGTAGTAGTTATAGACTTCTCCCACCATGTAGAAAGGTTCGTCGCTGATCTGATCCGATGGGTGCTCGTCTTTATACGTCTCGTAAGCCGCTGCTGCAGCATTCCACAGGTTAGACCAGACGTATTCTTCTGTGTGTTTTACGGTATCGACTCTGAAGCCATCCACACCATACTCCTTGATGAAATCGACCAGCCACTTGAGGATATAGTTGACCGCCGTACGGGCGTAGCCCGTCTGGCTAAACCACTGGTCCAGCTCTGCCAGCTCTTGGTCGAGTCTGCCTTCAGCTGTCCACTTATCGATGAGGTAGGGTGGCAGCTCTACTTCTTCCAAGCTCTCGGTTCTGATGTCAGGCAGATTCTCTACCAGCGTACAGTCCGTCGTACTTTCATAATCTTGATATTGGCATCGAGGGCCCGTCTTCACCCAGCTATCTGGCCAGACGGGATCCGCGGCCGTGACTGGTCCTATATGATTGGCTACGACATCGAAGAGGACTTTTATCCCTGCATCATGAGCCGCATCGACCATTTCCTTAAGCTGCTCTTTGGTGCCGAAGCGCTTGTCAATAGCCGTCCAGTCTCGGGCCCAGTAGCCATGAAAGGGAAATGAGTTACCTGTCCCTTCGTCAACAGAGCCATTGATCTGCTCCACCAGCGGTGTCATCCAGATGGCTGTGACGCCCAAATCGGTGAAGTATCCTTCGTTAATCTTAGCTGTGATACCAGCTATGTCACCTCCCATAAAGCCCCTAAACGGTGCGGGAGGATTATCAGCCGTGTGCTTATAGTCATTGCTGGTATCTCCATTGTAGAACCGGTCGGTCATAAGGAAGTAGATGGTAGCATTGTCCCAAGAGGATTCGGGTGCGTCCTCAGACTTCTCATTTACGGGCTCAGGTGTCGACACACTGCTGCAGGCCGATACGCATAAGTAGAAGCTGACGGTCAAGAGGAAAGAGTAAATTCGATGCATGTATTATAAAATTTTATAGCTGAATGTATGTCATCTGATACGTTAATCGAATCAGGTATTTGGAGTGCACAATCATCAAGTGTATAGCTACCAGTAGTTGAGAGCAGGGTCCATTGGCTACTCGGATGTTAATTATTGTCAAAATGTTTGATCATTGATTAGACAACAATGTGCATAAGTATAAACTAAATTGTAACTCACTGACAATCATCGCTTAGTATGAGCAGCTTAAAGTCATGCACGATAGATGATCGATTTATACATAATCAATATTGGCCCTACTTTTGGATCAATAACCTTCGTTGACAGTCTGACGACCAGGCACGATCACCTTATTTCCGTATACATGGACACTTACATTATGAGGTCCCAGATTATCAAATTTGACATTCGATTTTTGGATCGTTATTTTTAAGTTTTGGTTCTTGTATTTGATGGTAAAGGAAAACTCATTCCACAGCTTCGGACAGTGAGGCGTGAAGTGCAGCTCACTATCTTTGATACGCATACCGGCGAATCCTTTTGTGATGGTCATCCAGGTACCTGCCATACTGGTAATGTGTAGGCCATCTTCTGTATCATTGTTATAGTCATCTAAGTCCAGCCGAGAGGTCCTGAGATACATTTCATAGGCCTTATCCCGCTCATTGATGCGACTCGCTAAGATAGAGTGTACACATGGTGATAGTGAGGACTCATGCAGCGTCAGTGGTTCGTAAAAATGAAAATGCCGTTTATGCTCGTCGAAGCTAAAGTCTTCTTCAAAAAAGTATAGGCCTTGTAGTGTATCTGCTTGTTTGATGTAACAGGATCTGAGGATCTTATCCCATGACCAGTTTTGATTGATCGGCAGGTCTTTTTCCTCAAGCTCTGCCACAGGGATGAGTTCTTTGTCCAAAAAACCATCTTGCTGAAGATATACCTGTCTGCTTTCATCATAAGGATAGTACATGTTCTTTATGATGTGTGTCCATTTATTGATCTCTGCTTCGTAGTCGAAATCACATTTTTCAAAAAGCTGATCTAATGTTTTGGGCTCTATACCTTGCAGGTCATTAATACACGTGATCGTGTAGCGCAGACACCAGACTGCCAAGTAATTTGTATACCAGTTATTGTTGACATTGTTCTCGTATTCATTGGGGCCCGTTACTCCCAGAATCACGTATTTGCCTCTGTGGTCAGACCAGTTCACTCGCTGAGCCCAGAATCTTGAGATTCCCACCAAGACTTCCAGTCCATATTGGATCAGATACTCTGTGTCGGCTGTGTACCTGATGTAGTCATAGATCGCATAAGCTATGGCTCCATTGCGATGTATCTCTTCGAAGGTGATTTCCCATTCGTTGTGGCATTCTTCGCCATTGATGGTGACCATGGGATAGAGAGCCGCTCCCTTAGTGAAGCCTAATTTTTCTGCGTTTTCTATCGCCTTAGCTAAATGATTGTATCGGTAGATGAGTAGGTTACGCGCTACCTTCTGATCGGCGGTGCTGAGATAGAAGGGGAGGCAGTAGGCCTCTGTGTCCCAGTATGTGGATCCGCCGTACTTTTCACCAGTGAATCCCTTAGGTCCGATATTCAGCCTGGCATCTTCACCCGTGTAGGTTTGATTGAGATGAAAAATATTAAATCTGATGCCTTGCTGTGCAGAGACATCCCCATCAATAGCGATATCACTCTCTTGCCACTTCTCATCCCACTTGGCGATGTGATTGAGCCTGCAGGTATTGTAGCCATCTGTGTAGGCTTCATCGAGTATTTTCTGGCACTCATCAGTCAGCTTGACGATACCATGATGATAGTTACTCATGATGGCTGCACATTTTTCTAAGCTGATGATGTCTTTCTCTTTGACATCGAGCCGATAGAGGTGAGCGACAAATTCTTCTTTTTGTTCTATCTCCTTGGTCTCGACCAGCTCACCATTTTGTGAGAGCTGGTTCTTCATACCGACACATACCTTGAAGTCTGTCTTTTTTGTTTTGCAGAATACATGACCCCAGTCCTGGTCTACGTGCTGGCAGTGCTTATCCCAGAAATCTTCATCATAATTAGAGTCTTGGTTTCTGACGTCAAAATCGACATATGATCTGAGTTCTATCGGTCCTGTATAGTTGATGGACTTAATGTTATACTTCAGCCAGCCTGTTTCTTTCTGATCATACGAGCAGAAGCGCTCAGAATGTATTTTGAATTCGTATCCGCCGATGCTGAGTAGCACATTGCGAGATAGAATACCTTCCTTCATATTCAGGCTGCGGCGAAAGGACATCACCTTAGCTTGATTCATATCCAGCTGTATATCACCGATTTTGATATCTATACCGATCCAGTTAGCGCTGTTTAGGACCTTCGCGAAATACTCAGGATAGCCATTTTTCCACCAGCCGACGATCGTTTTGTCAGGATAGTACACACCTGCTATATAGCTGCCTTGTAATGATTCTCCTGTGTAGGCCTCCTCGAATGTACCCCGATGTCCCATCATGCCATTGCCTAAGCTGAAGATGGACTCTGTGATTTTATTATGCTCAGGATGAAATCCGTCTTCGACAATCTTCCAAGCATCTTTAGAGAGGTAGTTTTTCACAAGCTTATAGTTTTATGCGCTACAGGTGTTAGCCATTACAAAATGTGTATTGATCTGGCTGTGATTCATTTAGGATATAGAAGAATGATGAGATCTTGATTGTAAAATGTGTTGGCTGAGACCTTCCAGCGTAAGACCTTCGAATGATTCTAACACAAAGAGTGCATTAGTCAAGACTTCTGGATCGCCTACACCGCATGAGATGAATCCCCCTTCATTAGAGGCGATAAGTCCTTTTTGCGAATCTTCGAATACGACGAGTTCAGCTGGTTTCCTGTGGATCAGCTCTGCTGCAGTCAGAAATACCTCAGGATCGGGTTTGCTGCGGGATACATCATTACCGTCGACCATAGCGTCGAAGTAGGACTTTATACCCAGCTTATCGATAACGAATCTGGCATTTTTACTGGCAGATCCCAGTGCGATAGACATGCCTTTGCTCCGTAATAGGTCTAAGAAGTCTTTGACGCCAGGGAGCAGGTGGTCAGATGATAAGTCCGAGAGCTGGCTGAGATAGAGGTCATTTTTTTGCTTCGCCAACTCCAGCTTTTCTTCCTGAGTTTTCTCTATTCCACCGATGGATAGGACCACATCCAGCGAATCCATTCGGCTGATGCCTTTCATAGCTTCATTCTCCTCTTCGGCGAAATCAAAGCCAAGCCCGTTAGCCAGTTTTTTCCACGATTGGTAATGGTAGCCGGCCGTATCCACGATCACACCATCTAAATCAAATATGCATCCCGTAATGGTCATACTCTTTTTTTGCATTGTACTTTTCTAACGGTAAAATTACATAGAACATGTTGTTCTTGCTATACAATTGTTTGATTTTCAATATGATGAAATCGTTTGCGGTGCATAATCTATGAAAGACGGCTGAAATATATTGGTGAATGCCGTAATGCCAATAGTGTACTTATAAAGAAAAGCACGGGTTTTAATTACGTCAGAATGTTTGGATCATTTGCATAGCTGATCAAATAAGAATATATTTCATCCATACGAGACCCATTATGAAAAAAGCCATTTTAGTCAGGCATGCTAAGTCATCCTGGTCAGATATGTCTCTGAGAGATCATGACCGACCGCTTAATGGTCGTGGTAAGCGTGATGGGCCTCGTATGGCGGCACATTTACATCAGACGATTGGTTCTATAGATGCTATTGTGTCGAGCACGGCCGTTCGTGCTAGAGCTACATCTCAATTTTTTAAGGAGGTTTACGAGGATTCTATTGAAGAATATCTGTTAGAAGAAGATTTATACCATGCTTCGGAGGCGACCATTTTGGACGTCATTCAGCGCAGCGATGATCAGCATGACACCGTACTCCTTTTTGGTCATAACCCGGGGTTCACCTATTTCGCCAATCTCTATCACCAGGGCCAGATCGATAATGTGCCTACCTGTGGTATCGTCGGATTGAATTATCAAGTCGATCACTGGTCAGCGGCCACGATGGATAATGCCAAGCTCTCATTCTTTTATTATCCGAAGATGCTGTAAATGGGGAAACGAATCGCTGGCCTTCTCTTCTTAATAACCTTGTGGTACTCATGCACAGATCAGCAGCAGCCCGGCGACAGCCTGCTGCAGGATGAGGAAAAAATGATAAACATTCTCGTCGATATGCACATCGCCGAGGCTGCCATCGGTAGACAGAATATCATTTTCAGAGACAGCCTGCGCGAGCATTATAGAGATAACATTCTCTTAATACATGATATTTCAGAATCAGAATATGACACTGTAATTTGGCAGGTCCAGCAGGATGTCAGTAAATTTAAAGGCATCCAAGAGCAGGTATACCAAAAGCTAAAGACTCTAAAAGATAGCAATAAATTAAAAATCAAGGCTAAATCATAAGCGGCATGGATAGACAAGCTAAAATACTCTTAGTAGACGATGAGGAAGATATATTAGAATTTTTATCCTACAATCTGAAAAAAGAAGATTATATCATCGAGACCGCCCGCAATGGTCCTGATGCCATTAAAGCAGCTTATAAGCTGGTGCCAGACCTGATCATATTAGACATTATGATGCCCGAGATGGATGGTATAGAAGTTTGTAACCATCTTAGAGATGATGATAAATTTAAAGATACACTCATTGCCTTTCTGACTGCCAAAAGTGAATCCTTCACCCAAGTCGCGGCCTATGAGACAGGCGGAGATGATTATATCACTAAGCCCATCAAACCCAATGTATTCAAGAGTCGGATCAAAGCCCTACTTCGTAGACACGTGAATAATCAGACAAATACATCGAGCAGTACCAAGCTCGAATTTGGGAATATGAGGATTAATCTGGAAGAGTATACTGTCTACATCGGGGATGAGCAAGTCAGTCTCGCTAAAAAGGAATTCAAATTATTAACCTTGCTTACTTCAAGACCTGGTAAAGTCTTCAAGAGAGAAGACATACTGAATGATGTCTGGGGTAAGGACGTCATCGTAGGAGATCGTACCATAGACGTTCATATCAGGAAGTTGAGGGAGAAATTAGGTAAATCATACATTCAGACCTATAAGGGAATTGGTTATAAATTTGACTTCTGATCACCGTATTATACCTTTAACTCATGTTCAATAATCTTACAGTCAAGCAGATAGCTGTGCTGATAGCAGCAGTTATATCTGCGATCAATGCATTATTGCTCATCATCTGGCTCCTTCTAACTGGGGCATTTACTTCTATATTGAGTGTACTAGTACTGATCGTCATATCCTTTGGATTCACCTACATCATAGTCAGTCTGCTGCTGAGCACCTTCGTCTTTCAGAAGCTGAAAATGATCTATAAGATCATCAGCAAGAAAAAATCTAAATCCAAACAAGACTTCTCTCTGGCTACGTCTAATCTGACTGAAGTCAATGATGAGGTGATCAAATGGGCTCAAGATAGAGAAGAAGAGATCATCGAGCTAAAAAACTTAGAGAACTATCGTCGTAATTTTGTCGGTAACATCAGTCACGAGCTGAAGACGCCTATCTTCTCCATACAAGGCTATCTGCACACGCTACTCGACGGAGGTCTGCATGATGATAACATCAATGAAAAATACGTCAAACGAGCTGCCTCAAATGTGGAGCGACTGCAAAACATAGTCGAAGACTTAGAAGTGATCAACCAGCTGGAATCTGGAAACGCAGATTTCATGATGACCAATTTTGACATCGGGAAGCTGACTCTGGAGTTATTTGAAGATTTGAAATTTAGGGCCAAGGAGAATAAAATTAGTCTCAGTACAAATTTTAACCCTAACACTCCGGTCATCGTATATGCTGACAAAGATCGCATCAGACAGGTACTCGATAATCTAATCACTAATTCTCTAAAATACGGCAAGCTTAAAGGTAAAACGATAGTAAGTTTTCACAATTTGGAAGAGAATGTGCTGGTGGAGATTTCTGATAATGGCATTGGTATTGGTAAAAAGCACCTGAATCACTTATTTGATCGATTCTATCGAGTAGACAGCTCTCGATCAAGAGCTATAGGGGGCTCTGGTCTTGGTTTATCCATCGTGAAGCACATCATAGAGGCCCACCACCAGACAATTAATGTCAAAAGCACAACAGGGGAGGGTTCTACCTTTGATTTTTTATTACCTAAGAAGGATACCAAGCTTAAAGTCGAAAGCAAGTAAACTCTAACGATTTATCAGCTTGCGCTGCACAATCTGTTTATCTGTATGAGGGCTAATGTCAGTTTGCAGCACTGTTTAGATGGCCTATTAGGACATCATTTATGTATTGGCTTTCTGTGTATCGGCCTCGGGACTGGCCGTCAGCTCTTCTTCGTCAAACTCTACGGAAGGGATAAAGTCTAAAATGTCCATGATCTCCTTTTTACGCTTGAAGAACTGGGGTAGCTCTTCAGCTGCCATCGGCTTAGGCGGAGGGAAGTTCATACGGGTATGATCTACCTGCCGGCCATTTTTCCAAAATCTAAAGCAAACGTGCGGGCCAGTAGCCAGCCCAGTCTGGCCTACGTAGCCTATGGTCTCACCTTGGCTGACTCTGGTACCTCGTCTGATACCACTTGCAAATTTGGACATGTGTAGGTATTGGGTCTGTATTTCCTTACTGTGTCTGATTTTGACGTATTTACCATTGCCCTTAGAGTAGCCAGCGATGTCGATGGTACCAGCGGATACAGCCCTGATGGGTGTACCGTGTGGAGCGGCATAGTCAGTACCTAAGTGCGGCTTCCTTCGTTTCAGTATGGGGTGGAATCTTCTGAGATTGAAGCTGGAGGAGATATAGCTCGATCTGACAGGAGACTTAAGAAAATCACGCTTAGTCGCTCTTCCTTCCAGGTCGTAGAAGCCTGCGTATTCATCATTTTCAAAATGAATCGCATAATGCTCTTTATCATTCTTATAATAGGCACCGAGTAAGTCTCCGACACCGACCATCTCACCATCGATATGTTTAGTTTGGTACACCAGCTTGAATTCGTCACCTTTTTGAGCTCTCGGAAAATCCACACTCCACCCTAATGCATCTTCCATTTTGCTGATCAGAGCATGTTGTGAGTTAGCTGAGGTCATGGCATTCCATAGTGATGTCTCAATTCTACCGGCTAAGGTCTCCTGGCAGAGTGTTACTTCTTTCTCTATTTCTTGTACAGTGATGGAGTCTCTCAGATCGAATAGGACATAAGAGAAGGGATCAGGCTCATAGACGAGACATTCTGCTGCACCACAAGGATCACTTTTTACAATGGTTAGTTTTTTGCCAGCCTTAAGTCTTCTTACGCTGTACACATCACGCGAAGCTGTCTCTAGCTTGGCTATTTTTCCGTGATCTATTCCATTATAGTATAGGATGTCTCCTAAAAACTGATTTGGCTGAAGCACCAAAGATTCGAGATGAAATGCATTGAGGTCAAATCCATATTTGATCGGAGTCACCGTTTCTGCGACATGCTCCTCTGCGATTTGTTTTTTTGAAGACAATGTGGGGCCAAATTCTTGAAAGGCGTACACCGCCATCGCTGCTATACAGCAGGCTATGATAATATCTAATAAGATATTTCTTTTCTTTCTGGGCGAAAGACCATTGATGTCGTCAGTCAATGTCTCAGGATTTTGGTATTTAATAAAAAACCTTAGGAGGATGCTGCAATATATACCTTTTCAGATTTCTTAGAGCAAAGAATAGATGTTAAAACAAATATAAAATTTAGTGGTGCAGATAGTCAGCCAGATAAGTATATGTAGTGGATTTAATATGACATTTTGAGATATATTTGAGTATGAATTCGATCAATTGTAATGGTAAGCTTCTTTCATTTTCGCGACCTCAGATTATGGGCATCGTGAATCTGACGACTGATTCATTTCATCGAGGCAGCCGAGTCTCTTCGCTCGATGATGCAGTGAATCTCATCTCCCGCATGATAGCAGATGGAGCTACAGTCATTGACATCGGCGGCCAGTCGTCAAGACCGAGAGCTGACCGCATCACCGCAGAGGAGGAGCTGAGTAAACTTGTGGAGCCAATCAAAGAGATCCGAAAAGCCTTTCCTGAGATCATTTTATCCATAGATACATTTTATAGTAAGGTAGCCGCTGAGTTGATTCGAGTGGGTGTGGATATGATTAATGACATCTCGGCAGGCAGCATTGACCCGGACATTTTTAAAGTGGTAGGGGAGTCGCAGGCGGGTTATGTCCTCATGCACATGCTGGGGACACCGCAGACCATGCAGGACAATCCCAGCTACGATGCCGTCTGTATGGACATCCTCAAATTTTTACAGCAGAAACTGAATGAACTCAGTGAACTACACGTCACAGAGGTGCTCATTGATCCAGGCATAGGCTTTGGCAAGACCATAGACCAGAACTTCGAAATCCTCAGAAAACTCAATGTCTATCAGATACTCGATCGACCTGTAATGGTAGGCCTATCGAGGAAATCTCTGATCTATAAGACGCTGGGCATCACGTCTGATGAAGCCCTCAATGGCACATCCGTCCTGCACCTGGCAGCACTACAACAGGGAGCTAAGATTCTCAGGGTGCATGATGTCAAAGAAGCATACGAGACCATCAGCTTATATGAAAGTTTGCAAGACGCACATCAAGCCGATTAATTATACGTTAAACTGCTACACATTGCATAGCTTTGTGGCATACATTCTGTTATACTATTATCACAAGACATTATCAGATTGACTGACCAGCAATCAAATCCGACGCCTCAGAAAAAAAAGAGATCGCTGTGGCGATACTTAGGTTATTTTATTGTCCTTTTGTTTCTTCTATTTTTCCTTTTATCACTGCTTATACAGCTGCCAAGTGTGCAAAATTGGTTGGCAGATCGCATGAGCAAGACATACTCAAAGAAGTTAGATGCCGACATCAAAATTGGTGAAATCTATCTGTCTCTGGTTGACGGTGTAGTCATTAAGGACTTTTTGGTCGCTGATGCGGAAGGAGATACGATTATATCGAGTAAAAAATTTGCTACTTCATTCAAGAGCAGTCTGAAGTCGATGCTAAGTAATGATATTGATTTGGGCTGGCTCTATCTGGAAGATGCGCGAGTCAATCTTAAGACCAGAAAAGGTGAAGTGAAAACAAATCTGGAGCTGCTCTTAGAAAAACTCAACGATAAACCAAAGGATTCATCATCTGGGAGCTCTACTTTACCATCATTTGAGGGCTTGGACATTACTAACTCGTCTTTCATCATACAAAATGAAAACACTGGCGCATTCAGTGAATACAGTATAGCTAAGGGTGTTATTGATGTAGATAAGATCGATCTGGATAATCGTTCGTTTTCAGTGAACCTGATCAAATTAGACAGCCCCGTGATCGAGCTGATCACCGCCGCATCCGTATCCGTTGATTCGGATGACAACCCTCAGCCAAATGAGATAAACCAGCCCGCCGAGCTCCCATTTCAGGTGTACGTGGATCAACTGGAGATCACTAATGGCCAAATCGTGAAAAGCACGGTCGATAAAAGGTCATTCGAGCAAGGTTACTTTGATAAAGATCACTTTCGGGTGGATGATCTATCCATCAATATCACGGAGACTGAATTGCTTTCGAATGGATTCGTACGAGCCTCTCTCAAGAACATCTCAGGCAGACTGAATGATAGGGTAGAACTAGAGAATTTTCAGTGTGAATCCTTTGTGGTCAATGAAAATGGTATTGAAATCAATGACTTCGGACTAAAGAGTCAAAAGACGGTGATCTCTCAGCAGCTATTCATCTCATATAATGCATTTTCAGATTTGAGAGATTCGCTTTCGAATGTATCAGTGAATGCTGATCTCGAGCAGATAGACTTCGCTGTGGATGATCTTGTCTATTTCGTTCCAGGTCTGAAGAATTCGAAATTCGTCAGTAATAATCAAGGTAAGACCATAAAGCTGAAAGGCAAACTCATTGGTAATGCGGAAAACTTACAGGCTAAGAACATTGATATCCAGTTTGGCAATGGCTCTCGATTCTTAGGTAATGTATCTGGCAAGAACCTGAACATCCCAGGACGTGAAGTGATAAATCTCAAGGTAGACAGATTAGAGTCTTCGGTGCCAGAACTGAGGAGCATCATACCTGGGCTAAACCTTCCTGCTAATTTCGACAAATTAGGTAAGATCAATTATCAAGGTTCTGTCGATGGCTTTATCAAGGACTTCGTGATCTTCGGTAATCTGACGACTGATATAGGTGATGCCATTGTTGATATCAAATTGGATTCCAAAGACGGGTTTGATCAGCTAGCTTATTCAGGCTTTTTAGACTTGATCGACTTTGACCTGAGGACTTGGACGGACAATGATGACTTCAGTAAGGTGAGCTTCACCTCCCAGATCATCGAAGGTAAGGGGCTCAAACTAAATACTGCGAGCGCAATCTTAGAGTCGGAGATTCTATCATTCACCTTCAAGGAGTACGAATACAAGAATATACTCATCGACGGAGCCATAGATAAAGATCAGTTCAATGGTGCGTTATCGATTAATGATCAGAACATCAGCCTTGATTTTGATGGTTTTATTAAGAACTTAGATTCTCTGCCACAGTATGAATTCGTCTCAAAGGTAAAGTACGCCGACTTACAGGCACTAAACCTGACAAAAGATAAAATCCAAGTCAGTGGTGATCTGTCATTAGATCTGCGGGGCGAAAACCTGGAGAGTATGACAGGGACAGGTAGAATGGACAAGCTATTAATCGTGAAGCAAGACTCCATCTACAGCATTGACTCTTTACTCTTCGAATCTACCCGCCTGAGTGACGACGAGATGAGCTTCGCCATGGAGTCTGATATTTTGGATATGGAGGCCAGAGGTAGTTTTGACCTCAGAAACATCCACACCACCTTCTTGCAAATCCTCAAACAAAACTATCCCTACCATACCCGAAATATAGCATCTACACAGGCACTCAATCAGCCAGACTATGACTACACTCTGGATGTGAATATCAAAGACTCCAAAAATCTGTTCGAACTGGCAGGTGTAAAAAAGCTTCGACTAAAAGAAACCAAAGTCAAGGGCTTTGTCTCTACTGCGAATAATGAATTTGACATTGACATAGAGTCTCCAGGCTTCAGCATCAATGATATCAACCTGATGAAGATCCGCATGAAAGCTATCAATAAAGACAGCAATGGATCATTCGTGATGAACATTGATTCATCCAGCATCAACTCTATCAAATTCAATCCGATGAGAATCTCTACCGCTGCCAGTGGAGACCGGATTATATTCAATGTATCGACAGAGCAAAATTCTGACTCTCTGCAGAATATTAGTGTTCTGGGGCAGCTCATCCCACATGAGAAAGGCTACGAGATTAACATTGAGGACAATGAGCTGTTTGTACTCGGTAAGAACTGGGCGATCAATGATGGCAATAAGATCATCATCGGAGATAAATACCTTGATCTGGATGACCTGATCATCACTGATGGAGATCGGGCAATCGCCTTGGATGATATAGACCAGCAGGGGCTTAATATTGACATGATTAATTTTGATGTAGACCTGCTTAACCCAGTCATTGACTATGACAAGATGCTGCTTTCTGGATCGGGTAATACGAATGTAAAGATCAACACCATATTTGGAGACGAGCAGTTCATTACTGGATATGTCAGCGTGCCTGACTTCAGGGTGAATGGAGACGAGTTTGGCCAGTTACTGCTTAAAGCCGAGAAGAAGAATGATGTGAACGCACTGGACATAGCGTTTGCAATCGCTAAGGATACGCAGAATGTGACCGTGATGGGCGGCTATGACCTAAGCCTGAATGAGCTCGATATCGTAGTGGACATGGATTATTTTCCACTGAATATATTCGAGTACATCATTCCCGAAGGTATCTCACAGACGGAGGGTAATGTTACCATAGATGCCAGAATCTCGGGGCCTACTGACAATCTGAAGCTATTAGGTGATGCGATTATTCAGGGTGGAGCCTCTAAAATCGATTATCTGGGTACCTACTATACCTTTGATGATCAGTACATCATATTGGATGAGACCTACATCGATGCCACTGGTGTAGAGCTGACTGATGTCAAAGGGAATAAGGCTGTCATCAATGGAGGCTTAAGGCATGATTTTTTTGGTGATTTTCGTCTTGATCTTAATATTTCATCTCCTCGATTCATTGGACTGAATACCACGAAGAGAGAGAATCCACTTTACTATGGCCTCGGCGAGGGTAGGATGTCCGTAGATTTCTCAGGACCATTTGATGCTGCTGATATAGAAGTTACTGCGACAACGGCACCGACAGCACATCTTTCATTCCCCATATCAGAATCGGTCACTGACTTTGACGAGAGCTTCATCAAGTTTAAAAAGAAGAAGTCTGATGACGAAGAATCTGATGAAGACAAGAAAAGCTTCGCTGAAGAATTTAAGCTCTTGGGATTAAACTTTAAGCTGAACCTCGAAGTCACAGAAGATGCCATAGTCAGTATCATCTTTGACGAGCGAGCAGGGGAAGTCTTGAAAGGTCGAGGTACTGGAGACATTTCCGTAGACATTACCCGTGCAGGGGACTTCGAGGTATTTGGCGAATATAATGTGGTGGGTGGAGAGTATCTATTTTCAGCTTATGGTCTGGTCGCCAAGCCATTCGACATCAAGCGAGGTGGTATCCTCAACTGGAATGGTGACCCGTTCAACGCCTCAATCCAAGTGGAAGCCGCCTACAGCGGTGTGAGAGCCCCACTGAATGTCTTCTTAGCGGAGTATCTGAGTGCCTCCACACAGCAGTCACAGCAGGAAGCCCGTAATCGCACCGATGTTAATTTAGATCTTATTCTGAACGGTACCTTATTCAATCCGATAGTCAGTTTCGACATCGGCTTCCCAGATGTCACCGGAGAATTAAAATCATACGCCGATAGTAAGATGAGAACACTGCGCGCTACAGAAAATGGGATCAACAATCAAGTCGTCGGTCTGCTCGTCTTTAAGAATTTCCTACCATATGATAATCCACTATCTACACTGAATGGGAATAGCCTTATTTTGACAGGATCATCTACCGTGACTGAGTTTTTTACTAGTCAATTAGGCCTGGTGCTGAATGAGCTCATCTCTCAAGGTCTGAGCGATGACTCATTTATTAGAGGCATCGATGTGAATATCGGGCTGAATGAAAACAAAGATATTTTTGCCCAAAATTCTAATGCTAACATTCTTCCAGATGAGTTAGATGTCAGTACGCGATATTATTTCAAGAATGACAACTTTGTTCTCAATTTAGGAGGCAACTACGTTTGGGAACCTACCTTTGGAGTAGAGAGCTATATCGTAGGGGATGTGATACTGGATTATTATATTTCCGACGATCGGAAGCTAAAGTTACAGATCTACAGTAAGTTTGACTACGATGAGACGGAGGGTTATGGGCGCCGTTATAAAAATGGATTTGGTATTACCTACAGAAGTGAATTCGGAACTCTATCAGAGTTTGTGAATGGCTTGGGCCAGAGTGTCAATGAATGGCCGAAAGGACCAGGTGGTTCAGAATAAAAGAACCTAAAGATTTTCCAATTATCATCGAAACTATTGTATCGACTTCTGTCTCAGTAGAAAGTCTACAATCACTAAGGCTGCCATAGCTTCTACGATCGGCACAGCACGTGGTACCACGCAGGGATCATGTCTGCCCTTGCCAGTGACTACGGCATCATCCCCAGCCTTATTCACTGAGGGCTGATCTCTCATAATCGTAGCGACGGGCTTAAAGGCGACATTGCAATAGATGTCCATGCCATTGGAGATGCCTCCTTGGATACCGCCTGAGAAATTAGTGGTAGTAGATATTTTGCCTGATTCATCATTTTGGAAATGATCATTGTGCTCGCTGCCTTTCATAGAGAGCGAGCTAAACCCTGATCCATACTCGAAGCCTTTGACCGCATTGATACTAAGCATGGCCTTACCCAGCTCAGCGTGGAGCTTATCGAATACGGGCTCGCCGATACCCGCAGGACAGCCCTTGATCACACAGCTGATCATGCCACCCACGGTATCACCCTGCTTCTTGATTTCTTTAATGTAGTCGATCATGGTCTGAGCTACCTCTGGGTCAGCACACCGCACAATGTTGTTTTCTGCCTCTGCGAGGTCCAGTTCTTGATAGCTTTTGCTGGTCTTGATGTGACCTACCTGGCTCACGTAGGCTGCTACTGTGATGCCGTGGTCGCTGAGTATGGTCTTCGCTACGGCTCCAGCAGCGACTCGGGCTGCTGTCTCTCTGGCTGATGACCTGCCTCCACCTCTGTAGTCACGCACGCCGTACTTAGCGTCGTAGGTATAGTCGGCATGTGAGGGGCGGTATTTATCCGCTATGTGTGAGTAGTCCTTGGAGCGCTGATCAGTATTCTTAATGTAGATGCTGATGGGTGTGCCCGTGGATTGGCCTTCGAATACTCCTGAGAATATTTCTAATGCATCTGGTTCTTTCCGCTGGGTGGTGATGGCTGATTGGCCAGGCTTTCTTCTCTCCAGTTCTGCCTGGATGAATGCTTCGTCTATCTTGATGCCTGGGGGACATCCATCGATGACGACTCCGATGCCTTTGCCGTGTGATTCTCCGAAGGTAGAGATTCTGAAGAGTGTACCATAACTATTTCCAGCCATCTGTTGTTATCATTTCTAATCCGCAATATTAAGACTAATTGTTTGTTAATTTTGTGAAACTAAAGTGAAGAAATGGAATTCATTCCAGCAGACGCGAGCCAGTCTATTGAATTTGATAAGATATTAGAATTGCTAAAACAGGGGTGCCTGAGCCCACTCGCTGCGGCGCATATATCAGAATTGCCCTTTTTACAGCATCCTGAGGCCATCCGAGATCAGCTCATGCTGGTGGACGAATATCGATATCTGATGGTCCTCTCAGAGTCTCTGCCTATGGCTAGCTACGGAGAGGTGCGTAAGCAGTTAGACTACCTACAGACTGATGGCTATGTGCTGGAGATAGAACACATCGTAGAAATCAATCACATCATCCAGGTAGCTAAAGCGATCGAGCAGCGCTTCAAGAAAATGGAAGAGGGTAAAGCACCGAGGCTCCAGGAAATGTACAGCAGCCTGGAATTCCCGGCGGGCATAGAGAAGATCATCCCCCAAGTCATAGATGATGCAGGAGAAATTCGGGCCAATGCCAGCCCAGAGCTGGGAAGAATCATCAGAGGCATTCGCTCCAAAGAGAGCCAGGTGCTCAAGGAGTTCAACAAAATATTGCTGCAGTATAAGCAGAAGGGGCTCCTGTCAGAATCAGAAGAAAGCTACCGAAATGGGCGACGTGTCCTCTCCATCCCCTCAGAGCATAAGCGGCAGATCAAAGGTATCATACACGATGAATCCGCCACGGGTAAGACCAGCTATCTGGAGCCAGAATCTGTCGTACTGATCAATAATGATATTCTGGAATTAGAGCTGGAGAAGCGCAAAGAAATCTACAAGATTCTGAAAGAACTCTGCCAGAAGCTTAAGGGCTACACCAGCTACATCCATGGCTACCAATCCATGCTCGTGACTTTGGATGTCATCCAGTCTAAGGCCAGGCTGGCAGTCCAGCTGGACGGACACCGACCTAAAATCGTAGATCAGCCCTGCTTCAAAATCATGGAAGGATACCACCCGCTGCTCAAGCTCAAGAACAGCCAGTCAGGCGTGAAGACGGTCCCCTTCACATTAGAGCTGAAGGAGCAAAACCGCATCTTTATGATCTCGGGCCCCAATGCGGGAGGAAAGTCGATCACACTGAAAGCTGTCGGACTGTTACAGCTGATGGTCCAGTTTGGCTGTTTAGTCCCAGTCGCAGCCGATTCTGAGTTTGGTGTGTTTCACACGCTATGCTGTGACATCGGTGATCAGCAGTCCGTAGAGGACGACCTGAGTACCTACAGCGGCCGCCTGAAGAATATGAAAGAATTCTTGGAAAGAGCCAGTAGTCGTAGCTTGGTCCTCATTGATGAGTTTGGCTCTGGCACTGATCCTAAGCTGGGTGGAGCTATCGCAGAGTCTATCCTCTTCACTTTACATCGAAAGAAGATACACGCGGTGATTACCACTCACTACTCTAACCTGAAGGTCTTCGCGCACAAGACCAAAGGCATCGTAAACGGAGCCATGCACTTTGACCAAGAGCGACTCCAGCCCAGTTATCAACTGATGGTGGGTAAGCCTGGTGGTTCATTCGCCTTTGAGATCGCAGAGAAGGTAGGTCTGCCTCAAAAAGTGCTACACTTCGCTAAGAAGAATGCTGGGGTCAATCTAAAGGCGATGGACTCTCTCATCTCAGATCTGACTAAGCAAAAAAAACAGCTGGACGATAAGGAGGAAGAACTGCAGCGAAAAGAAAAAGTACTGGATCGGCTGACGGCTAATTATAACACACTGCAACGAGAACTTGACATCCAGCGAAAGAAATTCAAGAAGGTCAGAAAGGAGTTTGAAGTGAATGAGATAGCACGCGATAAAAAGCAGCTGGAAAAACTGGTAAAAGACCTCAGAGAATCGCAGAATATTGAAAAAGCTAAGGAGGTCTTAGCAGAAGTCAAGACCAAGCAGAAAGATGTCCAGCAAACTGTCGAAACGCTCAAAGAGGAAATATTCGAAGTGACACCAGATGGTGAAATACCGGTCGTAGGAGACTTCGTGAAGACGCGCAACGGTAATCTGCACGGCCAAGTCGTCAAAATCAAGAAGAACCAACTGATCATCGAGACCGGTAATATGCAGATCAGCGCAGCCATGGCCGACTGCATCAAGATTAATACACCTATCGAGACTAACTCTAAGAAGCGGATCAATACTTATCTGAAAACCGAGGTCTCATCAATAGAGAGCAAGATCGATATCAGAGGCTACCGCAGGGCAGAGTCACTATTGCTCTTAGAAGAATTTTTGGATAATGCCCTGATTTCTAATGCTAACATGATCAAGATCATCCATGGCACTGGTAATGGGGTGCTCAGACGAGCGGTAAGAGAAAAGCTGAGAGAATATAAGGACATCAAAAGCATCACCTCACCTCCAGATGAACAAGGAGGTGAAGGTGTGACACTTGTAAATTTTTAAAGCATTTCAGGTGCGGAGAAGTGGAATGAACCTTCAATGGCTGCATTCTCATCACTATCAGCTCCATGTACAGCATTCTCGCCAATACTGGTGGCGTAGAGAGCTCTGATGGTGCCAGCCTCAGCCTCAGCTGGATTCGTGGCTCCGATGAGCTTTCTGAAATCCTCTACAGCATTATCCTTCTCTAAGATCGCTGCTACGATAGGGCCTGAAGACATAAAGTCCACCAGCTCACCGTAGAAAGGTCTTTCTTTGTGCACCGCATAGAACTGACCTGCTGTCTCCTTAGACAGTTTAGTTTTTTTCAATGCTACGATTCTGAAACCCGCTTTGTTGATTTGTGCAAGGATTGCTCCTGTGTGGCCAGCCTTTACGGCATCTGGCTTTATCATTGTGAACGTCCTGTTAGTCGCCATATGTTATTAATTTTGGCGCAAAAGTAGGCTTTTGGCCATATTAATACTTGAAAACAATCATTGATTTTTAGGAACGTTGAATATATTTCATGATTTTCGCACACGCAAATGAATGATACACCTCAAATAAAGGATTTAATAGCCTTTCCGCAAGAAGTCGTCGTGACTTCTCATCGCAATCCTGATGGCGACGCCATTGGTTCTACGCTTGGTCTTGCAGCCTTTCTTAGAAAAATGAATCACACCGTTCACGTGATACTCCCCAGCGAGTATCCCGATGTATATGGTTTTCTTAAAGGCATAGATGATATCATCATCTATGATTTAGAACCAGATAAAGCTGATGTGCTAATCAAAAATGCCAATTTGACCTTTTGTTTGGATTTTAATTCATTAGAAAGGATTGATAAAGTAGGTATGGCGATTAAGGAGTCTAAGGCCAAGATAGTGATGATCGATCACCACATGGATCCAGAGCCCTTTTACGATCATGGCATTTCTACCCCTGCTGCCAGCTCTACCTGCGAGATGGTCTATACCTTCATTAAGGACTTAGGTAAAGATGATTTGATCGGACTGGAGATAGGAGAGGCCATCATGACGGGGATACTGACCGATACGGGATCATTCAGGCATAATACGAATCAAGAGACTTATTATATAGCTGGCGCCCTCAAATCCAAAGGGGTAGATGATTACTACCTCCAAGATAAGATCTTCAATAGTATGACTGAGAAACAGGTCAGACTCTTGGGCCACTGCCTGAACAATCGAATGGAGCTGATGCCAGAGCAAAAGACAGGCATCATTTTTCTGAATAAAAAAGACTACGAAGTTTATGACATCCAGCGAGGTGATACAGAAGGCATCGTGAATTACCTTCTGATGATGAAACACATTGATGTGGCTATCTTCGTCAGACAGCAACCTAAGATCATAAAGATGTCATTCCGATCGAAAGGTGATATCTCAGTGCAGGCTCTTGCTCGAGATCACTTCAAGGGGGGAGGGCATAAGAATGCCTCGGGAGGACACGCCTACGGCAGCCTTAATAAAGTGCTTGATAAAATAAAATCAGTCGTACCTGATTATATACCATCATTGAATTAGCAGATTGACATTGACTAATTATTTAGCCAAGTCATAGAGTCTAAAAATTCAAATAAACGAAACGTCTCTGAGGTAGATATTAAAGTAGCTGAGTTGATGAATACAATACGCTGAGTTATTTGCTGATAGACATTTACTTATAAAATAAAAACAAATGAAACGTCTATGACGTAGATAACTAATACACCCAAGTGGATGATTGAACTTAGTTATTTGCTGATTGGCATTCAGTTCCAAATTATAAACAAATGAAACGGCTGTAAAACAG
>CALFUK010000166.1 GCA_937929945.1 uncultured Saprospiraceae bacterium
GCGATGTAGCCACTCTTCAGTACAGTGCCGTCCATTCCAATCCACTTCTGCTTATTCTGGATCACACCAAACTGATCCCAGTCCTTTCCTTGGTAGGACTGGCTGATGAATCCACCACCAATGATGCTCTGCTCAGATCTAAAGACCGTATCACCCTCTATGATGTAGACCATCTGTCCTCCGCCTTCAACGATGGCTTCCGCATGGACCCATTCGTCACCATGATAAGTATGAGACGATGAGTTGATGCAGTGATTATAATTGATGCTATCTGCCATCATCACTGCAGTGCCTGGCGTGCATACATTGCCAGTGGTGCGCTCCTTACCATCACTGAGGCCGCCTAATAACTGTAGCTCTACACTCACAGGAAATCCCTGATCATATTCATTGCTCGCTGCGGACTGGGAGTGCAGCATGACTCCACTGTTACGCACATTCCAACTAGCGCCTCCTGCTAACTGATCACCAGTGAATCTGTAATCAAAGGTCAATTTATAATGGCTATAAGGCTGCTGATAATACATGTGGCCGAAGGCGTCATCGAATGTTTCGTATTCATCATATTTGATGCGGATCATACTGTCCTCTACGACGAAAGTGTTCTTATAATTATCTCCCAGAGGTGCTCCAGCTATTTTAATATCCCATCCTGTAAGATCATAACCATTGAATAAATCAATCCATTCTTCCTGATCGGCATGGGTCTGACTCAGTCTATCCTTAGGGACGGTGCAGGCCATAATCAGTAGAAAGAAAAAAGCGATAACATAAGTAGGTTTCATTTGAATTGGTTTATTGATTTATTGTAGATCCGCATTCAAAAATATTGATTCACATTTAGTTTCATTGCTGACATTCTCTCCTGTGTGTAATCACAATTTTTCATTTATTCACTTTGTCTGATCAGTGTAGCAGAGATACATCGCCAATCATATATTCCACTTGTGGATCCACTGAGTTAGCATTTGTATATTCTAATACCCAAGAATAGATTCCGGCTTGTGCCAACTCACTATCTCGATAGCCATCCCATGCATCCTGCGGGTCAAAAGAGGAAAATACTTGATTACCCCAGCGATCATATATTCTAAAGCGATATTGAGCTAAAGCTGCATCACCAGGAAAGAGAGCTGTGAATTCAGCATTTTGTGTATTACCGATAGGCTTAAACACATCCGGGACATAGACATTTAGTCCACAATCCTTAGACACTATATCTAACTTCAAATCAAGCTGAGCACAACTTATGTCAGCTGTGATTAGAATGGAATCGGTACCTATTGGAATTCGCCTCATCGGATCAGTATTACCATCAGGCCAGGTGAAGACAGCTTCCGCCAGTAATGGCTGGTCGAATATCTCCGCCACATCTACCTCGCCTGCTCTATCTGCACACACCTCGACGGTCTTCCTGGTATCCAGTGCTAATGGACGCAGCGCGACATCATCAATATTATAGTAGAAGGACCTGAATAATCCGCTGGTCGCCATATTCGTAGCGCACTCTGGCAGCTCTCCGAAAGTCCCCAAGGGCATAATCAGAGCTAAATATCGATAGGCTGCTTCAGCTTGAAAACAGATGGACACTAACTCCCAGTCATCAGATTCTCTCCCAGTCATCACTTCAGAATCAAAAGATCCAACCAGTGCTGCAGTGGTCGAAGCCGTCCCTGTAGAGAAATCATTGATGACTGTGATGCTATCCTGAGAAAGATACAGGTCTAAGTGTTTATCAGGCTGTAAGATGCATCTCGCCATATCTTCCAGTCCTTGAAAGCTGCCTCTATTTTTTACAGCGATTTGCAGTTCGTAGACTTGTCCCTTCTTCAGCGGCGCATCAAGAGCAACGGCTATCCCCTCACTGAAATAATTATTGTTAGAATTCCATCGACTCCATAAACCAATGTAATTGTCTCCTTCGTATGGACGAGTCTGCTCATTCCAATAGATGAATTCTTTCTCATCAAAAGCGCAATTGCTTTCGAATAAGTCAGGAGTCGCGTCTAGCAAATACCAGTGTTTCATTTTTTTAAAGGCTACATCAGGTCGCCCACACTCAGTAGATCGCAGCTCTTCGAATCCGCCATCAGGAATCAGATTTTGCGCAGATGCATTACTGCAAAAAATGCAACAGATAGTAATTAGAAAAAGAGGAAACGACCAAAGGTGTGTACTACAGTCTGCGCCACATTGGACAAGAACATACTTCAGACGAGCCCAATGCATCAGTTCTTGAATATCCGCTCTGATAGTATATTCTGAGACGTCCTCAATGTAATGAGGTATACACCACTGGGCATCGAGGGATTCATCTCCCACTGCCATAGTCCCTGAGTGATACCTTGAGCTTCTGACATCAGGACATCTATGAGCTGCCCTTGCATATCATAGAGGCTGATGTCAATCGGACCTGGGTCTGCTACGCTGTACTCGATCAGCATACGATCTTGCCCTATTTGTTGAAGGATCATCCTATTCTCACTCACAGTTGACTGTAGCTCATCATCCTTTTCGATGATGGTCAATAGCTGATCAGCTTTTACATTCGATATGGTTTGGGTTTTACCTCCAAGCCATTTGACGGTGACTGATCGCACTTCTTCTGCTTCACCTAATCCGAAGTGAGCGATGGTACTATTCTGAGATAAATGGCTGGATCCACCATCGATTTCTCGAGTTAGTTTTCTGATACCTATATCGACGATCACTTTGGAGCCGATCCCATTCTTCTCCGCGTGGACACCACTCAGTTCTACCTTCAGCCAGTGACCATCACTCGCATCATTACGATAAAGCAAGGTACGTGCAGTCTCCATTGTCTCAGTCGGGTCACGAGCGAATTGGTTCACGACGATGAGATCCATATCACCATCATTGTCATAATCAAAGATGGCAGAGCCTCTGCCGATTCTGGGATCGTCTACTCCGAGTTCTTCTGCCAATTCGACAAATCTGGTCGCATCGTTTTTAAAAAAGAAATTATGGTTTAGTCTGACAGTCGGATTGAGTGCGCCATTATTCACGAATAGGTCTTCGTCTCCGTCATGATCATAATCGAAAAAATTAGCACCCCAGCTCACGGGCACACCTCTATAATTAGGATTGTCGATCAGAGACTGAGTGATCCCTAATTGGTATCCCAGATCGAAAAAGCTTTCGCCATCGATATTGGCGACGAAGAGGCTGGCATTGATATTCGTGACATAGTAGTCCATCCAGCCATCAAAATTATAGTCTGTCAGCGCTATCCCCATAGCATTCATTCCAAAATTTAGCTTCAGATCTTCAGTGACATAGCTCATAGATTTGCGCGGGTACTCATTTTTTAGTGCATAGTTAGGTTGAGCTCTGTATCCGAAATCATTGGCGATGTAGAGGTCTTGATCTTGATCATTGTCCCAGTCAGTGAAAATGCCTTGAAAGCCAAATCCTCGATGATCTAAACCATAGAGCTGGCTGACTTCAATGAATTTCTGGCCGCTGGCATTGATGAATAAAAAGTCATTAGCTGAGACAAAACTTTGGGTAATGGTATTCTCATTAAATATGGATACGCCCTTAGGTGAAGCCGATATATAGTTGGCAATGTACATATCAGGAAATCCATCAGCATTGATGTCACCAAAGGTCACACCCTCACTGTTACTGACATAGTCGGATAGGCCATACCTTCGAGTCACATCGGTAAAAGTACCATCACCATTATTGAGGAACAGTAAGTTAGGACTTAGTTCTCTATCCTCGATCGAATATAAGGTGGTGATGAGTAAGTCTTTATCTCCATCACGGTCAATATCCGCCGCTGCAGCACCTTGCGTATGCAGTGGTATCGTGCTGTCTAAACCAGAGTTCGCAAAGATATTGGTAAAGGTGCCGTCTCCATTATTCTGATAAAGATGATCTAAGTCATTACCTCCTGGCAGATAGAAGTCCTCGTAGCCATCATTATTAAAATCAAATACCGTGACTCCTCCACCAAAATTAGCTAAATCAACACGAAAGGCATGATGGATACCAGCAGCTTCTGATACTTCAGTAAAGCCCTGACTATAGATAGCGTCCAGTGACGAGAGGACAAGTAGCAGGCTTATAATTAATTTTTGAAGCATCAGTTTCATTACGAGTTATATGACAATAATATGCCTAAATTAAAACTAAAACATTGGGTCAGAAAATGATCTAACCCAATGCTAAGTGTATATTATAAAACTAAAATTTATAGAATCAATACCCGGGATTTTGCACGAGGTTAGGATTCTGATCTATTTCTTTCTGAGGTATCGGCCAGAGATTATGCTTAGGAGCGGTGAAGACTCTCTGGTCTCTCATCTCACCAAACAGTGTCACATTAGGGACGACCTCAGCAGCTACACCCCATCTGATTAGGTCATGATACCTGGTACCTTCAAATGCAAACTCGACATGGCGCTCATGTCGTATCTCTTGCCTTAGCTGATCCTGGCTGAGGCCCGCAGGAAAGTTAGGCATGCCAGCTCTTGCTCTAATCTGATTGAGCGCATCATAAACTTCTCCGGATGGGCCAGATAGCTCATTAGTCGCTTCGGCAAAAATCATGAGCATGTCAGCATATCGATAGAGGATTAGATTAGTCTCATTGCACGCACAGCCATCCTCTCCGATGGAGGCTTCAGGATCGACCCACTTACGGATAGCGTAGAATGGTGAGAAGCCTGATAGACTCGCATCATAGGTCTCACCTCTCCAAGTCGAGACACCTGGCACGAACAGATTAGCTGTCATCCGTGGGTCTCTGTTCACATAGGGATTATCTGAATCATACATGGGAGACTCTTCAATGGATAGTCCGTCAGTCATATAGAATGAATTAGCGATGGCATCCGTAGGTGTCAGTGATCCCCAGCCATTACCTGGCGCACCTTCAGGCCCAGGAGCCAGTGCCACCTGCATGAAGTTGCCTTCACCCTGTGTCCCTTCTACATATTGGATGTCAAATAGGACTTCTTTATTGTTTTCATTATTTGGATCGAATGTACTGTAGTAATCATCTTGCAGACCGATCAGATCAGGATTAGACGCTGCTAGGTCCATGACTTTCTTCGCTTCCGCAGCAGCTCCCGCAAAATCATTATTATACAGCTTAAGTCTGGCCTTAACAGCTATGGCTGCCTGCTTCGTAGGCCTACCGATATCACCATTAAACGGCGTCAATTCCAGATTAGCTTCGGCAAAATCAAGATCCGCATAGATCGTATTGAGCACTTCTGACTTAGGTGCTCGTGTCACTGATAGTCCTTCATCTCGAGTCAATACATTAAGAACTAAGGGGACGTCACCGAATAAGGTGGTCAGCTCTTGGTAGATCAAGCCTCTCAGAAATCTGGCCTCTGCTATGATGCTGTTTTTCTCGGCAGCATCAATGTCTATTCCATCAATATTTTCTAAGACTGAATTAGCTCTAAAGATTCCTTCATACCCGAAATCCCACTTGGTATCTATAATACCTCCAGTGGTAGGTGCATGTTCTCCTTTCGCTATGGTGGTGTATTGCTGCTCCCATGGGCAGCATCCGACAGCATTGTCAGTCAGTGCGTCAAAATTCTGGTGCATCCAGTAAAGTGACCCGCCCCATATTTCACCTTGAAATACATCGTAGACACTGTTAATAGCTCTCACAACATCCTCTCTTGTCTCAAAGAATCCATCTACACTACCTCTGTCCAATGGTGCCTTTTCCAAATCTGTGCAAGCTACAGTCATGAGTAATAAGAAAGGAAGAATGATAATTAGCTTATTTATTAGTTTCATAAGTTTAAATTTTGGAACTGAATGCCTGTCAGCAAATAACTAAGTTTAATCATCCATTTGGGTGTCTTAATTATCTGCGTCATAGACCTTTCATAAGTTTAAATTTTGGAATTGAAGTCTAGCAGCAAGAACTAAGTTTAATCATTCACTTGGGTGTCTTAGTTATTTGCTTCATAGACCTTTCATTTTATGCTTATTTATCTTTTTTAATAATGTTCAACATCTGTTTCGTGGCCTTCATTAAAATTTAATGTTAGCTCCTGCAGTAAATATTTTCAGCTGGGGATAGACTGCAGTACCATTCGTCTGTCGCGGTGGTCGCTCTGGATCAAAGCCTACGAAATCAGTGATCGTAAATAGATTCGTCGCATTGACATATATTCTGGCACTCTGGATGAAGTTATTCGCAAACATAGCTTTGGGAAAGGTATAACCAATTTGTAAATTTTTCATCCTGAAGAAGTCTCTGTTCGTGATGAACCAAGAGTGATTGACATTGTGATTCACGCCTCCATTCCCAATGTGTATTCTGGGTAGTGATGCATCTGGGTTCTCAGGTGTCCATCTGTCTCTCCACAGTGTTGATACACCTCCACTGTTAGAGAATGGTGCATAGAATCTTTGAGTCTCAAATACTTGAGCATCACCTATGCCTTGAAATAATGCAGCAATATCAAATCCACCAAGTTCATAACCTAAGTCAAGGCCATATATCCACGTCGGATTATCCTGTCCTAAAACCACTCTGTCATCCGCAGTAATGATGCCATCACCATCAGTATCTGCATACTGCAGGTCACCGGGAGAAGGAGTGGCGAAAGCTGACTGATCGGGAGCGGCATCTATCTCTGCTTGACTTTGAAATATGCCTATAGCTTCTAATCCATAGAGCGCATTGATTGGCGCACCTCTTTGGATGATGAATGCGCCTTGTATCACTCTGTCGGAATCTCCTGTCAGTGAGGGATCGATCGATTGGACACGACTCTTGACATTCGTGACATTTCCACCTATTCTAAGCTTACCAGCACCGATAGGCTGCACGTAGTGTGCGCCAAATTCCCAACCTTTATTTTGAACCTCTGCAATATTCACCGTAGTCGGCTCTCTGACGCCCGTCACTCCAGGATTATTTTGATTGAATAAAATGTCCTGGGCGTTTCTCACGAAGTAATCACCTTCTAACTCCAGGCGTCCATTGAGCATTGATAAATTAAATCCGATGTCCGTCTGCGTGGTGGTCTCCCACTTAATATTAGGATTGCCAAGAGATGACTGGGCAGCTGCTCCCACAATAGATCCGCCAAATGAATAAGCTGGGGCGAATGATATCGTAGCAGCAAACGGATAATTGTTAGGTCGCCCGTTAATGGTGCCAAGATTCTGATTGCCCAGTTGGCCCCATGATGCTCTGATCTTAAAAAATTCGATAGCACTGGACCCGAAAAAGTCCTCCTGAGTCAATACCCATCCTACTGAGAAAGAAGGGAAAGTCGCCCATCGATTGTTAGCTCCAAATCGAGATGACCCATCGCGTCTGAGATTCGCTTCAAATAGATATTTGTCTTTATAATTATAGTTCACCCGTCCAAAGAAAGAGCGCAATGCCCACTCAGATGCACCACCATCATTGGTCGATGTTTCTGGATTACCCGTACTTAAGGCACCAAGAGAGTTACTTGGTATTTCTAATCTGCTGGCTGAAAAGAATTTTTCCGTATAGCTCTCCTGATTCGCTCCAGCTAAGAAGGTGAAGTTGTGATCATCATTCCATGTGTAGTCATACGAAGCTTGCAGCCAGGTCGTCAGACTGAGGCTCTCAAAGTGCGAATTAGTGATGCCTCGATTCTCTAGCCAGATCGTACCCACATCACCTGTCCTCCAGTCATAGGTCTCAAATCGCCTGTTGAAGAATTCATCATCATCTGACTGCTGATTCGCGGCGAATGTGCCTCTGACTTGTAGATTAGAGATCGGCTCCCACTCAGCATAGAAACTTCCTAAAAAACGATTGTCCTGCAGGTCTCTTCCTAAGGCTTGAATTTCTGCCAGGATATTAGGTGTAGACAGCTCGATCGAATTAATGGTACGATCTCTATCAGCAAGCCGCCCCTGATCATCGTATGCTGGAAAGTTAGGCCCTAGCCTTGTCGCTCTGGCTAAGATACCACCATCTTGATTGACATTATCCAGCTTAGAGTTTTGCTGGCTGAAGGAGATGCTACCTCCGATTCTGAAATTATCATTGACATCCGTATCTAAGTTAAGGCGGCCATTATATCTTTTAGATCCTTCAGTGAATTGGACGACACCCTTCTGATCAAAATAACCTAAAGAGATGTGAAAGTTAGTATTCTCACTCCCACCACTGATGGATAAATTATGCTGTTGGATGGGGCCTTTCTTTAGGACCTCATCAAACCAATTCGTATTAGGCCCATCAGCATACTGCGCGACGACATCATCAGGATAGAGCTGAGGATTGCCAGAGTTAATGTCAGCTTCATTACGCAGCTGCATGAATTCTTGTGAGTTCCATATGTAATCTGGGACTGAGTTTACTTCCGTCGTACCAGTATAGCCAGAATAGCTGAAGGTCGGCTTGCTGTTTTTAGCTCCCCGCTTAGTGGTGACAAGGACGACACCATTAGCCGCTCGGGATCCGTAGATGGAGGCTGATGCAGCATCTTTCAGGACTGTGACTGACTCGATGTCATTCGGATCGATATTACCAAACGGTGCTTCGATACCGTCTACCAGTATCAGAGGGTCAGAATTATTTAGAGTGCCGATGCCTCTGATTCTTATGGTGGCTCCATCTTGCCCTGGCTCTCCAGAGCCTTGATTCACCCAGACGCCACTTACTTTTCCTTGCAGACTTTGGCTGGCATTTGTGATCGGTCTGGCAGCCAGCTCTGAAGCTGAGACGGATCCTACGGCACCAGTCAGATTAGCTCGCTTCTGCGTAGCATATCCGACGACCACCACTTCATCTAAGACACTGCCTTCTGAAAGACTGATGTCGATTGTGGATTGGTTGCCGATTAGAATTTCTTGCGTATCAAAGCCGGTGTAAGAATAGACGAGTACGTCATCGGCATCAGCCATGATCGAATAGTTACCTTCTAAGTCGGTAATGGTACCGTTACTGGTATTCTTTACGACGACATTGACTCCAATGAGTGGATCAGAGTTAGCATCAGAGATAGTACCTGATATCGACTTCTGACCTTGGACTGATAGACATAAAAATAGGAATAGTGGGATGAACCCACAACGTAGATGTTTTGGCATAGTAGATCGTTTTTTCAATGCTTGTAGAAGTATGCGTCACTAATATATTTCTTTAATTAATCAAATCATGAAAAAGAGCCCTTTAAATTTCAAATTTTAGGCGAAAAACCAATTTAACTTTGTTAAGTTTGTAAGTAGCATAGAATAGCATAGTAATTATATGACTGTAACTGATCGTATCAATGATCTGCAAATCATCGTCGGTATCACAAAGCATCAACGCATCGTGCAGGGTATCATCACAGCCATTGATGAGAAAATAATCGGCCAAGGAGATCAGCTACCTTCCGTAAATCAAATGGTATCCGAACTCCAATTTGCCAGAAAAACAATCGTGAAAGCCTACGCCGAGCTCAAAGAGAGAGGCATCATCGAGCCAAAGAACCGGATGGGATATTATGTCTCTTCCATTGAGACGCAGCAGCAAATCAAGATTATGCTACTCCTCTATGCTTTCGATATTGTACAGCAGACCTTCTACAAAAATTTTAGATTAGAGCTTGGAGATGACATACAAGTAGATGCCTTTTTTCATCATAATAACCTTCATATCTATAAAAAATTTATCACGGATCACGTAGGTAAATACGGCTTGTACATCGTGGCACCAATACATGATCAGGATGCGATGGAGTTACTCCACTTGATTCCACCCAATAAGATGCTGGTCATAGACAGACACGAAGAAATGAACGCTGAATATTCTATGATCACCCAAAGATTCGAAGAGCCACTATACGAGGCTTTATGCTCCATGCGTGACGAGATTAAAAAATTTGACAAATTCATTATTTTCTATCGGAGTGATTCAGATTTTCCGGTCGGGACTTATGCAGCCTTCCAAAGATTTGTAAAAGTTCATGATATAGCGCATGAGGTCATACGCATGCACCACACCGATGCAACTCAAGCAAACTGTCTTTACTATACGATTAACGATGCAGACCTTTGGGAATTATTAAAAGACTGTCAACGAAATAACTTTAAGGTCGGAAAAGACATTGGTATTATATCACAAGACGAGACTCCCGTGAAAGAGCTGATCAGTGGTGGCATCACGACCATCTCCACTGATTTTAGAATGATGGCTCAGAAAAGCGCACAGTTTGTCCTCAATCGTGAATACATCAGAGAAATAATCCCAACTAACATCATCAGACGCAATTCCTTTTAACTAAGCCAACAAAGCCCTATGAATACGAATAACATCAGCCCCATTGATATCTCCATTGTCATTTTATATTTTATACTCGTCTTAGGCATTGGCTTTTATATCGCCAGGCGCACTAAGACTGGCGAGGACTTATTCTTAGGCGGCAGAACATTCACCTGGGGCCTGATAGGTCTATCACTATTTGCCTCAAATATATCCAGCTCTACCATCATCGGCCTGTCAGGTGTAGCCTATAGCTCTGGTGTCGTGCAGTCCGTGTACGAGTGGATGTCAGCTATCCCACTGATTATAGCTGCCATGATCTTCGTACCGATGTATTTAAAATCTCGGATCACGACGATTCCTGAGTTTTTAGAGTTGCGCTATGACAGTCGATCAAGGACATTCTTTTCGGCCATGACAATATTCATGAGTGTCATCATTGAGATGGCTGGCGGACTCTATGCTGGAGCCTTAGTCATACAGACTTTCTTTCCTGGATTAGAGCTGTGGCAGACCACCCTATTCTTGGCGGCTGTAGCTGGTGTCTACACCGCTTTTGGAGGACTTAAGGCAGTGGTATACACGGACGCTATACAGTCTGTCATATTGATCGTCGGATGTTCTGTCCTGACCTACTTACTTTTTGAAAGATTAGATTTTTCTTGGGCGCAGGTAGTCGCAGGTCTACCTGAGGGCCATCTCTCTATGGTCAGACCCATGGATGATGATGTCCTGCCTTGGCCAGGACTGCTGCTTGGCGTACCCATCTTAGGATTTTGGTATTGGACGACGAATCAATTTATCGTACAGCGTGTCTTAGGTAGTAAGGATATAAAACACGCGCGCTGGGGCATCATGTTCGCAGGCGCACTGAAGGTCATTCCTCTGTTCATCATGGTCATCCCTGGGGTCATGGCTATCAAAGTCCTACCAGGATTGGAGAATCCAGACATGGTCTTTCCCACTGCTATGCTTGAAATTCTGCCCGTAGGCCTATTGGGATTGGTTCTTGCTGGACTGATATCAGCGATCATGTCGAGCGTCGACTCTACGCTCAATTCTTCTTCTACGCTTGTCGTCGTAGACTTCATCAAGCCTCGCCAGCCAGACTTGACGGAAGTAGCTCTGGCTAAATACGGCAGAGTCACCACCTTAGTCCTGACCGTGATCGCTGCGCTATGGGCTCCACAGATCGCCCACTTCTCTAATCTATGGGACTACCTGCAGCAGATGTTCTCTATCGTAGTCCCACCGATAGCAGTGATCTTCTTAGTCGGTGTGTTCTACAAGAGAGGTAATGCCCAGGGCGCGATTTACACACTTGTATTAGGAACACTGGTCGGCATCCTGTTGTTCGTTTTGGAGCAGTTCGATATGTGGCATCTGCATTACACCATAAATGTAGGCTTGATGTTCTTATTCAGCAGTATCATATTTGTAGTCGTGAGCCTGATGACGGCTACACCTCCTGAGGAGAAAATAAGGAATTTCACTTATCACTCAGAGCTACTGAAAGAAGGTATGTCTGGAGTCGCTTGGTACAAAGATTTCCGATTTCACGCGATACTCTTAGTGGCTTTAGTCCTTAGTATATTGATTACCTTTTGGTAGTGTAAAGCAGATTTATAATAAACCACTAAAGCTTAACGATTGTCTATCACAAAATTTAATAGTAAGGAAGAAGCGGAGGCTGATGGCCCGTGCTGGCAAAACCCACACGTGTATAATATCAATCAAGAGAGACCGCACGCAGCACTTATGCCTTACCCTGATGTGGATCAATACTTTGAACGAAGCAACAGTCCTTCGCCATGGTACAGGTCCTTAAATGGATCTTGGCAGTTTCACTGGGTGAGTCAGCCAAGTGAACGGCCTACAGATTTTTATAAAGATGGCTTTGATACCAGCGAATGGGATGAGATACCTGTACCCGCTAATTGGGAGCTCGAAGGATATGGCACTCCGATCTACGTGAATGATCGCTACCCATTTAAAAAAGATCCACCGCGTATTCCTGAAAATGATAATCCTGTAGGCTCATACAAACGATATTTCAGCATCCCGGAAGAGTGGGATGGCATGGAGGTGATGCTCACTTTAGGTGCCGTTAAGTCAGCGGCTCATTTCTGGATTAATGGCGCATGGATTGGTTATAACCAAGACTCTAAGACTCCAGTAGAATTTAACATCACGAAGTATCTCAGACCCGGTGAAAACAGTATCGCTATCGAAGTGTACCGCTGGTCAGATGGATCATACTTAGAATGTCAGGACTTCTGGAGGCTCAGCGGCATCGAAAGAGAAGTCTACCTGTGGGTCAGACCTCAGCTGCACATCCGTGACTTCTTTGTGAAAGCCAGCCTAGACGATCAGTATCTTCATGGGAATCTGGAGCTGGAGTTAGAACTTCAAAACTGCGATACTGATTTACTAAAAACATCGGTCATGGTGACTTGGCAGCTATTTGACCAGCATAAGCAAGTGGTCTTAACCGATGAGGAAAGATTCATAACAGATCATCATAGCCAGCTGATCCACTTCTCAAAAACCCTCTCCTCTCCTCTGCTATGGACGGCTGAGACGCCTAATCTATATGAGCTGGTCATCTCACTCAAAGACACGAATGACCAAATCATCGAAGTGGTCGGCTGCCAGATCGGTTTCAGAAAAGTAGAAATTAAAAAAGGCATGCTGCATGTCAATGGACAAGACATCATCATCAAGGGAGTCAATCGGCATGAACACGATGAAGACGCGGGACATGTGATTACCACGGAAAGCATGATCCAAGACATCACCCTGATGAAGCAATACAACATCAATGCGGTAAGAAACAGCCACTACCCTAATGAAGCTAAGTGGTATGAACTCTGTGATCAATACGGACTCTATGTCATAGACGAAGCTAATATAGAATCTCACGGCATGGGATATGAGGCTGAAAGCTTGGCGAAGCATCCAGAGATGTGGCAAGGAGCTCATATGGATCGCACCCAGCGCATGCTGGAAAGAACGAAGAATCATGCCTGCGTCATCATCTGGTCGCTGGGTAATGAGGCCGGTGATGGAGAAGTATTCTTGAAGACGAGCGAGTGGGTCAAACAGCGAGATCCTACCCGACCCGTGCAATACGAACAGGCCATGGAAGCGGCTTATACAGACATCGTCTGCCCCATGTATCCCAGTGTAGACCATTTAGAAGACTATGCCAAGAGAGCTTCTGACCGACCGCTGATCATGTGCGAATATGCTCATGCTATGGGTAACAGTCTGGGAAATCTGAAAGACTATTGGGATATCATCAATCGCTATGATGTGTTACAAGGTGGATTCATCTGGGACTGGCACGACCAGGGGCTCGCTGCCGTGGATGAGCACGGTAAGAAATACTGGAAATTTGGAGGGCACTTTGGAGCTGATACGATACCAAGTGACGACAACTTCTGTATCAATGGACTCCTCTTGCCTGACAGGACACCACATCCAGCTATTTGGGAAATGAAGAAAATGTACCAACCCATTCATTGGAAACTGACCGATGCAAAAAATGGCATTGTGGATGTGAAAAACGGCTTAGATTTTCTCTCCTTGAAGAATTATGAGCTAAGCTGGAATCTCTGTTCGGAGGATGGGATTATAGTATCTGGCTCTATAGATGCATCCTCTGTAGCAGCTCACGACACAGAGCAATATCAACTGCAGTATGATGGCATACAGCTACCGAAAGACAAAGACGTCTACTTGAATTTTTTAGCAGTCACATCAGCTTCGACTGCGCTGATACCTAAGCACCACGAAGTGGCGAAGGAGCAATATCTGATCAGAAAAGCGGAAACTACAGAAGCAAGATCAACGAATTCTCTGGACACCAATAAATCAATCCAATTAAAAGAGAATGAAAGTCACTATGAGATTGTGGGTGAGGATTTTAGGATAGGCCTCAGCAGAGAGACCGGCTTAGTTTATTCTTTTCGATATCTCGGTGTAGACTTACTGCAACAAGCAATCCGGCCACACTTTTGGAGAGCGCCCGTTGATAATGACTTTGGTAACGGAATGCCTGAACGCTGTTCCATCTGGCGCTATGCTGGACAGCATACTACTTTGAAAAGTCTATCGATCATAAGCCAATCAAAAGAGCTCATCGAAATCGAATGCGAACTGGCGCTGTCCGATATCGGTAGTATGGTGTTACTCAACTATTCAGTCAATGCTGCTGGCGAGCTGAGGATTCGTTCCCAAATGAATCTCACAGGATTAGACTTACCAGAAATTCCCAGAATCGGATTGCAAACCTTTGTCGCCCGGGATATGAATCATTTAAGCTGGTACGGCAGAGGGCCATTTGAAAATTATGTAGATCGAAAAGCTGCTGCTCATATGGGACGGTACCAGAGCTCTGTGGGTGATCAGCATCATCCCTTCATCAGTCCGCAAGAGAATGGTAATAAGGAGGATGTCCGCTGGATGAAACTAAATCTGCCATCTGGAATTGGACTACAAGTGAAGGGAAAACCACAGTTTAGTTTTACCGCTTCTTATCATAGCCCTGAATCGTTGACAAGAGAAGCCAGAGGCGATGTGATGTCACTGAGGGTAGCAGGACAAAATATATCACTCTGTCTGGATCATCTTCAGATGGGGCTTGGTGGAACCGACTCATGGCTGTCTAAGCCATTGGATCAGTATATGATTTTTCCTGATCGGTATGAATTCGAAATCATGATTAAAGGCAGTCATTCGAAAGATGAGTCTGAATCAATTTAATTCATGACTTGGGTGAACTTGATTTTATGCTTTCAGCAATACGGCGGATGGCGTCTAACAAGCCAAGGATGTGCTGGCCTGAGGTGAGATCATTCATGACCGTCAGTCGCAAGTGTGTTGTGCCTCTAAAGTCGCACGAAGTAATATAATAATGACCTTCGTTGACAAGCGCATTTCTCAGCCGCAGCTGAAAGGCTCCCTTGTCTTGCTCTTCTGAAATATCGGTATAGACAAAACACAATATATTGGACTCTGGAGTATAAGGACAGGTAAAATCCGCTGTCTCTGAGATCAACTTATAAAACTCCTTCGTGATGGCATACTGATGGCTGACATAATCCGCCAGCCCCTGCTCCCCTTCTATGGCTAAGATCCAGAATAACTTAGTGGCCATGGCAGACTTAGTGCATTCAAGACTATAGGATATCAGATCAAATCCCACAGCCTCTTTCTCATGGAAAATATAGCTGCCTTTTTGCTGAAATGTAGCTGCCATATGTTCAGCGTTCTTGTATAAGACGACCGCACAAAGCGTAGACGTCCGCAGCATCTTATGCATATCCCAAATCACAGAATCAGCCATCTCTACCCCTTTCATCAAATGTCGGTCTGCTTCAGAAAGTAAGGCTGCAGCACCATGAGCTCCATCTACGTGCAGCCATATTGACTCTCGATTACAGATCGTAGCGATTTCCTCGATTGGATCGTACAGGCCAGTGGATGTCGTACATGCATTCACGATCACTGCCATAACTCGCTTTCCATTCGTTCGTGCTCTTGCTATTGCCTGCTCTATTCCAGCCGCTGTGATCACATCATTCTGATCCACATCAGCGGTGTAGAATGAATCCTGCGGCATACCCATAATAGACATCGCTCTGGATATAGAATAATGCCAGACTGATGAGCCGATGATCACGAGATCACTGGGAGCTCCTTCTGTCCAAGCTTCCGGCGCGATAGCAGCTCTGGCCGCTAAGAGAGCTGTGAGATTAGCCATAGATCCACCGTGCGTGAAGACTCCAGCCCCATGATGGGGATCGTGCCCCAAGTCGGAGATATCATCCGCGTGATACCAGCCCACCTGTTTCAATAACCAATTGATCATGGTCTTCTCAATCACTGCTCCGGATGGCCCCATCTCGTATATGGCCATCGGATTATTGATGACTCCATGGATTAGATCAGCGACTCCTGAGCCTATATGCGGCACAGCGACCTGGTGGCCAATGTAGTGAGGATGATGCATGTGCTGGCTGTGGGCTAAATATGATTGGAGAAAGTTCTGCAGAGCTTCACCCTGTAGGAGGCCTCCATCTTTGACTAACTCATTTACATTGAGGTCTTTCGCTAAGCTTGATGCAGGCATTTGATCTAATACCTTAGCACCTCCTGCTTGGCTATAACTGACATATTCGCTCAAAGCTGATGATACTTTCTTCAGCAGTTCTTCTAAAGTCTCCGCGTTGTTATACTTCATAGCTCAGCGAAGATATGTGTTTTGTAAACAAACAAAAGAAGGGCCAACAACTCATATTGTTGACCCTTAGTTTATTCAAATTTTGCTGTGATTTATATGTCGATTTAAATTTTTCTGACTGATCCTCCTGAGTATTTATCTTTTTTGATGTTTTCTTTTTTAGGATCCCCCGTATACTTGATAGAGCCCCCTGAGTTAGCACGTGCTTTAATACTCTCTGAGGCAAATACCTTAGCATAGCCACCACTGTCAGCCTCAGCCTCCACATCCTTAGCCTCCAGCTTTCCTCCATCAAAATAGCCTCCAGAATTCACATCGATAATTAGGTTGTTGACGACACCTTCCAGCTCGACACGTGCACCAGAATTGACATCTGTGTCGATGTAGTCTGCATTCACCTTCAGATCCAGACTCGCCCCACTGTTGACATCAGTGTTCAGCTTGGATGTCTCCATCAGTTCATAGGAGTATACCTTAGCACCCGCCTCCACTTCGATGGATTCTAAGCCTGTAGTATAATACAATGTGATTTCTGCTTTGCGGTTCTTATTTTTTTTACCCCAGCCATTTGACTTGAAGTGAAAGTCTATTTCATCTCCAGATTGGTCAATGATAAGATCATCGATGTCTCCATTCATGATGGTGATTTCAGCTTTATTTTCATTGGATGGGATTAGCTCTACACTCACACTAGTTGACACGGATAGTTCGTCAAAGTCAGAGAATGTCACCGTCTTATCCTGAGCCGTGATAAAGTAAAAGGAATGGAGAAAAAGTAGAGTCAAAATTGATTGATGCATGATGTTTGGATTTTTTTGAAGTAAATAGTTTCAATTGCAATGACTTACCAATTACCTCATGGTTGCAAGTATTCATAAAAATAATGGAATATTCCTATTGAAACTATTGCTAATGAAGAAGTGTCTTTGTATTTGCATCAGCTATTATTATGCTAATCTTTGAATTTATTTATAGGAATTTTAGCGATAGAGCTTAATAGATTTTGCTAAATGATTAGCAATGTTTCCCTCTGAACACCCTATATAAGCCAGCGATAGAAAATCTGGATAAATAGTATCTACGATCTTACTTCATCATTATTGGGTCAGTCGAAAAAATCTAAACAGAGTTAGGCGTGAGTCAGTAAGAGTACCACGGAAAGAATGATGGAGATAAATAGCCCTGTCAAAAAAATATGAAAGGCCATCCTCATCAGGTGCATTTTATGGCCCAATCTGACACCGAGGTAGTGTAAGTCTCCTGCCAAATGATTTCTGACAGACTCTCCCCGTGCCACTTCTTGCTTGATGTAGTCAGTGTATTCATCTTTCGTCATCTTATAGAAATTACCAAAGAAGAAAGGACTTAAGTTAGCTCCATTTTTCATCTCTTTGGAACCTACATAAAATTTACTGGGCTTAAGCACCAAGACCGTAATGTATATCGTCACCAGACAGGTACCGACTAAGACCAGCAGTGGTATCCACAGTTTATATTCCTTAATGATATCCAGATAAGGAATGACCAGAGGGACTAAAAAGGTAAGCATCAGCGCATTAAGACTCAAGAGCACATTAGCCTTATTGTCAGCGATATGGGTCAGCTCTATGCTGTTACGCATGGTTGTACGGATGATATTAAGCACATCCTTGCCAAGTTTGGCTTTGATTTTAGCTTTCACTACGGGTTCTGTATTCGACTCCATTTACATATGATTAATTCGTAAATATATGCTTTATTAGCTTAATGTTGATTCACATAGCATCTGACTTGACAATTTGACACCAATTATCGCAAATGAAATATACCTTATCCTTAATCAACAGCCATAGTCAGTCGATTAAATATAGCTTTTACTCTATTATCCACGGAGTTTAATGAGTTTTCTCGGATATTGTCAACTTAAGCTAACAGACGTGACTACTTTGAATTCAAGAGGGATAGATAAAATAGGTAAGTACATTGACCATGTCTTTGAGACTAATTTTATCTATCACGCTGTCTTCTGGCTGGTGTTTTACTTTTTCTTGGTCATTGTCTCCCAGGATGCCTACCCTCTGGGACTGAGCATGCTACTCAATATCATCAGGATCATCTTCTATGCCGTAGCTGTTTACATTAATTTGTTCTTTCTATTTCCCAAGTTCTTAATGAAGCAGCAATACTGGCAGTACGTCACTCTCCTATTTTTGACAATGGTGGTGATCGCTCCGATGGAAGGTATCGCCATGTACTTTTGCATTCCACATGATCACATATCGAGCATGGCCTTCTTAAAGAATAATTTCAATTCGATATTTATTCTGACATTCTTTGTCGCCAGCTCTTCTTCTATCTATAAGATCATCAATGACTGGTTCACCCATCAGCGAGAGAAAGCTGACCTGCAAAATCAAAGCCTTAAGTCAGAACTAAAATACCTGAAGTCACAAGTCAATCCGCACTTCTTATTCAATACGCTCAACAGTCTCTATGCACTGACTCTGAAGAAGTCTGACCTGGCACCTGAGATCGTACTGCGCCTCTCAGAGATGATGCGCTACATGCTCTATGAGTGTAATGAGCGAGTCGTGCCTTTAGAGAAAGAGATCAATTACATAGAGAACTACCTGGAATTAGAGAAAATCAGACACGGCGATAAGTTTGAAATAAAATTCATCCAAAATGGAAATCATGAGCATTTGAAAATAGCCCCGCTGATGTTTATGCCCTTCATAGAGAATAGCTTCAAGCATGGACTACACAGCCAGGCTGATGCTGCCTATGTGAACATCCAATTAGATATCTTAGCTGACAAAGTGAGTCTGCAAGTGGATAACAGCCGGCCTCCTGTAATGCCGATGTCGATCAGAAAGAAGAGTGGCGGTGTCGGACTGGTCAATGTCAAACGGAGACTCAACCTGATTTATCCCGGCCAACACTTGCTACACATCGAGAAGTCGCCTAACTCTTTTCACGTCAATCTTGAAATAGAATTAAATCAAAACTAATACATATGAGTAAAATCAGAACCATAATCGTAGATGATGAGCCCTTAGCTCAGGATATCTTGGAGACCTATGTCTCTCAGATGTCTCAGCTCGAGCTCGTCGGAAAATGCAGCAATGCCATAGAAGCTAATGCCATGCTGAATGCAGAACAGATAGATCTGATGTTTCTCGATATTCAGATGCCTCAGCTTACCGGCGTAGAGCTGCTTAAGTCGCTGTCTAATCCACCACTCACTGTCTTTACGACTGCCTACAGCGAGTACGCCGTAGAAGGCTTTGAGCTGGATGCAGTAGACTACCTGCTCAAGCCCATATCACTCGACCGATTCTTAAAAGCCGTCAATAAGGTAGAGGAAAAGCTCAAAGAAAAAGGTGGCGGATCTTCTGAGGTACTGCCTGCGGGAGAAGATTATTTCTTTGTCAAGGCTGATAAGAAGTTAGTGAAAGTCAACTTCAAGGATATACTTTATATAGAAGGACTTAAAGACTATGTGATCATTAAGATGGTAGAAGGTAGAGTCATCACCCTACAGACCATGAAAAGCTTGGAGGCAAAGCTTCCCTCAAGTCTCTTCAGGAGAATCCATAGATCCTACATCGTGAATACCAAGAAAATCAAAGCCATCGTCGGTAATATGGTAGAAATCATCGAGAAAGGTCAAACTAAGAACATCCCTGTCGGTAAAATCTACCGTGACGAATTGCTAGAGATGATCAATATGAAGAAACTGTGATTAAAGAGTTGTTAGAGGAGAGGCTCGGCCTGAGCATCTCCTCTCTTCAGCCGATCTCAGGAGGCGATATTAATCATGCCGCCCTCATCCACATCCGAGACCAGCCCTCTTTATTTGTCAAGTATAATCAGTATCCCGCTGGATCAGACATGCTATCGAAGGAGGCAAAAGGCTTAGAGATCTTGGATAGACTCAGCGCATTCAGCATACCTAAAGTCCATCACTGTGAATCAGTATATGCTCACCATTTTCTTGTGATGGACTACATTCAGCAAGCTAAAGCCACTGATAGTCACTGGCTCACATTTGGAGAACGCTTAGCTGACATGCATCGCCAGAGTCAGCAGCCATATGGCTTGGATCATGATAACTACATCGGCTCCTTGCCTCAGTCTAATCAGCTGCATACAGACTGGCACAGCTTCTACTATCACGAGCGGCTGCTCCCACAGTTAAAACTGGGCATTAGAAATGGTGTCTTTCATAGCAGCGACTTATCTCTATTACAGCAGCTATATCAAGTGCTGCCTGAGCTGGTCTCTACGGAAGGTCCAGCCCTGCTGCACGGCGATCTTTGGAGTGGTAACTATCTGATGGCTGAAGAAGGAATCACCCTGATCGATCCTGCCGTATATTATGGAGACCGAGAAATGGACTTAGCTATGATGCGTCTATTCGGAGGCTTTCCTGCTAGTGCTTATGCAGCATACCAAGAAGCATATCCGCTTCCTTATGGGTACCAGAAAAGGATCGATCTGTATCAGCTCTACCCCATCATGGTCCATGCGAATCTTTTTGGTGGGCAGTACATCGCTCAAGCGAGACAGATCATCAAATCCTGTATCTAAGCTTATGATTATGTGTAACCATCCATAATAGCAAGTTACGTCAGGGCAAAAAAATAAGCCCCGAATGCAAACACGGGACTTAAGAACTAATCTGTAAGTAATACGAATAGTTTGGGAAAATTTATCTTGTTACTCTTGTATCACTTTAAACTTAGACGTGCTACTACCTGTCAAAGTCACCACCTGAGCCATGTACATTCCGTCAGCATATTGTGATACATCGATGGTGGTTCGATTGGTATTGTTAAGATTTTGAGACGTCATCAGCTGTCCTGAGGCATTATAGATATGCACTTCTTGTAGGATATCATTACCATTCACATGGATATTGATCAGCTGCGAGGCAGGGTTAGGATAAGTGATGACTTGAGGCTCCTCTGTGATAGAGGCGATTTCTTCTTGATCTCTAATCAGCTCCAGAGAGGCAGCTGCTCCAGTGAGATTAAAGCGATTACCCGCTCCATCAGTCATCACGATCTGATCGAGTAGAATATCGATGGTCTTGTTTTTAGTGTAATCCTCTCTTACACCATCTAAGTCATCTTCTATGATGATTCCGATTTGGTGTATTTTACCATATCCAGATACAGAAATACCAGTTGTTCTGGTTGTGCCTATATCCAGTGTGCCGGGTGACGGCTGCTTGTGTAAGTCCAGTATAGGAGAGTTATTACCCAGCCAATTACCTGGAACTGTCTCTACGGTAATCGACTCTTCATCGACGATGTTCGGTGATAGGGGCAATGTATAGGCTATACCGTGTACATCCAGTGCTGGATAATCTTCTGTACCGATGATCACATCAATGAATACCAAATCACCTGCTTCAGCTGTCGTCTGACTGAGCACCAGTTCGACTGGATATTGCTTGGTACTGACAGTCTCAGCTGCCACAAGATTATGATACCGATCATAATAAGTAGACATACTGGCCAGATCTTCAGTGTTGATGATTCCATCACCATTCGCATCGATGAATTTTAGGTCTTGCCCTGTCCCAATCTGGCTCTCTCCCCAGTCAGGTGATAACTCTCCAATCCATAGTGGACTGGTCTCGCTACGTTCTGCACCTGAGCTTCCGTAGTGATAACCTAAAGGCAGAATATCATCAATAGCCACCTTCCCGTCACCATTAAAGTCACCTGGCCAGACACAGTCTGATCCGACGCAGTTACAGTCAGCGTCATCTTCTATCACGTCAACTACGACTGTGATGTCATCGCATTCACCAGAAGGAGAACAATATTCGATCACGAACTCATCCAAACCAAGAAAGTCACCCTGCGGTAGATATCTCAGTATCTCTACACCAGTCTCTATGGTGCTACAGGATTCATTGACAAAATCAGTGTAATTATATTCTTGATTGTATACGACTAATTGGCCATTAGCTGGATCTGTTAGAACGTTGAAGCTGTATTCATTGATCGGCACCGTATAGTTGAGTAATAGTGGTGCTCCTTTACGGGTCACAAATTCAAATTGAGCTCGATTTTCAGGAAAAAAATTATTGACCACGATCTCTACTTTACCTGGGTAGTACGCACCATTGATCTGTGTGGTATATCTGAATGTGCGGACCCCGATATAATCATTGGGAGGTATGTAGGTAAATTTTCCATTTCCTTCATGTTTAAGCCCCTTTGGAATGGACACTAATGTGCTTTCCTCAATGTCATTCTCAAAGATATTGAAGGTCACTGCAGTATTGACTTCTGTATAGACTTTATCATTCCTGACAGGTCCAAATTGTTCTCTATCATCCAGCACATGTACAGTTACCTCTCGAGATATCCCTTCATCATTAGTCATAGTGAAGCGATCAAAGCCCGTAAACGATCCAAAAGGCGTGTATTCTATGACGTCATCGCCTAAATAATCAATACTGCCTGTAAGCTCAGAATCTTGAGTTAGCACCAGACCGTTGGCTGGCAGCAGGACTGTGACTGGAGTATACTGAGAGGTTGAAATAGATATTGAACCGTTAGGTGCGGCCTCTTGATCCAGCACGCAGACTGTGACTGTCGCATTATCCTTTGCACCGAATTCATTTTCAGCGATATAGTTGACATATGCCATACCCCTGAATCCAGGATTTGGCGTGAAGACTATTTTTCCATCTATAATTTCAGCTGT
>CALFUK010000167.1 GCA_937929945.1 uncultured Saprospiraceae bacterium
CTGCTTAGACAGGCGCCATCAGTCACGTATACATTCTGACACAGGTGCAGCCGACAGTAGGCATCAGTCATCGATGTTTTAGGATGTAGCCCCATTCTCACACCGCCGACAACGTGAATGTCTAAGCCTGGCGCCTGGCCACTATCATGGGTGACGATCTCTTCACAGCCAGCTTCCGTGAGCATCGCTGTGCCCTGCTCGTGGAAGTCTTGCAGCATCAGCTCATCATTGTCATCATAGCCGATGGATGTCACTAAGAGCGGCATGCCCCAGGCATCTGTGGCGGTGTCACTGAGTCTGATGTGATTCTCTGCTTTTGGTATTGTCTCTCCCTGCATCATCATGTAGATGGACCACGGTCCTGGTGTTGAGAGTTTTTCCTTGTACGCCGCTCCGTACTGATCATCTTCTACCTGTCGGCTCCAACCTTGCCGACTCGCGGTAAAGAAGCTCATATATCCACCTTTAAAAGGCGCGTCTTGTTGATACACATTACGGAAGTTAGGTATCATGATGGATGTAGGGCGTCTGCCATAGTAGTATGAGTCCATGTGGTCGTAGCGCATGGCAGTCACTGATCCTCTATAATTATGAAATGCCATATACCGACCTAGTATATCATGATCATTACCAAGTCCTTTGGGAAAACGCTGGCTGGTAGAATTCATCAAGATAAGATTGGAATTTAAAGAGCCTGCGTTGACGAATATGATATCAGCAAGATACTCAGTCTCTTCTTTTGATATGCGATCTATCACACGGACGCCGACTGCTTGTTTGGTCTGGTCATCGTAGATAATGGAGTGGACCACGGCGTCTGTCTTCAGCGTCAGATGGCCCGTTTTCTCAGCCCAAGGTATCGTGCTGGAATTAGAGCTGAAGTAGCCTCCATAAGGACAGCCACGATAGCATAAATTACGAGCTTGACATTTGCCTCTGCCTTGATCCGTATGCACTGGCTGAGGCTCGGTCAGGTGAGCGCACCTGCCGATCACGGCATGTCGGTCCTTGTATTTTTGATTGATCGATGTGGCTATTGCAGCTTCTACTTCATTCATCTGCCAGGCGGGAAGGAACTCTCCATCGGGTAGGGTCTCCAGTCCATTTTTTTCTCCGCTGATGCCGACGAAAGCTTCCACATAGCTGTACCAAGGAGCCAGATCTTGATAGCTGATCGGCCACTTGATGGAGTATTGATCCCGGTGTGGATTTTCAAATTCGAATCGACTCCAGCGCTGGGTCTGTCTGGCCCAGATGAGTGACTTACCGCCCAATTGGTAGCCTCTGATCCAGTCAAAGGGTTTTTCCTGGATGTAAGGGTGCTCATCGTCTTTGACAAAGAAGTGCGCTGTAGCATCATCGAAAGCATAGCACCGAGAAGCGATGGGGTTAGCAGCCTCTACGGATGCAGGCAGGTGTCCGCGGTAATCAAAATCCCACGGATCAGTGGTGGCTGTCGGGTAGTCTGCGATGTGCCTGACGTCGCGACCTCGCTCCAGTACCAAGGTCTTCAGCCCTTGTTCACAGAGCTCTTTCGCAGCCCAGCCACCGCTGATACCAGAACCGATGACGATAGCATCATATCTTGTTTTGTCAGTGTCAGTCATATCTTTTTCAATTTATGATCGTGATTAGCCCAGCGCCCATGCTTTATCCCCTTTTTGATACATGATGTTCCCGTCATAGCGCTGCGGCACTGGCAGATAGGCGAGTGCCTTGGTCATTCCTTCTTGTGATGTGAAGTAGCTGAAGAGAATCATTGACTTTACTTTTTGGTAGTGATTAGCTGCTGTTTTTGGCTGAGCTTCAAAGTGATCCAAGACTTGAGCTTTTTCCTGATGTGTGAGAGTATGAAAGGCATTCTGATATTTTTGATTTGTATATTCTGCGCAGGTTGCGATGAACCCAATGATTTTTTCCTGGTTTTGCGCCGTGAGGCAATGAGATACATAGGCGTCCAAGTACTGTGCGACCTTGGCATCTGCGGCTCCTGGCGAGCCATCGGTTCGAGGAAGGATGAATTCTGACAAGGCCTCTATCAGCTTGAATTGAGCATCATGGAAAAATGTTAATTCGTAACTGTCGGAAGCGCAGCTCATGAATAGGTTGCTGGATAATACACTGGCTCCACTCACAAGCGCTGCGTTTCTTATGAGGTCTCGTCTATTCATCATCATATGTGGTGTTTATAAATTGGCCGCTGGCATCAATAGCCTTTAAGCTGAATAGATCAATGCCCTCAATCAACGCTGCTGCGAATTCTGCTCTGGTGACTGGCAGATTATAAGGGATGATCTTAGTGGCTTGGTGCTGACAGTCTTGATCAAAGAGCTGACATGCATACTGGATGATGTCTTCCACTTGAGACTGGCTCAGGTATTTTCCCAGTAGTTCAAGGTCTGCAAAGCCTTGATCAAAGGTCAGCAGGTCATGGTATAGCACTTCTATCTCGACGAGACTGTCGGGGTCAAACCAAGTTTGATTCGCCCATTGGTATGGCAGGGGGCGCCCCTTGAGGATACCTGTGGCTCCGACTTTCTGGACAGCTGCAAAATAAGGCTGTGTAGGTTTCACATCTAAGTAGGGCATGAGATAGCCTTTTGCTTTCAGTAATTCTGCTTGCACCTGTCTGACATTCAGTTCGCTTGGTGATTTGTCTTGCTCAGCCGCCATCGAAGCGATGAGGCCTGCTGCTTGACCGAGCTGGATGATCACTGGCTGCAGTCTGGATGAGCCATTGACGATGTTAGTGACAGACATAGCTTTATCAGCGATAAGTAGGTCATCAGTCTCCTTCGGTATGATGGACCCCATCGGAATCGAGAATGAGGGTACAGAGGGAAAGTCTATTTCTGGTGCGTCAGGATATTCAGCGTGATGATGATCTATGGGGTAGTCACCCACAGCGATGCCAGCACGGTAGAGCTCGTGTTCAAAAGGATCAGTCAGGTGATTGACTTGGAGCTGTGTGAGCCCTATGATGCGCCTGCCTTCTCTGTGGTACGGCATATAGGGCAGGCGGTCATCTGTATCGTATTCGTCGTCAGCCAGTCCGAGGTTGGCATAGCCCAGTTCAGTCTGGATGTAGTAGACGAATCTAAGTGTCTTCGCTTTTGCCTTTTGGTATTCTGCAGCTCTCTCTTCTCGATTCATCTCTACGACATTGCTGTAGTAGTCATTGCCATGCTTAGGCCAGTTGATCATGTATTTATCGCGAGGGAGCTTACCGTAGCTGAGCATCTTGTCGCATGCGTGCGCTGAGCTGTCATCACAGTCGTGCTGACAGGCACAGCGAAATTCTGAAGGGTCATAGTCCGATGGTCTATCGATGGTCTTGTCAGCATCTGGTCCATAGTCTTTGAGGATCGCAGCGTAGGTCAGGTCCTGTATGATCTTATTAGAGGTCATGGGTGCCATGGATTCCTGCGTGTCTGACTGTGCGTCCATGCCGAGATCATAGTCAGCACCTACGGCTGCAGCTATGTCACCCAAGTCGGTACCATCGATGAGCATCTTAGCTCGAATGGTAGTTTCTTTTGCTGGAATTGAGATGGTCCATAATTCTTCTTGCGTTATTGTACCCCAAGTGGTCTCTGTCCAAATGGATAATTGTGATTCTTTTTTCGCTAAGTATTGCCAGTATTGTTCTCCAATATGCGGCTCATACATGGTGTTGCTCACCCAGCCTGTATAGAGACTATCAGCACCACCATAATGGGCTCGGAGCAAGCCTCGCCATTCTGCCCACAGCCCAGCATCCAGCTGATGATTGCCGTCAGTCGCTGACACACCAGCTGAGGTCAGCATGCCGCCCAGCCAGGGTAGAGGGCTGACTAGCAGTGTGTTGGCTCCGCTTCTGGCGGATTGGATAGCGGCAGCAATGGCACCGGTGCCTTCTCCTAAGACGATGACATCATAAGCCTCATTTTCGCTTGATGACTGACATGATGTAGTCATGCTTAGACATACCAGGATCAGTGGTAGGGTTTTGAGTATTCTTATGATGGTTATGATTAGCATTTGCATCGATCTGGAAGATATAAGTTTTAATCTTGATTAAAATGCCTAAGCAATGATTTTTGTCAATGGTGCAGTACCACATTGATAATGACATATGGCTCTCCTGGAGCTCAGGTTTATGATGAATGGTTTTGCTATTAGGATCTTGCTCTTCTGGAGCTAAGGTTTGTGGTGCATGTTGTTTACAGTTAGATGTTGTACTCCTGGTGCTTCGGACCCCAGTCAATGATTTGTTTCTCAGTTATTGCAGCTACTGAGTTTTGATATTTATGATGATAGCTTGTCGATGTATTTATATGATGATGACCACGGCGTAGAACATAAAAAAGGCAGCTCTATTTGAGCTGCCTTTTTATGTTCTGATGCATTTAGCAATGGAGAATGTATTGCTTATTGCACGATGAATTTTCGACTGATGACCTCATTTGGCGTGGACCAGATGAGGATGTATACGCCTGATTCCATATGGCTGATGTCCATTGTTTCAGAGGACTGATCGTGTCCAATGTGGCGTTTCATTGATATTAGCTGGCCTACAGAATTCATGATTCTAATAGTGCCCATTTCGCTGGGTATTCCGCTTAGTTCAATGTGGGAGCTGGCAGGGTTCGGACTGATAGTGAGCTCTGTTTGATGATCATGAAGACTTCGGCTTTCGACCTCAATATTTGCTCTCCATCCATCGCAGGCTGAGGCGTCAGGTGTGAGTGTATACACTGTCTCATAGGTGCTGGGTATGCAGCGAGAATCAGGATTCGCTCGTCCTGTGGATACGCGCACCGTATAGGAGCTCTGGCCTTCAGGATTCACGGTAAATATACCTTGGTCTTCGTCGTATGATACGATGCCGAGCTCAGGTGAGATACTTACATTCCTGACCAGGGCGCAGGGGCAGGGTAGTCCTTCTCCAAGTGGCCCACAGTCTACCTCTTCGTTAGCTTCATTATTAAATTGGCCTACTACGGGTGCTTGTATCTGGTATGCACTGCCTGGACATATAGTGACCCGCTCATTGAAGGTGCTCGATAATGGATCTCCACCGCCAGCGGCTTCATCCCTATCAGAGCAGTTCCATGTTGACGTTGGCTCGCTGAGATTATATGTAGTCCTGCAGTCAAATGTGGGACTGTCACCGCAGTAGCGGCTGCCATCTTGATAGTAGAGCACGCCTGAGCCTTCATGGCCGATATAGATAAATGCGTAGGAGCCATTATCATAAATTTCGACTGCAGCATCTTCACAGGCCACGCCAGCCAAGGCTCCTGTCAGCCACGGATAAGTCGTGAATCCTGCAAAGTCGTCAGGCTCATTACCGCCGGCAGTATAGAAATCACTACAAGCAAGAGTCTGCACAGGATTACCGACATCAAATGATGATAAACAACTCACGAGCCCGCCATCAGCACAGAGCAGTGTGCCCGCTTCATCATACAAGCTGTTGATGCCATTCGTCTGTACATAGCCATACGCGATACCGTCTTTCAGGAATAGATCGACGCTTGTGTCTTCGCAGTCTTCAGGGTCAATAATTCTGATAAGCGATTCAAGCAGTGTACTAAAAGTGCTTTCATCTTCTTGGGCTTCAATGCAGGTGATGATGATCGCCTGGGAGGCAATGGAGCAAGGTGTGTCAAAGTCTGCCACTTCAAAATCAAAGTATACCTGCTGCCCATTCTCATGGTCAAACTCTACTCCCTCTGCATAGTAAGGATCATAGATCACGCCCTCTGACTCAAGAAAGAAGAACTCGGTGCCATCATCGCATTGATCAAAAAAGATGGTGCCCGAATTCTGGCGACAATCTAAGAGACCACATTCTCCAGATGTCTCTATTTCGACACCAGCACAGCCAGCTTCGCAGGCATTGCCATAGGTATTTCCATCGACTCCACACACTGGATCATATTCTGCTGTACAGATGCAGTCGAGTGGACATTCTCCTCCGAGAGCGACGTCCACCCCAGCACAGTTTGCCAGGCATTCGTTATCGTAGGTGATACCATCAGTGCCACACACTGGATCATATATCTCTGGGCAAACACAGTTATGGGGACATTCTCCCATATCAGCTATTGCGATGCCCTCGCAGATAGCCAGGCATTCATTGTCATAGGTGAGACCATCTGTACCGCATACAGGCTGATATACATCTGGACAGTCGCAGGTAGTATCCACTCCACAGGCCCAGCTATTGCTGGGTGAACTAAGATTATAGGCTTCGATACAATTAAAGGAGTCATAGTCTTGGCAATAGAATGTCCCATCAGCTAAATACAGTGTCCCAAAGTCGATCCCTGAGACGTAAATAAAGGTGAGCGAACTACTATTAAATTCTTGGATGGTGACTCCATTACAATCATCAAGACTAATAATCTCATTTAGAAAAGCGTAAGTCTCGAATAGAGGATCTTGTCGGCTCTCACATTCACCAATGGCTGACACCTCGACTCCGGCACATTCAGCCACACACTGGTTAGAATAAGTCTTACCATCTGCGCCACACACAGGGTCGTAGATGTCATCACAGGCACACTCACCTGAGTCTCCACATTCCTCGGCGTCCTTCACTGCAATGGTGTAGCTGAAGGTGAATGTCTCTGAAATACAAGGCAGATCTGGTGCTCCACCGGTCCTGCTGGTCAGTGTGTATGTGGTCGTTACCTCTGGTGCTACTTGATAATATTGATTATCTATCAGGCCAGATACCAGTCCCGTCTTTGGCTCGATGTCCACTGAAAATACGGTTCTGCATGGGCATACAGTCGGAGGAGAACCTTCAGGACCAGCTGGTCCACAGGCACGATTCACGGCATCTCCAATGGCATACGGTGCTTGTAGATTTGGCAAGGGGTCACCTGGACAAATCGCGGCGAATGGTCTGACTTCTGCTGTATCGCATACCCAGCTATCGACGACTTGAGTCAGGTCATAGGTTCTGAGGCAGGAAAGATCAGCCGAGTCTGTGCAGTAGAGCTCACCTGATGCCGTGTATAGCCTATAGGTCTGTGCTGTCCTGATAAAAAGGTAGCGTAGTCCATCTTTGTCATATTCATCTGCACTGGCGTCAGTGCAGTCATCTGGGTTTACAAGGTCGCTAAGCCAAGGGTATTTATTGAATAGTCCTGATCGGATACTTTCTTCTTCCTGTTCTTCCTGTTCTTCTTGACAACGACTGATCTCCACTGTGAATACATATTCCAGCGTCCCACAGGAAGAATCTGCATCTCTAAATTTTACTTTGTACCTGGTGGTCTCAGCTGGTGTGGCTAAAAATCCATCGGCTGTTTTGACCACGGATGCATCTGGTGAAATAATATAATCATCAAATGTGCAGTCTGGTGCTGGAGGCACACCTGGAACACCAGAGTAGTCGGGTCTTTCTTTCGGAATGATGAGTTCGACTTCTTGGTCAGTGCAACTGGATATTGAATACCCATCATAAGTACAACCAGTGCTGTAGATTTGTAATCTTTCAGTTGCCTTTGTCAGATCTATAGCTACGCCTGAGTTGGGGTCACATTGGATCGGTCTGTCGACTCCGTAGTTACAGATTAGCTCACCAGTACAGGTGAAGTAGGCACCTCTGAATTCTTCAAATCCGCTGGGTAGAGTTCGACCCTCTGGTGGAATATAGGGGCATAAGTTACGTACTTCATAAAAATACCCCGTCTCTTCACCGAAGTGCTCAAAGACAACCAGACCCACGTCTGAGTCATCGAATTGACCTGTGATATTATTTATGATATCCTCTTGATTGATCGGTTCGTTGCATTCGATCTGATTCTGACTGAATAACAGACCTGAGAGTAACAACAAGCAGACTGAGAGTAAAAATTGTTTATGCATGCGGATTGGATTTATTTTATTAATAGTCTCACATAGTATAGACGGTTGAAAAATCACTTCGGTTGGGTTGTTTCAAAATTAGTCAGCCTGAATTTAATTTTAATCGTTGCGATCAGTATTTATCGCGAAATAAAAGTGAAAAGGCTGGATACCAATGAGTTGTGAGTCGTTTTGGGCGCTCTAAACTTATTGTAGATTAATTTTTTGTATTCAGCACTCGGGATTTGATTTTTAATCAAGGAGGAGCACGCACATACAGAGCTCATAATTTTTTATATCTTTTGATTGCTTTCAGATTAAAGCAACTTGTCGAATCATTCTTAAGTCGACTTTTATGAATCAACTATCTGCTTTTGCTCCTTTATTTGTGTTGGTAATGATGGCCTTATCCCTGCACTCTTGTCAAGAAGGGACTGAGTCACAACAACAATTGAAAATGCAGATCCCCGATGTAGTTGACTTCAATTTTCATGTGAAGCCGATTCTGTCAGATCGCTGCTTCAAGTGTCACGGACCTGATGAGAACACTCGTGAGGGAGATCTCGCTTTTCACACAGAAGCACATGCATTTATGGCGTTAGGTCAAGACTTAGATCGATATGCTATCGTGCCAGGACATCCAGACAGCTCCACCATTGTGAGCCGTATCTATTCTGATGATCCAGATGATGTCATGCCACCGCCAGAGTCTAACTTGACTCTGACAGCTTATGAGAAGGAGATCATCGAGCGCTGGATCGAGCAGGGGGCGGAGTGGAAAGAGCACTGGTCTTTGCTATCTCCCCAGAAAGCCAACATACCTGCAGTCAGCGACGAAGCATGGGCCAATAACGAAATAGATTATTTCGTCCTCAGTAAGATAGAAGCCGCTGGTCTATCTGCCAATGATCGAGCAGATAAGCGGCGATTACTCAGGAGAGCCAGTTTTGATTTGACCGGCTTAGCACCCTCTAAGGATCAGCTTACTGCCTTCTTAGAAGATGAGGCTGATGATGCTTTCGAAAAGCAAATAGATCAGATGCTCAATGGTCATGCCTACGCCGAGCGCATGTCAGCGGACTGGATGGACTTAGCCAGATATGCTGATACACACGGCTACCAAGATGACTTGGAGCGCTATAACTGGCCCTGGCGTGATTGGGTCATCCATGCCTTCGACACGAATATGCCTTATGATGAATTTGTCACGTGGCAGATCGCAGGTGACCTATTGCCTGATGCGACGCTGGAGCAACAGATTGCCACAGCATTCAATCGAAATCATAAAATCACTCAAGAGGGAGGCGTCATTCCAGAAGAGTACCGCGTAGAGTACGTAGCGGATCGGACGAATACCTTTGGGATGGCCTTCATCGGTCTTTCCATGGAGTGTGCCAGATGTCATGATCATAAGTACGACCCTATTTCCCAGAAGAACTATTTTGAGCTGTACAGCTTCTTTAATAATGTACCAGAAGAAGGACTGATCGCCTCTTATGGCGCCATCCCTGAGCCTTATGTCACCTTGACTCAAGAGGATATGACTCAGACTCTGGACTTCATTAATGCAGTAGACTCTATCACGGAGGTACCCGTCCTGGTGATGGGTGAGAGAGCTGATAAGCGGCAGAATTATATCCTTAGCAGAGGGCAGTATGATCAGCCGACGGATGAGGTCTTCCCCTCCACACCTGAGTCCATTTTAGCTTTCTCAGAACAATATGAACAGAATCGATTAGGTCTGGCTAAGTGGCTGTTTGATCCGTCTAATCCACTGACTGCGAGAGTCGCCGTCAATCGGCTGTGGCAACAATTATTTGGCAGCGGCATCGTCAAGACATCCTACGACTTTGGGAATCAGGGGACCCTGCCGACGCACCCAGAGCTCCTAGATTATCTCGCTGTGAGCTATCGAGAAAATGGCTGGAACACCAAGGAAATGCTGAAGTATATCATGCTGTCATCCACGTACCAGCAATCTGCAAAAGTGAGTCCTGAGCAGTTGGAAGTAGATCCCGAAAATCTACTGCTCGCCAGAGCACCGCGGAGCCGACTGCAGTCAGAGATGATCAGAGATCACGCCTTGGACATCAGCAACTTATTAGTGGACAAGGTAGGAGGCCCGAGTGTGAAGCCCTATCAGCCTGGAGGTCTGTGGGAAGAGACCACGGGTGGAGGAGGAGGCAGCACCGCTAAGTACATACAGGATGATGGAGATGGACTCTATCGCAGAAGCCTCTATACCTTCTGGAAGCGGACAGTCCCGCCACCCAGTATGATGACCTTTGATTCTGCTACTCGAGATATATGCAGTGTGAAGCGGCAGAACACCAGCACACCACTGCAGGCGCTCGTCATGATGAATGATCCGCAGATCGTAGAGGCGGCTCGTATGTTAGCGTACCGCAGCATAGAGGAGGCAGAAGCTTCAGCAGAGGACAGGATCAGTTTCATGTTTGAGTTAGCCACGTCACGTCAGCCAGATGAAGAGGAGGTCTCCTTCATTAAGACTCTCTTTGATCAGGAGTACGATCGGTATACCAATCAGCCAGAAGAAGCTGGACAGTTTCTTTCTGTCGGGCACTTCGTGATGAAGCCAATTTTGGAAGCCAGTGAGTTCGCAGCCTATGCCTCCGTGGCCAGCGCCATTCTTAACTTAGACGAGACGATCACCAGAGGATAAATCAAGGAAGACTATGGAAGATTTATTAAAAAGATCACTAATGCAAAATCGCAGAGCCTTCTTATCCAGTAGTAGTATTGGCATAGGTACTGCTGCCTTGTCATCCATTCTGGGCATGAGCTTCTTCAAGAAAGAGAAGGGAGGCATCATCAAGGAGACGAATAGTGGAGGCGCGCGGGGAGCGCTAGATGCACTACACTTTGCCCCTAAGGCGAAGCGGATCATTTACCTATTCCAGAGTGGAGGCCCATCTCAGCTGGATCTATTCGACTATAAGCCGCTGCTCAATGAACGGCGAGGTGAGGAGCTGCCAGAGTCAGTCAGGAAGGGACAGCGACTTACGGGTATGACCTCCGGGCAAGACTCTTTTCCATTAGTCGGCTCTAACTATAGCTTCAGTCAGTACGGTCAGAGCGGAGCCTATGTCAGTGATGTCTTACCCTACACTGCTAAGATCGTCGATGAGCTCTGCATCGTCAAATCCATGTATACGGAGGCGATCAATCATGACCCTGCCATCACCTTCTTTCAGACGGGATCACAGCAGGCGGGCAGACCGAGTATGGGCTCATGGCTCAGCTACGGGCTGGGGAGTGAGAATGAAGACCTGCCAGGATTCTGCGTATTGCTATCCAGAGGTACGGGCAGGCCCTTTGGTCAGCCACTATACTCGCGGCTGTGGGGTAATGGCTTTCTACACTCGCTGCATCAGGGAGTGCAGTTCAGATCAGGAAAAGACCCCGTGCTGTATCTAAATGATCCCTCAGGTATGGACCGACAGAGTCGGAGAAACATGCTGGACCAGGTCGCGGCCCTCAATGAGAAGCAGCTCCAAGAATTTGGTGATCCTGAAATCTCGACACGCATCTCTCAGTACGAGATGGCCTACCGCATGCAGACCAGCGTACCAGATGTGATGAATATAGAGGGGGAGCCAGATCACATCTATCAGATGTATGGGCCAGACTCCACAGTGCCTGGCACCTATGCAGCTAACTGTATTTTAGCGCGACGGCTGGCAGAGCGAGATGTCAGATTCATCCAGCTCTACCACATGGGCTGGGATCAGCATGACAATCTACCGACTGCCTGTGCTGCCCAAGCTAAAGACATCGATCAGCCTTCAGCAGCACTGGTAATGGACCTGAAGCAGCGCGGCTTATTGGAGGATACTCTGATCATTTGGGGCGGAGAGTTTGGCCGAACTAATTATTCACAGGGTACCATCACGGACACCAGTTTTGGTCGAGATCACCATCCTCGATCCTTCACGATTTGGATGGCAGGCGGTGGCGTTAAGCCAGGCATGGTCTATGGAGAGACGGATGATTTTGGCTATAATATCACTGAGAATCCAGTGCATGTCCACGACTTTCAGGCGACAGTCATGAAGCTGCTTGGTGTCGATCATGAGAAATTTACCTACAAATACCAAGGCCGCCGATTTAGATTGACCGATGTGCATGGTAAGGTGGTCAATGATATTTTAGCTTAGTCCATGGATATCATCGGCCGCCTTCATCCATTGATTATACATCTGCCCATTGGGATATTGATGCTCGCGCTCTTGATGGAGCTCAGCATCCGCTTTGGTCGTAAAGAAGAGTTTCGTCCGGCACTCACTTTCGTACTGGCTGTAGGAGCTCTGACATCCATCATAGCTGTCATTACAGGATTGAACCTGGCGGATCAGGGTGACTATGATGCGACACTGCTGTCAAGGCACCAATGGTGTGCCATCGCCATGAGTGCGATCAGTGTCTTAGCCTGGTATCAGCACCGGCGTCACCAATCTGATATGAGCGCGGCTAAGCTGTACCTTCCAGCCATGTGCAGCATCGGATTACTGATGATGATCACGGGGCATCTGGGAGGGAGCATGACACACGGAGCAGATTTTCTGACAGCAGGTAAGACTAGTGCTGATCCGATTTCTATAATAGACATAGATCAAGCTCATGCCTTCACAGATATCATCCAGCCCATTCTCAATCGCAAGTGCAACTCATGTCACAATCCATCTAAAGCTAAGGGAGACCTGATCATGACCACCGTCGCAGAAATAGAAACAGGAGGTAAAGAAGGAAAGGTATTACTGGCTGGATTTCCATTGAAGAGTCCACTGATCAAACGAGCCCACCTACCCATTGAAGAAAAAGCGCATATGCCTCCCAAAGGCAAAAAACAACTATCCTCGGACGAGCTGTCACTGCTCTCATGGTGGATCAAAGAAGGAGCAGCGTATGATAAAAAAATCATGGAGCTCAATGTCCCAGACTCCATCAGATTGATCTTGGATAAATACCAGCAGGTAGAGACTGATCTCGCCTCCATCGGTGTAGAGCCTGCCTCAGAAAGTCAGTTTAAGTCACTCAGAGAGTCAGGCATCAAGGTGAACCCTCTGGGAGCAGGCAGTCCCTGGTTAGAAGTGAATCTATCACATCGGCAGGACATCACATCAAGCTTGCTCAAGAAAGTTAGAAAGGTATCTGAACAAGTGTCTGAACTCCAGCTGGCTAATACCAATATCGATGACGATCTGGCCAGCACGATCACTCAGCTGCCTCACCTGCGAAAACTAAAACTCCAAAACAGCCAGATCACGAATAAGACAATCAAGCAGTTAAAGGATCTATCCTATTTAGAAAGCCTGAACCTATATGGGACACAGGTGACGGATGAGGCGCTGGATGATATCATAAAAATCAAAAGCTTGAAGCAGCTCTATCTATGGCAGAGTGATGTCAGTGATGCTGGGGTAGAGCAGCTCCAATCAGCGAGACCATTACTCCAGATTCAATATAAAATAGACGCTGATTTATTCGGAGATGCAGCTCTGAAGCCACCAGTGATCGCTGCAGCAGCAGATATCTTCAGTGATACACTGTCAGTCTCTCTGGAGCTGAATTTCAAAAATGTGGAGCTACATTATACTTTGGATGGGAGTGATCCTGACTCCACTTCCGCTGTGTATGATGGACCGATCATTATCGATCGCAGCACCTTGGTAAAGGTCATCTCCATGAAGCCGGGCTGGCAATCCAGTGAGGTGAATGAAAGGCAATTTGTCAAAGCGTCCATCGTACCCCAATCCATCACCGTGAGTCCTGAACCGCATGATAAGTATAAGGCTGGAGGGGCTAAGAGTTTAATTGATTTTACCAAGGGCTCCGTCCAATTCACGAATGGTCATTGGCTAGGCTATGAGGGACAGCATATGACCGCCACCCTTACGCTGGAAGAAGAGGTAAAAGTAAGCGCTGTGACCGTGAGCGCACTGAAGGCAGATGCCTCATACATCCATTATCCGAGGAGCATTCGTGTCTCAGTATCCAGTGACGGCACTGCATTCACTTCGGCAGGTGATCTGGACATACCGATCGCATCAGGACCAGAGGTACCTGCACTTAAAAATTTTTTAGTGAAAATTCAGCCGATGATGGCGAAGTATATCAAGGTAGAAGTCAGAGGCCAATTAGTCAATCCAGATTGGCATCCAGCGCCAGGTGCTGCTTGTTGGCTATTTTTAGATGAGATATTAGTGCAGGTATAATTTTACTATATTCATCATATGAGTTCACTCCAGTGCAGTCGAGTCTGTTTTGTCCTGTGCGCCTTTTTATTGCTTCTTTCTTGCCAGACCAGAGATCTGATACAAGAAGAAACTGATAGGCCGAATATCATCTTATTTTTAGTAGATGATATGGGCTGGCAAGATACCTCCGTGCCGTTCTGGAAAGAGACCACTAAATATAACCGCAGGTACCGAACACCGAATATGGAGCGACTGGCAGCGGAAGGGATGAAGTTCACTCAAGCATACGCGACTCCCGTATGCTCGCCTTCTCGAATCAGTCTGATGACAGGTATGAATGCTGCCAGACACAGAGTGACTAACTGGACACTCGATAAGAATCAAATGAAGACACCAGAGATCAATCATCCAGATCTCCAGATCCCCATGTGGAATGTCAATGGAATGACACCTGACTCAACGATAGAGCACGCCGCCTATGCAAAATCGCAGCCTCAGGTGCTAAAGGAAGAAGGCTATCACACCATACACGCTGGCAAAGCTCATTTAGGAGCCAAGTCCACACCAGCTGAAAATCCCCTCAATATTGGCTTCAATGTAAATATAGCGGGTCATGCCGCTGGTGCACCCGCCAGCTATTTAGGAGAAGATCACTTCGGAAATAAAGCGTCATTCAAAAGTTCACCCTGGAAAGTGCCAGGCTTAGATAAGTATCATGGAGAAGATGTATTTCTTACCGAAGCAATCACCCAGGAAGCTATCCGAGCACTTGATGAGAGAGACACGACGACACCATTTTTTCTCTATATGTCCTACTATGGGGTGCATACGCCGATCATGGCGGATCGCAGATATTATCAGAGCTATCTGGATCAAGGCTTAGATACGATAGAGGCTAGATATGCTTCTATGGTCCAGGCCATGGACAAGAGTGTCGGGGATGTATTAGGCTATCTGGATCAGCATAAGATAGCTGAGGAGACCATCATTCTCTTCATGTCCGACAATGGAGGACTGAGTGCTCACGCCAGAGGGGGAGTGGCTCACACGCATAATGAGCCCCTGCGCAGTGGCAAAGGCTCCATCTATGAAGGCGGGATAAGAGAGCCAATGATCATTCGGTGGCCTGGACAGCTGGCAGCAGGATCTGTCTATGATGACTATCTGATCATTGAAGACTTTTACCCCAGTGTGTTGGAAATGGCTGGCATCAAGCACATCGATGTACCGCAAGTGATGGATGGACTGTCTTTTGTCAGCCATATTAAAGCTGTGACTGCACCACCAGCGGAGAGAAGCTTATATTGGCATTATCCTAATAAATGGGGTGGTACATGTCCCGGCTGCGATTCTTTCAGCGCGATCAGACAGGGAGACTGGAAGCTGATCTATTTTCACCTGGACCAAAGATTTGAACTGTATGATCTAAAAGAAGATATCTCAGAGCAGTCTAATCTGATCAGTATTTATCCAAGTCAAGCTGAGAGCTTAGCAGCTGATCTGACAGAATACCTTGTCATTGTCGATGCACAGATGCCCACTTACAAATTTAAACAGCAGGCTGTACCCTGGCCTGCAGACTCATGGAAATCCTATCATAAGATGACAAAAGAATACACCGTAAAAAAAGTATCGAAAGCACTGGATATCAATGGTGAAGGCGATGATCCACAATGGGAGGGCGCTACGATACTACGAGATTTTAGCTACCCCTGGAGGGATGAGGATGCACCATCCACTGTTTTTCGTGCCTTGTATGATGAGGCGTATCTTTACTTTATCTATCATGTACAGGACGACGAGATACATGTAGAACAGTCCTATGACACGGATAAATTGAATGCGGTATATTCTGATCGTGTGGAGATCTTTTTAAAGAAGAGCGATGCCATGGATCCTTATTATTCACTGGAGATGGATGCCAGTAGCCGACTCTATGATTCTAAGGGAAAGTTCTACAGAGAGATCGATGGTGACTGGAGATATCCTGCAGATGAGATCACGATCAAGTCCTCCATGGATGACGAAGGCTATATTGTAGAAGGGAAAATATCGATGAGGTCCTTGCGAGAATTTGATCTTATAGATGGACAGGTCATTCACGCTGGCCTCTATCGGGGTAACTACGTGAACGGTGGGAGAGATACGAAGTGGATCAGCTGGATCATGCCCGATGCTGAGCAGCCTGATTTTCATATCCCTTCTTCCTTTGGACGGCTCATTTTAGAGCCTTGATTATAAGATCTGTGACTACAGAGTCTGATTGAGATAACCATAGCTTTCTATTGAGCATAATAATTTTCAGATGCCACTCCACACTAAATCAATCTAATGCTGAGAATACTTTTCATACTACTGACACTGTTGTGCTGTGCTTGCACGGAGCAAAATGTCGCCTCCTTTGAGTTACAAGCATTATTCACCAATGGAGAAGAAGGATATGCCTGCTATCGCATTCCAGCAATTGTCCGAGCTACGGATGGCAGCATCATCGCGTTTGCAGAAGGCAGAGTGCAAGACTGTGGAGACTTTGGTCATGTAGATATCGTGTATAAGAAGAGTACTGATGCTGGTGCGAGCTGGACACCCCTCAGAAAGCTGCTCGATCATGAGTCGCCTCAGGTAGGTAATCCTGCACCTGTCGTGCTGACTGAGACTGGAGATCATCAAGGCAGAATAATAACCTACTATAATACAGGCATTGCCTCAGAGTGGGATACCAGAAATGGTAAGGGTCTGAGAGAAGTGTGGTACAGCTACAGCGATGATCACGGCACAGCATGGTCTGCACCTGTCAATATCACCACTCAAGTCCACCGTCCCAATCGACCAGACATCAATGCTGAGTATGCATACCAAGAAGATTGGCGCAGTTATGCCCTGACACCAGGTCACGGCATACAGCTGCATCATGGACCACATAAAGGGAGAATCTTTATAGCTGCTAATCACTCTGCTGGACCGCCTGAAGATGATTTTGCTGAATACCGCAGTCATGCATTTTATAGTGACAATGAGGGCAGTAGCTACACGCTTTCGGATGATATCGATGTGCCAAGTTCGAATGAAGCGATCGCAGCGCAGCTGTCGGACGGACGCGTCATGATGAACATACGACAGCAGAATGGTGAAGAAAGGAGAAGACTGATTGCCCTCAGTGATGATGGTGGGGCGAGCTGGCAGGACATTCATTTTGATCAGGACTTAGTCGATCCGGTCTGCCAGGCCAGCTTGTTGGCATATCGCTCTTCTGATGAAGGTGACTGGCTCATATTTAGTAATCCAGAGAGCACCACTGATCGAGAGAGAATGACGATCAAGCTGAGCCAAGATGATGGGAAGTCTTGGACTGTCAAAAAGCTCATCGATGCCGGCCCTTCTGCGTATTCGGACCTGGTGCAGATAGATGATCATGTAGGACTGCTGTATGAAGCAGGTAATGATGGAGGCATCAACTTTGCCAAGATGAATCTACAGTGGTTAGTTCTGAAAGAATGAGTCAGCATTAGTGGAGTATCTTAGAAATCATTCAGCCAATTATTGATTCATTAAAAAATTATCTATTGCAGGGTGTCTGTCTTGGATTAATATGTTTGTGTTTTAGCTGTCAGACGCAAAATATATAATGGAAAAAATTATCACGATAGTTTGCACATGTAGCTGTGAAGTCTAATTTATATTGCTAAATTAGGGAAGCAGTTTCTCGTACTATCTATATTATTAATCAACAATTATTTTTGCATGAAAATCAATCTAATTTTATTTTTGATGCTGTTTTCGCTAACAGTATTTTCCCAGCGTACCATAAGCGGTACCATAGTCGACTCTGGCGGGGATCCCATGATTGGAGCCAATGTCATAGAGCAGGGCACGTCCAATGGGACCATCACAGATCTCGATGGCGCTTTTTCACTTACCGTATCAGAAGGGGCGATGCTTGATATCTCATACACGGGGTATGCAGATCAAGTGATCGCTACTGAAAATGTGACGGATTTTAATATCATATTGGAGGAAGGCGCACTCTTAGATGAGGTCGTGGTCACAGCGCTGGGTATAGAGCGCAAGAAGCGAGCTCTGGCCTACTCAGTCACAGAGCTAGAAGGCTCATCTTTAGTCACAGCTAAAGAGATCAATATTGGCAACTCACTCGCAGGTAAAGTCGCTGGTGTGAATGTCAGTAATCCGGCGACAGGTCCAGGAGGATCTACTCGAATTGTCATCCGTGGCAATGGAAATATTTCTGGGAACAACCAGCCACTGGTCGTCGTCGATGGTGTACCCATCAATACTGGTAACCTAGGTGCTGCGGGCATGTGGGGTGGCCAGGACTGGGGTGATGGCCTATCTAGTGTCAACGCAGACGATATTGAGACCATGACTGTCCTCAAGGGTAATACTGCTGGGGCGCTATATGGCTATAGAGCTGATAATGGTGTTATTGTGATCACAACGAAAAAGGGATCAAAAGATGGTCGAATTGGTGTAGAGTTTAACTCTAACTACCAAGTCGAATCGATCATTGATTTCTATGATTTCCAAAGACAATATGGTCATGGTAATAGAGGGGCTAAGCCTGGTACAGAGGCAGAAGCATTTGCTCAGGGACTATCCTCATGGGGAGCTCCCTTAGATGGAAGTTCTGTACTCCAATTTGATGGACAGTCCAGACCATACTCAGATGCGGGGGATAATCTTAGCCGCTTCTACGGTACAGGTGCTACTTTTACTAACACCTTGGGTATCAACGGAGGTGGAGAAGGTTATGGTTTCAGATTCTCTGTCACAGATTTAGATAATAAAGGTATTGTTCCTAATTCTACAGTAGATAGAAAAACCTTCACAGCTAATGTGAATGCAAATAAAGGCATCTTCTTTGGTAATATCAGCGGATCATTTGTCAATGATGCTACGTCTAATCGACCAAGACTTTCAGATTCTCCAGGAAATGCTAACTATACGGCTTGGTCATTACCCCCATCAATTAATATTAATGACTTAAGAGGGGATGCTGATAAACTTGGTGCAAATCCTGATGGCACGGAGCTACAGTTTAATGACAATGTATTCGTCACTAATCCATGGTGGGCTGCATACCAGTTCGAAGGAAATAATACCAAAAATCGACTCTTCGGTAATATTACCTTAGGAGCAGAATTATTGCCAGGATTGACTCTGACTGGTAAAGCTGGATTAGATCGATTCAATGATAGAAGAAGAAACCTCACACCCTACGGTACAGCTTTCAGCACATTAGGAGGTCTTACTGAATCCAACAGAGAATTACAAGAAGTAAACTTAGAAGCGATCCTCAGATACGCTGGTGATATTAATCCAAATATTGGTATAGATGTCTTAGTCGGTGGAAATCAGCAGAAAAATTTTGATGAAACTCTAAGCGTAGGAGGTGGTAACTTTAATATACCATTTCTACATACAGCAAAGAATTTAGCAAATCAAAGTACTGGCTACGGATTCAGCCAATTCCAAGTAAACTCTGTTTTTGCTATGGCAGAGATATCATTATTTAATTCACTCTATGTGACCGCGACTGGAAGACAAGACTGGTTCTCAGCATTGACGGACCCTAATGGTGGGCCGTCAGAGAATACAGTATTTTATCCTTCTATCGGAGTGGCATACGATTTAGTCGAAGGCTTGGGAGGATCTCTACCTTCGATTGTAGATTTTGCTAAGGTGAGAGCTTCATGGGCAGAAGTTGGAGGCGCGACGGGTCCATATCAATTAGGACTTAATTACGGGATTGTTGGTCAAGGCCACTTAGGGCAGCCCTTAGGATCGATCTCCAATGGTACGGTTCCTCCAATAGGTTTGAGACCATCGACGAATAAAGAACTTGAGTTAGGTTTTGATGTTCGGTTATTCAAAGGTAAAGTAAATGTTGATTTTGCACTCTACAATAGAGAAACGACAGATGGTATTCTTAATGCAGGAATATCTAGTACTTCAGGATTCGGTTCTAAGCGAGTGAATGTAGGTAAAGTGACTAATAAAGGGGTCGAATTACTTGTCGATGTCGAAGTACTTCGTAACAATAATTTTACCTGGAGAACCAGTGTGAACTTTGCTCAGAATAATAACGAAGTAGTCAGTCTACTGACCGAGGAGTCAGATGGTGAAGAAATCCGATTAGAGGAGAGTCGAACAAGGAATGCATACATACACTTAGTAGAAGGTCAGCCATATAGTCAAGTGATGGGCTTTGCGTATGTCAGAGATGGCAGCGGAGGTATCATGCTTGATGACGACGGATTGCCTCTGCAAGGTGAGCTTCAGACCTTTGGTACGGGAGTACATCCAACATCCATTGGATGGCAGAATTCATTTAGTATAGGAGATGTAGGTATCAGCTTTTTAATTGATGCTAAGTCAGGGGCAAAGATTTATAATGCTACGAATGCATATGGATATTTTAGAGGACTTCATCAAGCGACCTTGGAAGGTAGAGAAGGGGGACTGGGCACAGTGGCTGCTGCAGATGTGCAGGATTATTATCAGAGAATAGCCTTTGGGATTTCAGAAGAGTTTATTCAAGATGCCAATTTTGTAAAATTAAGAGAATTGATCGTCAGCTACCGGCTGCCAAATGATTTATTACAAGGTGTGCCGTTCAAAGACATTTCGCTCTCTTTTGCAGGTAGAAATTTAGCACTTTTAGCTAGCAGTACTGATAATATTGATCCTGAGTCCACTTACACGACCGGTAACGGTCAGGGTCTTGAGATGTTTGGTGTGCCAGTAACGAGGTCATTTGGATTAAATCTAAGTGCTAAATTCTAATCATCACATTTATAAATTATAATAGATAAACAATGAAATATTTAAAATATAAAATCTTATTTGTCTTCGTTGGGATGATGCTTTTCAGCACATCTTGTGATGATAATTTTGCAGAATTAAATACCAATCCTACTGTTGCGATTGGCATCAATCCTAACTTCCAATTTACATTCGTTCAGCTGAGAACTTCAGGTGGGAGGTACGAAAATTGGAGAGCGGGACTTATATATTCATCAATGATGATTCAGCATTTAGCTGCTACCTGTGGTTATTGGACTGGTGATAAATACACCTTTAATGGGGGGTATGCTTCTTCATTGATTGATAGAGCATACAACGAGCAGGTAAAAGACGTAGTGGACTTAATCAATACTTTGTCAACGACTGATGTGGGAGATGCCACAATGCTCGGTATGGCGCGGATATGGAAAGTGGTGATCTTTCAGCGACTTACAGATCTGTATGGAGATATCCCATATTTTGAAGCTGGTAAAGGAGCGATTGACGGAATTGATTTCCCTACATATGACTCTCAAGAATCGATCTATATGGATATGCTTAACGAGTTAGAGCAAGGCGTGGCTCAGCTCGGTGATGGTGGGTTTGGAGGCGCTGACTTAATTTATGGAGGTGATGTGGATAAGTGGCGCAAGTTTGGTAACTCGATGATGCTAAGATTAGCCATGAGACTCTCAGAGGTAGATGCTGCTACGGCTCAAGCATGGGCTGCGAAGGCTATTGCTGGTGGTATCATGGACTCTAATGATGATGATGCATTCATAGAGCATACGAATGGTCCTGAAGGCATTAATAAAAATGGAATCGGAGAAGTATTGGACAAGGCTAATGGCTTTGGAGATGATTGTCCAAGACTGAGTGACACTTTTGTCGACTGGATGAATTCTACGGGCGATCCTCGGCTGAGCATTGTCGCTGTCCCATCTGCGAATACGGGTGAAATAGCAGGTATGCCAAATGGACTGGATGAAGCACTACTTGCTGAAAATCCAACGGGAACATCTGTAGATGACTTTAGTAGGATTAATCCAGCTATCGTCACTGTCTCATCTCCGATGATGTTCATGACCGCAGCCGAAGCACAGCTACTGAGCGCAGAAGCTGCCATGAGAGGCTGGCATGGAGGTGATGCATCAAGTCACTTTTCTGATGGTATAGCATTAGCTTTAGGGTCTTGGGCACACTATGATCCAGCATTGGCCTTAGATGATGCTGCCATTTCTGCCTACGTAGATGCCAATCCCTTAGATGAAGCGAATGCTATGAGCCAAATCGGCTGGCAATACTGGGCTGCGACCTTCTTAAATGAATACGAAGCCTTCTCTAACTTCAGAAGAACTGGATTCCCTGAACTGACACCTGTGGATTATCCAGGTAACATCACGAATGGACAAATACCAGTGAGACTGGCTAATAATCCAGGAGAGGCAACGCTCAATCCAAGCTGGAAGTCTGCGGCAGATCGACAAGGCCTCGGCACTGACTTTCCAAGTCATATGTCTGTCCCTGTATGGTGGGATAAGTAAATAGATAATTTTTCAAATTTTTTCGAGCCAGAAGTATGAGCGATTCATATTTCTGGCTTTTTGTTTTGCAGCTTTTCTTTACACTAACTCCTTTTTTAAATCTATATTAAAAAGAACCAAAATTGCATCACATGACTAACCAACAAATAGCTGATCGCCTCGTAGCCCTGTGTCGATCTGGCGAGTACCAAACTTGCTATGACGAACTCTACTCGCCAGAAGTCGTCAGTATAGAAGCGGATGGATCCATTGTTAAGGGCTTTGAGGAGATGGCCGCGAAGGGGAAAGAATGGAATTCCAGAATCGAAGCACTACACGATTCAGGCATCGGAGATCCAGTGGTCGGTGGCAGTCACTTTGCCTTATCCAGCTACATGAATGTCACCTTCAAAGGTGCGGCTGGTCCCGTACTATTTGAAGAGGTATGTTCTACCAGATCAAGGATGGCAAGATTGTGAAGGAGCAGTTCTTTTATGATTCGATGTGATTTGGCTCATCTAATTCACAGCTAAGGCGATACTTACTTTTTAATTTTTTCAGAATCAAGCCATCTGTGATAGGCTCTGGCATTTCTGGCGTGGCCAGCGGAAGACGCTGCGAAGGCATGTTCAGAGTTATAGCCGGGCTTAGCGCACATGTAGAGATAGTCATGATCTTTAGGGTTCAAGACGGCATCTATGCTGCTGATGGAGGGCATATAGATGGGCCCGGGTGGTATGCCAGGATGGATATAGGTGTTATAAGGTGTATCGATGGCCAAGTGCTTATTCAGTACACGCCTGATGCTGAAGTCTCCGACTCCGAAGACCACTGTGGGGTCAGCTTGGAGGAGCATCCCACTCCTGATCCGATTGAGGTAGAGTCCAGCTATGATCGGTTTCTCATGAGTCTTGATTGATTCCTTCTCTACGATGGAAGCGAGGCTGTAGACTTCCTCCTTCGTCAGTCCTAAGGCCTCTGCTTTTTCTAATCTATTTTGTTTTGACCAGAATTTTTCATTTTCAAGTTTCATGCGGCTGATGATGTCCTGCGCACTGACATCCCAGAAGAAATTATAGGTGTTAGGGATGAAGAGGCTCATCACATTTTGGCTGTCCAGCTGCAGCTCTGTCAGTGTCTCTTTGGATAGGAGAGTCCTCAGAAAGCTGGCAGAATCTGGTTCTAAATATGTAGTCAGTTTGCCTGATAATTCTTGAATGGTTCTGACATTATTAAAGGTTACTTTGGTGGGAGCCTGATTGCCTGATCTAAGGTGTCCGACCAGCTGCCGATTATTCCACTCTGACTGAATCTCATAGACACCTGAAGGAACGAGATCCTTTTTGTATCTCATCCAGCCCGCCACATTTGTAAAGGAGCCGATGTCTTTGAGGATATTTTGCTTGGTCAAAATGGTCACGACATCTGTAAAGGATGATTTAGATGGGATCGTGATGGAGTAGTCTTTCAGATCTGGATTGATATTCTGATGATAGATGGCCGAATAAACCGTATATCCCACATAGGCACCGATCAGTAACAAGAAGAAGACTATGTATAAAAAAAACTTCTTCATCTAGTACTGCTCACTTTCATTAGGGAAGTCACCGGACTTCACGTCTTCTATGTATCGCTCAGTTGCCGACTTGATATCATCGAAGAGATTCATGTATCGCCTGAGGAATCGGGGATTGAACTCTTTCGTGATCCCTAAGATATCATGGAGTACCAGGACCTGCCCGTCGCAGTGTGGCCCTCCGCCGATACCTATGGTCGGCATGCCGATACTCTCGGAGACCTCCTTGGACAGCATGGCCGGTATTTTTTCTAAGACCACACCGAAGCAGCCGATGTCATCCAGTAGCTTTGCGTCCTGCATCAGCTTGTCGGCCTCTTCATCTTCTTTAGCTCTGACCTTATAGGTGCCAAACTTGTAGATGGACTGAGGTGTCAGCCCCAGGTGACCCATCACTGGTATACCTGCTGACAGGATGCGTTTGATTGATTCTGCTATCTCCTCGCCGCCTTCCAGTTTCACGGCGTGCGCGCCAGATTCTTTCATGATTCTGATGGCGGACTCTAGTGCTTTGAGAGAATTTCCCTGGTAGGTACCGAAAGGTAGATCGACCACGACCAGAGCTCGACTTACGCCTCTGATGACAGACTGTGCATGATAGATCATGTGCTCTAGCGTGATGGGGAGTGTCGTCTCGTGACCCGCCATGACATTAGAGGCAGAGTCACCCACCAGTATGATGTCTATGCCAGCAGCATCTATGATGGAGGCTAAAGAGTAGTCATATGCCGTGAGCATTGATATCTTTTCGCCCTTTTTCTTCATGTTTCTGAGCGTGTGGACAGTAACTCGCTTCACTTCTTTTTTGGCTGTTGACATATTCTGGTATTTAGCGTAGCCGCAAGGTAAGGTATTGTCTTATTATTTTAAATATTTATCAAACCAACTGGTGAGTCCTGCTGTGCTTGCAGTATTTTCTTTTGCTAAAGCCAGTTGATAAGCATTGAAATACATAAAGACACTCAAGCAAGTCGCAGGAATACAATGTGACAGACATTTTGACAGTCTTATTTCACCTAAATGGGCAAATTATGTCATCCTCCAAAGACGAATTGACATATTATCAAGACGAACATCGAATGGCACAGCTATTGACTTATGACTCATAGATTTTTAACAGAAAATATACTTATACATGGGTAAAATAATAGGAATCGACCTGGGAACAACCAATTCCTGCGTCGCAGTCATGGAAGGGAATGAGCCAGTGGTCATTCCTAATGACGAAGGAAAACGGACGACACCTTCCGTCGTCGCCTTCTTAGATAATGGTGAGAGAAAAGTAGGTGACCCGGCTAAGCGGCAGGCGATCACTAACCCCACCAGGACTGTCTCATCCATCAAGAGATACATGGGAGACAGATTCTCAGAAGCGAAGGGTGAAGTGTCTAAATCTGCTTACAAAGTGGTGAAAGGTGATAATGACACCATCAGAGTGGATATTGATGATCGTAAATATACACCTCAGGAGATCTCTGCTATGGTCCTTCAGAAAATGAAGAAGACGGCAGAAGACTTCTTAGGTACAGAAGTCACAGAGGCAGTCATCACTGTACCTGCATACTTCAATGATTCGCAGAGACAGGCGACGAAGGAGGCGGGCGAGATAGCTGGTCTCGATGTGAAGCGGATCATCAATGAGCCTACAGCAGCAGCATTAGCATACGGCTTAGATAAGAAGAACGTAGATCAGACGATTGCGGTCTATGATCTGGGTGGAGGTACCTTTGATATCTCAATCTTAGAGCTGGGAGAAGGTGTATTCGAAGTGAAGTCTACTAATGGAGATACACACTTAGGAGGTGATGACTTTGACCAGATCATCATTGACTGGCTGGCGGACAGCTTCAAGGAGCAAGAGAACATCGATCTAAGAAAAGACCCGATGGCCCTGCAGAGACTTAAAGATGCGGCGGAGAAAGCTAAGATAGAACTATCATCGTCCACAGAGACGGAGATCAATCTGCCATATGTCACAGCAGTGGATGGTGTGCCTAAGCACTTGGTGCTGAAGCTGAGCCGCTCTAATTTTGAAAAACTGGCTGATGACTTAGTGCAGCGCACACTGAAGCCATGCCAAGAGGCACTGAAGGACGCAGGACTATCTAAAAGCGATATCGATGAGATCATCCTGGTAGGAGGTTCTACCCGAATCCCTCGCATCCAGCAGGCGGTAGAAGAATTCTTCGGGAAGAAGCCTAATAAAAGCGTAAATCCTGATGAAGTCGTAGCGATAGGTGCATCGATCCAAGGTGGTGTATTAAGCGGAGATGTACAGGATGTACTCTTATTAGATGTCACGCCCTTATCACTGGGTATAGAGACCATGGGTGGTGTCTATGATGTCGTGATCGAGGCTAACTCTACGATCCCGACGAAGAAGCAGAAGACATACTCCACGGCAGCTGATAATCAGCCAAGCGTAGAGATACACATACTACAAGGGGAGCGACCGATGGCAAGAGATAACCGATCTGTCGGACGATTCATCCTGGATGGTATACCACCAGCACCACGGGGCATGCCTCAGGTAGAGGTTACCTTTGACATAGATGCTAACGGTATCCTGAGCGTATCAGCTAAGGATAAGGGTACAGGTAAAGAGCAAAACATCCGCATAGAGGCGTCCACCGGACTCTCAGATGAGGAGATCGCAAAGATGAAAGCAGAAGCTGCAGAGAATGCTGATGCTGACAAAGCAGCTAAGGAGAAAGTCGATAAAATCAATGCGGCTGATACCTTGATCTTCCAGACGGAGAAGCAGCTGAAAGAGTTTGGCGAGAAAGTGCCAGAAGATAAGAAAGGAGCCATAGAGAAAGCACTCACTGACCTTAAGGAGGCGCACAAGACTGAGGACATGGCTGCCATAGAGCCAGCTACAGAGGCGCTGAATCAAGCGTGGCAAGCAGCCAGCGCTGAGATCTACCAAGCGCAACAAGATGCTGGTGCAGGTGCGTCAGAAGCCACTACCGATAATGGTGCTGCGGCTGATGGAGCCGAAGCAGGAGGAAAGGCTGAGGATGAAGTCACTGATGTAGAATTCGAAGAAGTAGACGATAAGAAGTAGAGAATCCTTTCTCTTAGAAGATAGAAGGCTGTTCGTGCATACGAGCGGCCTTTTTTTATGTCCATATCTGTAGATCAAATATGATCTGTGAGTCCGAAAGTCATTTCCACCAGGCTATGGATTTGAAGCTTTAGCTACTTAGAAGTCGCATATTAAGAGCTGGGTTCGTTAAGATACGGTCGTCAGAGACTGACGAAAGATGCATAAATCATGAAAACATTCACTGAGATACACTTTGCATGGTAAAATGTACATAGCGTCACATTTGCACACTTTGTATATAATTTGTAGTCTTTTAACAACTAATTGTAGTGATTATTCTTAATAACATGACTCTTAACACATGCAAACGGGCATTTTTATGTGCCTTTTCGTAATTTTGACGTCTATAAGTCAATACGTCATACCCGGATACTACTTAATCTAATGCATAAAATTTACCGAAACAAAAGAATGCATTAAGGTTCAGAATTAGATCCTACTACAGTCTCAAAGAGAGACTGATGTAAACAAGGTTTTTTATTTAAATAAACTTTAGATCTTTTACAAATGCATTTAAACTGCCGAATCTCTCTCTTCTTATTGTTTTTACTATCTCTGTCTACTATTGGTGCTGCTCAGACGACGACCACCTGCTTCAGTATCAGCAGCGGAATTGACGATATAGAGGAAACTGTAAGTGGTGGTAATATTGATCCGAACAGCTCAGACTTAGAGCTCATTCGAAATGGAGCAAATGACCAGCTCGTAGGATTGCGATTTCGCAACATATCCATCCCACCTGGAAGTATTATCACTAATGCCTACATCCAATTTACGACTGATGAAGCGAGCACTGGGCCTGCCAGTCTTAGGATTCGTGGTGAGAATTCGGGTAATTCTGCTCCTTTCACTACTCAAAATTTTAATCTTTCACAGCGAGCGCTCACCACGGCAAATATTAGCTGGAACCCACTACCGTGGCAAATCTTCGGTGAATCGGGCGTGAATCAGCGAACTCCCGACATCTCAGCCATCGTCACAGAACAAATTACCTCGGCAGGATACAGCACAGGAAGCGCAATCAGTTTCATCATCAGCGGGACGGGTACCAGAACTGCTGAGTCCTTCGAAACATCATCAGCTCAGGCTGCAAAACTCTGCGTCAGCTACACCAGCTGCCTGCAGGATAGTGATGGCGATGGTATCTGCGATCGAAATGATCCTGATATTAAAAATGACATCGTGATCAATGAGATTAACTATCGATCTGTACAGAATCAAGAAAATATTGAATTCATAGAATTATATAATAACGATGTCGCATCTGTAGACATTGGTGGCTGGACACTGAGTAATGGAATAGAGTATACATTTCCTTCGCCTACGAATATCGCACCGGGTAATTATCTCGTAGTCGCCGCGAATACAGCTGACTATTCAGGTCGCTGGTCTGGGGCTGTTCAAGGTCCATTCCAGAGAAGCTTGTCTAATCGAAAAGATGAAGTACTACTGGTAGATACCTACTGTAATAAAATCGATGAGGTAGATTACGAAAGCTGGAAAGAGTGGCCTAATGTGAGATATGACAATGACGGTGATAACCCCATATCCATCCAAAAGATTAATCCTAATCTTCCTGGGCAGCATGCTGGTAGTTGGGCAGCAGCTACACCTACACCGAGAGTGCAGAATCATGTGAGTATCTATGAAGCAACCTCTACAGATGTAGCGGTGGTAAAGAGCGTATCCAGATCACCCAATAAACCCAAAAGCGGAGACTTAGTAAAGATTAAGGTAGATATGTCCCAGAGTAGCTTCGCGCAGGCTGGTCCAATCAATGTAAAAATCCAATACCAAGATATGGCAGCAGGAAGCTATGTACCTAAGTCTAGCCCAATGTACAATTCTTGGATTCAAAGAGGAACGAACGACCTCGGTAATGGGCCAGACTCCATAGCGCTTGACGGAGTGTATACTGGCACCATACCAGCTTTTGTGCAGACGCACCGTAAGCTAGTGAGATATAGAATCAAGATCACTCAGGCAAATGGAGATGTTAGATATTATCCTGATGAGAAGCACACGGAGAGTAATTATGCATACTACGTATATGATGGACATGCTAATGTTGGTCCTTATGATCTATCTACCTTAAATCCAATGCAGGAAATCAGTATTATTACGACCTCAGCTATGGCTGACACATATATTGGAACAGGTGACGCCAGCACTAATGGAGGTATATATCCTTCACCAGGAAAAGATTTTTTGGGAGAAGGAACATTGATCTATAATGGAAAAGTATACGATCACATGAGATTTAGGCCCAGGGGTGGAAATAGTAGGGTCGGAAGGGTCAAGCCAGGACTTAAGTTCGATATGAATCCTGAAAGAAGCATTACGACACAAAAAGACTGTGGTGATGATTATGATGTAGAGAGAAGTAAGATCATACTTTCTGGAGGATGGGTTGGTGATAAAGCTTCACATGGATTGGCTGAGTCATTAATTTATAAATTACGAGATTTAACTGGGGGGCTTAAAAGAGCGGTTGACTACACTCAATTTAGAGTTGTCGATAATACAAACGAATCAGATGATTATTGGGGTATGTTCTTAATATTGGAAGACTATAATGGTGATTACCTGAAGGAGCATGGATTAGCTGAAGGAAATTTTTGGAATACCGATCGGAATTCTCCTACAAGACCAAGAGTCTTAGATTATGAGGGTGATTTTCCTGGTGCTGCGAATCTCGTTACTTTTGCTCCAAAAGATAGACCTGCCTTGAGAATATACAATGGTGGTGATAATAATATCAGAGCATTTAAGATCGATAATCGAGGTAATTTACCATTGCTATTTGGTGATCGGATTGCTAATGAGTTCTACGGGCAAAATGGTATTAATTACATAGGAAAACACAGCTACAGAGAATATTACGACTCAGAGTCTGGAAAATACCATGGATGGTGGGGTGATATGGATAATGCATTCAATAGTCTTAGTGATGATGATACTTGGTTCGACAGACCAGTTATACCCGTTGATACTATACAAGGATCAATACTCGATAACAGGCTGTTGATGGACAACTATCAGACAGAATATAACAATGCTTTAATTTCTGCTTATGACTTAATATTTGGTTACAAAGACCCTGCTTGTAATTGTACTCAGGCCGATTATTTAGTTGATAGCGAATCCAAAAAAATATTTGATCCCTCAGCTCCAAATGGACCGAGTTGGGCTGCTGTGGATAGAGCCCGATGGGACGATACTGTAGTACCCATACCAAGCGACCCAGCTCCTTCAGATGAAAACCAGAACCACAATTTAGGTTCAATTGCAGCTCATATCAACTGGTATAAAACCTGGTTTGAATTTCAAGGGATTAATCTTAAAAGAGATTTAATTAATAGTGTAACAAAACCCCAAACACCGCAAATCACTCTGGTTGGCACCAGTTTAAATAACCTTAGATTGAGACATACTCAGGGATATCAACCTGGATTAGTCGGTAATCTGGGATTTGCAGCTTTAGAGTGGAGAGTTGGAGAATGGAGTGATCCGAATAATTCATTTTATGATGGTGATTGTGGAGTTAAGTATGAAATAGATACTCATTGGCAGAGTGGTGAAATAACAGTCGCACCTATTGTCGGAGCTGCTGGTCAATTTACAATCCCGGCTGAAGCTAATCTCAAAGAAAAACGCACATATTTGATTAGAGTCAGACATAAGAATACATCTGGAGAGTGGAGTCACTGGAGCCAGCCTGCTAAGGTCGTCCCAACTCCAGCGACTAATGCTAACGCTTCTGATCTTGTGATTAATGAGATTATGTATAATCCTAATGAGTCAAAGCACGCGGAATTTGTGGAATTACACAATAAAGGCAATACCACCATTGATCTAACACATTACGAATTCACAGATGGATTTGAATACACATTCCCCGATGGAGCTTCTATTCCTGCTGGAGAGTATATATGTATAGCGCAGGATAGCGCAGATTTCTTAAAAGCTTATGGTTATTATCCATTTGGGGACTTTAAAGGTGCACTGAATAATTCAGGTGAGCTGCTCAAGCTTAGAGGGCCTTTTAGAACTATCGTAGACACCGTAAGGTTTACAGACTCCATTCCTTGGCCAGAGTCTGCTGATGATGGCTTTTATAGCATCGCATTGAAAGACCCTACAATTGATAATAATATAGGATCTAACTGGGGGATTCAGCCTAACTTTGTGACGCCTTGTGCTGCTAATGAATTCTCTGATTTTGGTGATCACCCATTCTCTGGCATAGTCATCAATGAAATACATTATAATCCAGCTCCAGAAAGGGATGCTAATGGTGTTATTGTCACCAGCGGTACTAAATTTGAGTTTATCGAGATCAAGAATATCTCTGCGAATGATATAGATATTTCCAATGCTGTCTTTACTGATGGTATTACCTATACTTTTGATATCGGAACGGTTATTCCTGCGGGTGGGTTCATTGTCTTAGCAGAGGATAAATCTTCGTTTACGGCTCGATATGGATTCGCTCCCTACGATAAGTATGACGGGAAGCTAAGCAATTCTGGAGAGCTAATTACATTAGTCAGCAGAGACGATGTCATACTGGATCAAGTAGAATATGCCACAGGTGGTCAAGGTGATTTCCCTCCTTTCTGGGACAGCCAGGCGAACGGCGGTGATGATGACAGAAGTTTGGCGCTCATCAATGGTCAATACGATAATAACACAAAGCTAAATTGGAAAGTACAGTGCATGCCTATTAACGCCACGACACCAGGCAGAGAGAATGATCATGGCTGTATCACTGGAACGGGAGTAGACTATAGTGGCCTAATTATTAATGAAATACATTATAATCCTGCTGGTGGAACGCCCCTGGAGTTCATTGAGATTGTGAATAGTGATCCGATTAACTTCATCAATATGTTAGATGTAGCGCTCACTGGAAACGGAGCTTTAATGTATAAGTTTACCGATAGCTTACTATTTGGAGCGTCTTCCTACCCAAATAATTACATAGTGCTGGCGAAAGACTCCACAGCGTATCATAACGCTTATGGGGTAGCACCCTATGGAGTGTACAGCGGGGATCTCAATAACTCATCTGAGACACTCAGGTTAGCGGATCTTTTTAATACGACCATAGATGTAGTGACTTATGGGAGCACTGGAGCTTGGGATCCTATTCCAGCTACAGGTAGCCACAGTCTCGCCCTGATTAATGTTACTCTTGATAACAGTCTGGCTGCAAGCTGGGCTGCACAGAATGTAAATGAGACGCCAAAGACAGTGAATACATTTGACAATTGTGATGACACTCACGTGGCACTCAATAACGCTATAACGACCACAGATCAATCAGTGAATATGCACATTATAACTAATGAGCGAATTGGTCCCAACTCAGTAGTGGATTACAATGCAGGTAACTATATAGAAATGAGACCAGATTTTGAAGTGCCGCTCGGTACGACATACCATGCCTTTATAGCACCGTGTCAGTAATCAGATCACATTAATCAAAAAGAAAAAGGAGCATGAATATTTTTTATGCTCCTTTTTGTTTTAAAGTCCACAAAAGAATAATTCATCATATCAGTTTTTTCATATGTATAACTCTCTCATAATAGATTGAGATAGTGTTTATATTTTGAATACCTTTACATAGCCCATACTCTATTTCCAGTCCCGATCATCGCATTCTGAATTATTTATAATAGCTTAACAAATAGATACAACTGAATCCTATTCAGATGTGTACTTTTGCGGCAAAATTGATATTCATAATTAATTAAACCTATCTGTAACGTCTATAAAGTAAATAGTTAAAAGCGCCTTTTTAAGATAAGGACTCTTAGTTATGTGCTGATAGCCAATGAGTTATAAAAAAAATTAAACCTATGAAAAAACTATTATTCTTTGCTTTTTTTAGTCTGTCAGCTATATGTCTATTGGGACAGGGCGTGACGACATCTTCCATGAATGGTAAGATCACAGACACTACGGGTGAGTCACTCATCGGAGCTAATGTGCAAGCCATTCACCAGCCTACGGGCACATTCTATGGCAACAGTACAGATTTGGATGGCTTTTTTAGAATCGCTAATATGAGGGTCGGTGGCCCTTATACCATCACCATCAGCTACACAGGCTACCAAGACTTCGTACAAGAAAACATCTTCATCAGACTCGGTAAGCCATCTAAGATCGATGCACAGCTATCAGAAGGAGCGATCAGCCTGGATGAGGTATTAGTATCAGCCGAGCGCTACTACGCTGGTCAGAGCTCAGGTGCTTCCACTGATATCAATGCTGAGGACATAGAGCTGATGCCGACCCTGAATCGGGATCTAAATGATTTCACCAGACTGACACCTCAGGCCAAAGAGTCTTTCGGTGGAGGATTCTCAGTGGCAGGTATCAATAACCGATATAACGCTGTCTATATAGATGGTGCGGTGAATAATGATGTCTTCGGACTGGCATCCAATGGTACGAATGGAGGTCAGACAGGTATCTCACCCATCAGTGTGGACGTGATCGATCAGATCCAAGTTGTGATTTCACCCTATGATGTCAGTCTTGGTGGATTCGCAGGAGGTGGTATTAATGCCGTAACGAAGAGTGGTACGAATCAATTCGAAGGGACTGCCTACTACTTTCTTCAGAATGAGGGACTAGCAGGCAAGACTAATGGTAGCTTGATCAAAAGATTAGGGCAGACAGATGATGATAGGGTAGGTCTGGCAGAATTCTCTAAGCAGACATATGGAGCCTCACTTGGTGGGCCATTGGTAAAAAATAAAGTCTTCTTTTTCACTAACGTAGAGATCCAGAAAGATCAGACTCCATCCCCTTTTGATTTTGCTGAATACAGAGGCGACTCATCAGAAGATGATCTGAATAATCTCTCTTCATTTCTACAAGAGACCTATGGCTATGATCCTGGACCATTCGGATCTAAGACAGATCAGTTGGATGGATTTAAGTTCTTCGGAAAGATCGATGTGAATCTGAGCGATGAGCATAAGCTGACTGTCAGAAATCAATATACCAATGCAGAGCAGCTCAATGTAAACGGCTCCAATGCTGGACGAATCAATTTCGAAAATAATGGAGTCTTCTTCCCGACGACGACTAATTCATTTGCAGTAGAGCTGAATTCTACCTTTGGTAATAGTGCATCGAATAATTTCATCTTGGGGATCACCTCAGTTAGAGACGATAGAGACCCTATTGGCGATAACTTCCCTTACCTCAGTATCGATGATGGTAATGGATCTATCAGACTGGGAAGTGAGCAATTCTCTACAGCGAATCAGCTCGACCAAAACATCATCACGCTGACGAATAACTTCAAGCTGTATAAAGGGAAGCACACTCTGACAGTAGGTACACACAATGAATTCAGTGACTTTTACAACTTATTTATCAGACAAAACTTTGGATCATACGCTTATGATTCATTAGCTGACTTTCTAAGCGGTGCTCCTGCGCCCGAGTATGACAGATCTTACTCACTGGTGGATAATCTGTCTGGTGATGGCTCACAAGCTGCTGCTGAATTCAAAACACTACAGTTAGGTTTTTACGCGCAGGATGATATTCAGGTGAATGACAGGCTGAATGTGACGGCGGGTATCAGATTAGACATTCCATTTATTTTGACAGAGCAAAATATTGCACCAACATTCAATACGACGACATTGCCTCTGATCGCAGGCAGCTATGATGTCGAAAATGCGGAAGGCGGTAAGCTGCCTCAGGGCCAGCTGATGTTTTCACCTCGTTTAGGATTTAACTATGACTTAGCTGGTGATCAGCGTACGATATTGAGAGGTGGCTTAGGCGTCTTCACGAGTCGAGTACCATTCGTATGGCCAGGCGGCGCATACACGAATAATGGTGTGACCATAGGTGGTGTGAATGAGCGTAACATAGATGGAGATATTGAGTTTAGACCTGATATCCAAAATCAATACACCAATGCCAACTTCACAGTCCCATCAGGTCAGGTCGACTTATTCTCTAAGGACTTCAAATACCCTCAGATATTCAGAGCCAGTCTGGCTGTGGATAAGGTCGTCGGAGCTGGTTGGAATGTCAGTCTGGAAGGTATGTATACTAAGACACTCAATAACGTGAATTACATCAATGTCAATAATGACCCAACAGTGGATTTCAACTGGACGAATGGACCTGATAATCGGCCTGTATTCGGAAGAGATGATTTAGATCCTACTTACAGTGCTATCTATTTAGGGACTAATACGAATCAAGGATATACCTATACACTTACAGGAAGCCTGTCTAAAAGCTTTGCTAATGGCTTGACAACAGGATTTGCCATCACTTATGGTGATGCATATTCGCTGCATGAAGGGACGTCGTCACAGAACTCATCTCAGTGGAGAGGCGCATTTAATGTGGACGGACGTAACAATCCAGCCTATGGGGTATCAGACTTTTCACTTGGTACTAGAATCATCGCGACTCTGGGATATGGATTTGACTGGGGTGGATCTGATGCATTCAAGACGACTATTTCTTTATTCTACGAAGGAGAGTCAGGTGATCCATATTCATACGTCTATGGCAACAGAGGAGGACAGAATATCAATAACGAGACAGGAAGTACCAGCAGAAACAGAAGTTTGATCTGGATTCCTGCTAACGAATCAGAGATCAGCCTGGTAGATCCGACTGAATATGCGGCACTGAATACCTTCATCGAGAATGATCCTTACCTGAGTGCTAATCGGGGATCATACGCTGGCAAAAATTCTAATCGTACGCCATTCGAATCCCAAATAGATTTCAGACTATTGCAGAATTTAGGAGTCAATACAGGAGGCAGAGGTCATAAGCTGCAGCTATCTGTGGATGTATTCAATTTCACTAACCTGCTGAACAAGAACTGGGGTGTGACGTATAATAATCCCTTCAATTATAATGTGATCAACTTCGAAGGATACGCTGATGATGGTACGACACCTACATTCTCTTTTGATGATGATCGAGTGGGTAATGAAAGATTTAATATCAATAACACGCTGAGTCGCTGGAGAATGAGAGTCGGAATCAGATATATTTTTGATTAATATCGGAGCTATACCAAAGGGGTAGATCTATTATTAGGAATTATTTAACTTTTTAGAGCGCTGATTTTCAGAATATTAGCTTAGTTAATTTTAAATTTGCGTTTTGAAATTTCAAACTAAACTGTAAATACATAAATATGAAAAATGTTATATTATTAATCAGCTTATTCGTAGCAGGCATGATCTCTATCGATGCTTCTGCTCAGATTAAGACACCTGCACCAAGCCCATCTGCTAAAATAGAGCAGACAGTAGGCATGACTGATGTGCATGTAGAATACTCAAGACCGAGTATGAAAGGCAGAACCATTTTTGCCGCTGATGGTCTGGTACCATTCGGAAAAAGATGGAGAACTGGTGCTAACCAGGCGACTAAAGTGACTTTCACTGAGGATGTACAGATAGAAGGTAAAGACCTTAAGAAAGGTTCTTACGCTTTATTCTCTACTCCAGGTGCATCTTCATGGGATGTACACTTCTTCGAGCACACGACTAACAGTGCTGGCGGATACGATGAAGCGACACCTGCACTCACAGCCACTGTGACTCCAGAGACTTTACCTTTCGAGATGGAGTCTTTCGAAATCTTCGTAGGAGATCTGACTGCTAATGGTGCGACGCTTAACCTACTTTGGTCTAATGTCATGGTGCCTATGCAGCTTGGCGTACACACAGAGAAGCAAGCGATGGCTTCTATCGATAAGACTTTAGCTGGTCCTACAGATAGCGATTTTTACAACGCTGGTGTATACATGGCTAACTCAGGTAAAGACCTTGAGAAAGCATTAGGTTACATCCAGAAAGTAACAAAAGGTGACAATCAAAAATTCTGGCAGCTAAGACAAGAGGCTGAAGTATTAGCTAAACTGGGTAAGCACAAAGAAGCTGTAACAGTAGCTAAGAAGTCAATGGCTCTTGCAACGGAAGCAGGTAATAATGATTACATCAAAATCAACAAAGACAACATCGCCAAGTGGATGATGAAGTAGTAAGCTTCTAATACTAAATAAGCATAGTAGAAAGCCAGATGTCGTCATGATGTCTGGCTTTTTTTTTATGTGCCTGATTAAGGCTATTTCAGCAGTAATAAAAAGTAGCTCATGGAGATATGCTCGTGACTACTTCTGGCTACCCCTCGCCAGCCGAAGCTCATTTATTTTGATTGACTTCCGAGATCGATTCCTTAGACTTATATATTTCCCGATTAGCCAATTTATTGATTTTCCAAGGTCATGTATTTCGTATAGCAGGATGTAGAAATGACGGCTCCGCGCTTATCAATTGTGCATAAGCTGGATCTAAGGCTAACGCTTTGCTATTAGTCCGAATCGGATATTTTGCAATGCTTAAGGCATTCAAATGATGACAAATGAGTCTAAGAATTTGCAGCTTGTGATTCTTATATTTCTTCCAACAGTGTAGCTGGATTCTTCGATAAACACTATTTTTTTAAAAATTTTCATGTGCAGAAGCAACCCTTTCTGAAATTAAGAGCCATATACTTATAGACAAGAAATTATAGGTTTGACAAATCTTCATCAATTAATCAGGAATAGCATCAAAGGGAAAGAACAAGCCCAGCGAGAGCTATACCTAAGATACAGAGTGAAGTGGTATATGATCTGTCTGAGATATGGTCATGATCGATCGGAAGCTGATGACATCTTACAGGAGGGACTGATCCAAATCTATAATAGCCTGCATCAGTATGAAGAGAAGCGGGCACAGTTTTATACCTGGTCGAGTCGAGTCATAGTCCACGCTGCTCTTAATTACCTAAAGAAAAATTGCTGGTATAAGATGGTCATAGACATCGATGAGATAGCAGATAGAGCCGTCGAAGAGCAAGACGTGTTTGAGAAGTTAGCCGCAGAGGAGATGCTTTCTATTATACAAAAATTGCCGATGGGCTATCGGCTCGTCTTTAGCCTGCACGAATTAGAAGGATATACACATCAAGAAATTGCGGATCATCTTAACATTAATGTGGGCACCTCTAAGTCACAACTCTCCAAGGCAAAGAAGATGCTGCGCCAGCTATTAGAATACCAAATCGTAGAAAAATAATCATGAGTCAACTAAATCATATAGGCGATTTTTTTAGAAAGAGACTCATCTCACAAGATGCAGCAGAAGAGCAGTGGAATGTCCCGTCTGATGATGTTTGGGAGAAGGCATTGCCGCATCTGCCTAAAGAAAAGAAGCGGGATCGAATGTGGATTTTCTTCTTTTTGATTCCGTTATTGATCGTATGCAGTGTCTTCTTTTATCAATATGGTGAAGGAGAGACCTGCTCACCGACTCTAAGCCTAAAAGATGAGCCATCCTCACTAGTGGGCCAGGCTGCTATCCATGATAAAGAGGATACGACGACTGAACAAAACGTACAGCAAACAACTGAATCAGAAGATGTCAATAAAAGAATCTCCGTTAGTGCCGCTAAAGCTGGATCGAGCCAGATAGAAGTTATAGATCAGCCCGATACGAATAGTTTAAGACTACATCCGCTCGCAGTAATCGATCGGCCAGATCCTGAGCCAGTGAGTCAGGCTATCGGCTCTGATCCGATAGCCACTGATGGAGAAAAAACTGATGCTGCTGATCAAAACAATGAGAGCATAGTCAATGCGTCGCAGCCCTCTAATTATGAACTAAGCAGTGTCAATCCTCACGTAGAAAAACTAAAGAATCAATCATCTCCAGTCACCCTAAATGATTATGTAGACACATCTTTTGCTATAGTGAGTGAAGGGGCAGGGCTTCATAAATCTTCAGCAGTAATAAATGAGTATGAACGTGCCACAGAATCGTCTCATGTAAAGACTCCTGCCTTGCCGAGTGTACCTGTTCTCAAAATGAATTCTGAATTTGATATTTTCACAGGTCTTGCAGTAGTAGATATAGCTCATGAGAGGAGAGGGGCACGCATCCACTGGGAAGCGGGTATGGCATACAGCCGATATATATCGCCGACAGAATGGATCATAGATGAAATCAATGAGGGAGACGAAGATTATATGTTGGCGCAGTCACAATGGGGATATGATCTAAGTCTCACGTCATTTCTGAATCATCGCTGGAGCATTAGTTCTGGAGTCTATTTTTCAGAGCTTAGCTTTAAATTAGACTTCGCCGAGAGCAGCATCTTTGGGGAGAATAATGGCCTGGAGCAAATTAAAAAAAGGGTAGAAGACATAGCCAGTATTGGTCGTGTATCGCTGAATGGAGACTCCAGAGAAATCGAAATAGACTACCTCCAAAATTTGAATATCCAAAGTGGACAACAAGTAGATATAAAGCTGGGTATTCCGTTACGCTTGGATTCGTATCAGCTTCCCCTACTGGTCAATTATCATATCGGCTATAGACGATTTGAGTGGATTGTATCGGCTGGAATATCAGTGGATTTTGTTAGGGTCGGTATTGAAAATGTAGATGTCCAAGTCACGAGTGATAATGAATCAATCATCGAACCAGTCATATACCAGCCAATCAGTGTTCGCCTTATTGATGGCAGTCTATACGGTGGTGTAGGCTTACGCTACGCCTTGAGTCATCATCTTCATCTGGGGATGAATACCAGGATCGATATTGGAGAGCCGCGTTTATCAAAGATTGACACGGGATTATTCTACAGGTTCTAAATCTATTCTCGTAAAATAACTAAACTTCTTGTAATTATGACAAAGCTATACTTACTCATTGGTTTACTTACACTACTATTGTCATGCAGCATCCGGACTCAACACACACACCATACAATAGAAGAACTGGATGAATTCATAGATGGTGTTTTTGTGGATTCAGAGCTACCTGGATTATCTTTTTTAGTCATTAAGGATGATTCGATCATTTATGATAAATCTATGGGCTACTCCGATATAGATACACAGAAAAAATACACAAAGCGGACCATTCAAAATATAGCGTCGGTATCTAAAACGATCATCGCTGTCGCTGTCATGAAAGCTGTGGATATGGGACTACTGGACCTTGACGCCGATATTAATAGCTACTTACCATTTAAGGTGGTAAATCCGAGCCATCCTAATATACCAATCACGACTCGACACTTGACCAGTCATAGCTCCAGTATCATGGATACAGAATATTACATTAAAAGTTACTACTTCATGAATTCAGATGCAATCTCCGCTGACGACTTAGCTGGCGACTACCAGGACTATTATGAGATCATCAAGCAGAATGATCTGATCGACGAATCTCTATTGCTTCAGAAGTACTTGACAGCAGGAGCTCAGTGGAACTCAGAGGAGACCTATAGTGATCAAGCACCAGGCACCGAGCCAGATTATTCTAACATCGGTGCGACTCTGGCTGCCTATATCGTAGAGCGTGTCTCTGGGCTCAGCTATGAAGACTTTACCACCACTCATATATTTGAGCCTTTAGGCATGACCAGGACTGGCTGGGATCAGAGTATGATGGAGCATCCAGATTTTGCGACGAGATATTTTTCTAAGGATAAGAAGGTGCCTCATTATTATCTAATAACCAAAGCAGATGGTGGACTATATACCTGTACCTCTGACTACAGTAAGTTTATGAAGGAAATGATCAAAGGCTTTAAGAAGCAGGGCTCACTGCTGACTGCCGCTTCATATCAGACCATGTTCACCAATCAGTTCAGTGAAGATATAGACGGAGAGGGTGGAGTCTTTTGGGAGTTACATACTGATAAGGGCGCCTTCACCCATGATGGCTCTGATCCTGGAGTCACGACCATGGTGTCTTATAATGACCAGAAGGGGAGGGCCTTGATCGCGTTTACCAATGTAGAAGCATCAAAAGCATCTATGAAGTACTTGATCCAGATATGGGAGGCGATCGCTCTATATGATTGGTCTAAGTTTTGAGGGGCTAATTTCAAATTGATAAGTGTTGATCTGACACATTCTGTGACAGATCTCGGCGACTAATATTACATCACTAAAATCATTCAGAATAATGAATTGTAAATCAATCATATTGGCTGTGCTGTGTCTGTTAGGCAGCTCGAAAATGACAAATGCTCAAACTAGTGGAGAACAGTTTATCTCGATCTCTGCCTTCTCAGAGGCATTAGGCATTCCCAAGCATACCGTATTGCATTACCTCAATGATCCATTCGAATTAAATCATTTCGGTGGGGCAGTGAGTATCGGATTCTCTTCAGGCAGGTCACTGATATCATTTGCGCATGAGATCGAGCTCGGTTATTACAGACAGCAGGGTCTCCACCAGGTGGCTTTCATCGGTTGGAAACCCTCAGTAGGAGTCAAGCTATTTGATTCCTTTGGCGCACACGCTATGATCGGCCTATCATACGCTCATAGCCTACCTGTGAATAAAGTATATCTGCTGCAGGGTGATGAATACATCAATCAGCAAGGCCGAGGGCGCTCACACTTTATGCCATCGCTGGGGGCAGGGCTGAGTGTAGATTTTTTCGGACTCCTTGATGTACCCATAGAATTATTTCTGCGGCAAGAAATTTTTGGATTGGCTCCCTATGCCCCAGATGGCGACTTCCCATTCACGATTAATCATAAAATCAGTTTAGGCCTAAAAGTGGCCATTGACTAAAATTAAAAATAATGATGAACTTTAAAACCTTCCTCTTTCTACTTGGGATGTTCTGTATCTCTTACGGATGTCTGGAACAAGAGATCGTATTCTCAGATCAAGATTATGGTTGTACTAGTTACATTAGCACGACTCACCCTGATAGCAATGTATTTCAGTCATATCTTGACTCTGTGGTAAACCTTGGGATTCCTGGTATTTCCATGTTGATAGAGACTCCACAGGGCATCTGGACAGGAGCTTCAGGAGTCGCGGACATAGAGAATCAAGTGCCGATGAAAGCCTGTAATGTACACCGTGTAGGTAGCATTACCAAGATGTTTACGGCCATCTCGATTCTACAGCTATGGGAGGCAGATATGCTGAGCTTGGATGATCCGATCACGATGTACATAGACTCTTTCCAGCTGATCGGAGTCAAGAATGCCGAGCAAGCTACGATCAGACACTTGCTGTCACACACGAGTGGCATAGCTGACTACACGGATAATGTGGAGTTTTGGTTAGATACTTACGATGATCATGATAAGGTATGGACAGCTGCAGAAGAGCTCAGTTACGTCATTGATCTGGAACCAGAATTAGTATTTGACAGTGGTGATCGAGTCACTTATAGCAATACTAATTATCTGCTTCTGGGTATGATTGTAGAGCTTGTCTCAGGTAAAAGTGGCTCCGCGTATTTTAGAGATCATATCTATCAGCCTCTGGGATTGCAGAGTACGTATTTTAGTCAGGATGGCTCATCCATTCCCAATTTAGTCAGAGGCTATCATGATGAATATGGAGATGGTAGCATTCGTGATTTTACAGACAATGCGTTTGCTGTCCACTCTATGGCGGGAGGTATAGCTTCTAATGTGGAAGATCTCCATACCTTTCTTACAGCAGCACTGACGCCTGGTGTCTTGTTAGCGTCTTCCACCATCAATGAAATGATCCAACCATTAGACATTCCTCGCGCAGATACCAAGGAGTTTGATTTTGGAAAAGATAATAAAGTGCGAGGACTTACAGGGATCGGGCTGGGATGGTTCACCCTTGATACTGAGTACGGACCTGCGATCGGACATAATGGAGGATTCAATGGACGTCGTGCCCGCATGTGGTATTTTCCAGAACGAGAGTCAACGATCATTTACCTCTTTAACGGTAGTAGCTTTAAAGACATCTCCAGATCCATGTTTAGAAATGAAACCTTGGAGTTGATGTTTGAGTGATGTGAGTGATCGTAGCCAATCTTTGTTGACTGACTACACATAGAAAGCTTTGATCACGTTAGTTTTACTCATCGCAGCTACCACCGATCAGCTCTATAATCATGACGACCTCAGCGAGCGTAGATACTTCTAAGCCGGTATCTTCTGTGAACTGACCCAGATCATCATCGCAGATGTCTCTGGTGTCACCATCAAAAGTGCAGTTAATACAGTTAGGATCGTCACTACAAGAAGTCACTAAGATCACTGCAGTTAATATTGCCAAAAATATACAGGTGGCTTTGCTACCTACTAAATATCTGTACATTATCATTTTAGTTTTTCTTTGACAAAGGGCTGTATAATATGTGCTAATATAATCACGCCAAGAGCTCCAATCAGATTGAGCCATAGATAGCCTAATGCATCTGAGAAGAAGACAGCTAAGACGATGCCTTCCGTGATCACGGCTGCTATGAATACTGCATTCCCTTGGATGCGCTTAAAGTAGAATGCCACTAAGAAGATACCTAAGATAGTCCCATAGAATATCGAACCTATGATATTAACAAATTGGATTAGATTCTCGAAGAGGGTCCCGAATGAGGCGAAGAGGATAGCGACTAATCCCCAAAATAGCGTCCAGCCTTTAGAGGCATTAAGATAGTAGCTGTCTGACTTATCTTTAGATATGAGCCGCCTGTGGATATCCACAGTACTTGTCGACGCGAGTGCATTCAGCTCCGAAGATGTAGATGACATAGCCGCAAAGAAGATGGCTGCCAGCAGCAGCCCGACTAAGCCCTTTGGCAGGTTGTTTAGGATGAAGTTGATGAAGACATAATCCTTGTCATTGATCTCGGCTCTGGCGTCTACTTTGATGATCACATCCTTAGCGTTTTGCCTGATGGTCTGCTCATCCTCTAAGAGGCTGGCTATCTGAGCCCTGGTGGACTGGACTGCCTCACTGCTCGATCGGAGCTGATCTATGTAGACTTTATTTAGTCTGTTTCGATTTTCAAAGTTCTCGTCGTATTGGAGCTGCAGCATTTCTAAGTCTTCGGCGTATTCTGATGTTTCTACTTTTTCGACCAGGCTCTCATTGAAAAATATAGGCGCCTTATTGAATTGGAAAAACATAAATACCAAGATACCCAGCATCAAGATGAACAGCTGCAATGGCACTTTGAAGAGTGCATTAAAGAGAACACCGAGCCTGCTCTGCTTCACTGACTGGCCTGAGATGTACCGCTGCACCTGGCTCTGGTCAGTCCCGAAATAAGATAAAAACAGAAAGACCGCGGCCAAGGATGAGTAAATATTATATCGATCCTTGATGTCAAACTCGAAGTCGATGATGTCAAGTTTATCATCTGTATTAGCGATAGCGAGAAGTTCTTTGAAGCTATACTCATCTGGCATGTAGTGCAGGAGCAAAAAGAAAATAATGATCAGCCCGATGAAGATGGTGATCATCTGTAGCTTGTGGGTGACGTGTACCGCCTTCGTACCTCCTGATACTGTGTAGAGGATAGCGATGATGCCAATGAAGATGGTGGTATAATTTAGATTCCAACCCAGCACAGAGGACATGATTATAGCAGGCGCATAGATGGTGATACCTGCTGCCAGTCCACGCTGCAGCAGGAAGAGCCCCGAAGTCAGTGTCCGAGTCTTGATGTCGAATCGATTCTCTAAGAACTCGTAGGCGGTATAGACCTTAAGCCGATAGTAGAGCGGGATGAAGGTGATACAGATGATGACCATAGCCACCGGCAGCATGAAATAGAACTGTAAGAACTCTAATCCGTCATGATACGCTTGACCAGGAGTAGAGAGAAATGTGATGGCACTTGCCTGAGTCGCCATGACGGACAGACCAATGGTCCACCATTTAGCCTCATTGCCACCCAATAAGAATTCTTGGATGTTCTTACTTCCTTTAGTTTTCCAGATGCCGTAGCCTATGATCAGAATCATAGTGCATGACATCACTAGCCAGTCTACATTACTCATATTTGCTTATTGAATTCCAGAGAAGTAGAAATAGATGAAAGTGATAAATACCAAGTTGGCGAGGATGATAAATGTATACCATCGATTCCAATTGAACTCTTCTTCATGCTTTGGATCTTGTCCCATACTGAGTGCTGATTTATCGTTTGGAGCTGATTGAAAAAATTAAGGTCGAGAATCTTTACCTAGTGAGATCATATTAGCCAATAGGCGGTAGGCTCCAGGTATTCCCACGGGCACTTCTCTGAAGAAAGAGATGCCTGTATAGATATAATATCCTTCACCATACTTCGTGACCAGCATGGAGCCCAGCTTAGCTTCTTCTCCTTTATCGTGCATGGAGAAGATGGCCTGATAGCGATCGTCCCATTCTCCTGGAAAATATAAGCCTCGCTCCTGCACCCAGCCTTCGAAGTCAGCTTCAGTGATCTTATTAGGATAGTTAAGCACGGGATGGTCTGGCTCATTGAAGGTGATCTGAGCAGCTTCGTCCGTTACTCTGTCGCGAGATAATTTGAGTGGGTATGGTCCCAGATTATCCATGCTCATTCTTCTGGAGGTGTTGTACTGGATGATCATATTTCCACCATTCTTGACATATTCCAGCAAGATGTCTTGTTTGAATTTTAGGTCGGCTAATGTGTTATAAGCTCTTATGCCAGTGATCACAGCATCATAGGACTGCAGATTAGCCAGTGATATTTCGTCTACATCCATCAGCTGGACATCATAGCCGATCTGCTTCAGAGCTACATTCACTTCATCGCCAGCTCCCATGATGTAGGCGATGCGCTGGCCTTCTTTTTTGATATCCAGCTTCACCACCTTTGATGAGGCATCTTTAGGGACCACCTGCTTGGGTATGTGATCATAGTCTACGATGATGATATGGTCCGTATATGATTTCTCACCGATCTTTAGGAGCGGGACGACATAGTCCACACTGGCTCCAGCAGGTGGAGTGACGGTGAAGGGGATGTCAATGCTCTCACCCTTTCTTTTTAGATCAATATCGACTTTAGCTGGTTCTACTGTCCAGCCTTGTGGGTGACATAGCTCTAAGCTACCTGCGACATCATTGGAGTAGGCCTTCACTTTGACCATGATCTCTTTCGGTACATCTGAGCTGAAGATGTACACCTTATCATCCAGAGATACAGAGACTTCTGGAACAATGTTGAATGGGCTATACACTTCACCATCGACAGGATCATTTTTCTTGTAGATGAGATCTTTAGTTACTGTCATCTCATGACCAGCGATCTCTACGACGAATTCTATTTTGATGGGATTAGAAGATTCTGGCAGACCGATCGTCTTGCGATCATCCACTTTATAGATGCCTAGCTCTCCTTTTTCTCTAAGCCAGTAGGGGCTGGATAGCTCCGTGTCTTCGGGAATGGTGTGATCGATGAATATCTTGTTGCTTTCATTTTGATTCAGTGCTAAGCTAAGGGTAGAGTCTTGATCAGAGGGCACGATTTTGAATGATTTGACTGCTACGTCTATGGCTGATCGATTTATGGCCTCTACTTCTATTTCAATAGATTCGCCTGCGCAGGCGCTTTCTCCATCCGTAGCTTTAGCCTCTATGTATAGTCCAAGGCTTTGCTCTATGATCTGATCGATTTCTGGCAGCTTGATGTTTTTCCAGTGGTCTTCGTCGAGCTGAGCGATCAGGGATCTGATCTCTAATAGTCTCGGTACACTTTTGGCGGGATCACTGATGTCATACGCCGCTTGTACTGCTGATAGCATACGGCCTATTTTAGATCCGCCAGGCACTCTTGACCAGCTCGTATTGATGCCTTCGAATAGGTTCTGTCCGTCAGATGGTAGGTCGCCTTTGAGTAGCTCCAAGTATTCTGTCTGTGATCCTCTCGTACCTGTGGACCCAAATCCTTGGCATTTATGCATGCTTCGGCTGGTAGCAGCGATTTCATTGTTTGATTTGCCTAAGATAGGGTAGTAGATGCCTGCATCGACACTAAGCATTTGGCTTTTGTCAGCTTTTTCAAATTTCTCTTGACTTCCGTAGAACCACCATGAGGTATTGAAAAACAGTCTGCGTGGTTGCCAGGTCTCTGTCAGAGACAACTGGTCTGGATAAGCTGTCGGATCATTAGTCAGATCAAAGGCTTCGTGTGACAGCATAGCTGAGGAGGTGTGATGGCCATGTGTTTTGCCCGGACTCCTGTGATCGAAGCGATTGACGATGACGTCTGGTTTGAATTTTCTAATGGCCCACACCACATCTGAGAGGACCTCATCTTTATTCCAGATACTGAGCGTCTCATCTGGATGCTTGGAGTACCCGAAGTCGATCGCTCTGGAAAACATCTGCTGTCCACCATCAACACTTCTGGCGCGCAGTAATTCTTGAGTCCTGAGCACGCCTAATAGGTCTGCGAGCTCTGTGCCAATCAGGTTTTGGCCACCGCCGCCTCTTGTCAGAGAAAGATATGCTGTATTGGCCTTTACTTCATTAGAGAGATAAGAGATCAGACGGGTATTTTCATCATCTGGGTGGGCTGCTACATACAGCGCTGATCCGAGGAATTGTAATTTCTCAATGGCGTGATATATCTCTGCACTATTCAGCTTTTTAGGAGCTTGGCTAAGGCAATGGCCGAGTACGCCGACACTGATCAGTATAAGGAATATTAATTTTCTCATAGATTTAGAATTTTTGGACTCGATACGCGCAGCTAATTACTGAGGAATTATCTACAGCAAGATCTATCGAGTATGTATATCTATAGTGTATCATGTAAATAGTAAAGATAGAACTTCCTGACTAAGTTATGGAGCTATGGTGGTCGCTACATATTAATGAAAAGTTAATGATGTCGAATACTCTTGAATGTAGCTTAGACTGGACTGCATGTCATGAGAATATGAGTGCACAAAAGAGTCTTGGGTCACAAATCATCCTTAGTATTTTGTATTTATGAAACGTCTATGAACTAGATGGTTAAGACACCCAAGGGGATGAGTAAATTTTGTTATTTGCGGACAGGCATTGAGACCCAAAATTTAAACATTTAAAATGAAGTGCAGAATCAGATCAACTATCTGTTAGAATTGTCTTGTCTGAACGAGGCTGATGTGGTGCCAATTACAAACCTTAATAACTTTAAATCAATACTTTACATATATAACTTACTAGTATGTATATCAAAGTATCGATGACGACCAATACAAGAAATAAATATGTAACTAGATATTACATATTTCGTCTTATTTAGCGGATATTTAGACTACCAAAAACGTCCTATACTGTATGTTAATTATTTACATTGCACTTGCTTGCATTGCTATAAGTTTAGTCCTTAGTATCTCTACTAGACTAACCCAGAAATAGCTTAACGCAAGATGTCTTAATAGACAATTTAAAAATTTGTGATTACTGCTATAATGCAGACTGTGCTTTATCCTGGTTTGACTTCAGGCATCTGACATTCTTCTTCTGGAGTCTTGCCGCAGACAGAGCATTCACCCAAATTATCCTTGAGCATTGGGTTATTAGAAGCACAGGTGCCTCTGAATTCTTTACCAGTGACAATCTGCCTGATATTGATCAGAATAAAGGATATTCCGAACGTCCCGCCGATAATTAAGAAAACATATAGAAATTGACTCATCTGAAGATTGGGTTATGTGATTGACTTCTGATTATATTACTTCCAAATAAACGAACACAAAGTTAAATAAGTTTTTTGATGCAAGAAAAGTTAAAAGCATTCGGTGAGCTGTTAGAGATCATGGACGAGCTGCGAGAGAAATGTCCTTGGGATAAGGTGCAGACCAATGAGTCACTGCGTAACCTCACCATCGAAGAAACCTACGAGCTGGCAGATGCCATACTTGACAAGGATCCGGAAAATATCAAAGAAGAACTTGGAGATCTCATGCTTCATCTGGTCTTCTACAGCAAGATAGCTGAGGAGAAGGGCCAGTTTGATGTAGCGGAGGTATTGACTACGGTCAATGAAAAACTGATCAGAAGACACCCGCATATCTACAGCACCACAAAAGTCTCTGGAGAAGAAGATGTGAAACGTAACTGGGAGAGGATCAAGCAAGCAGAAGGGAAGAAGTCTATCCTAAGTGGAGTGCCGTCGTCCATGCCAGCTATGATTAAGGCCTACCGTATGCAAGAGAAGACTAAGCAAGTGGGGTTTGAGTGGGAGAATCGAGATCAGGTGTGGGAGAAGGTAGAGGAGGAGATGCAGGAACTGAAAGAAGTGGTGGATGGCAGTGAGGGACAGAGCAGAATAGAAGAAGAATTTGGAGATGTCCTGTTCTCTATGATTAACTATGCTCGATATGTGGGGGTTGATCCCGAGACGGCCTTAGAAAAAGTAAATCGGAAGTTCAAAAAGAGGTTCGAATACATCGAAGAACATGCGCCAAAGGATTTAGAAGAGATGAGTCTGGAGGAGATGGATGTACTGTGGAATGAAGCAAAAACTAAGAGGTGATAAACTTTGCTAATTTGTTAAGAGATCGTACCTTTGCGGCTGCTAAAATCGCATTTTCGTAATCCTTTTTGGTTAAAAATTAAACAATGGCAGCGTACTTAACAAAAGAAAAGAAAGAAGAAATCTTTCAACAGTACGGAGGCAGTAGCTCAAATACTGGCTCTACAGAAGCTCAAATAGCTCTTTTTACATATCGAATCACCAGCCTTTCTGATCATCTCAGAGATAATAAGAAAGACTTTTCTTGTAAGAAGACACTCTTGTCCTTAGTCGGTAAGAGAAAAAGATTACTACAATATCTCGCTTCTTCAGACATACAGAAGTACAGAGACTTAGTTGACAAATTAGGCATAAGAAAGACTTCGATATAGTAAGTAGTCGCTCTTTTTTACCCTTCTTATTTTTATCATGACATAGCACATTATAACCACTTGTGTCATACACAGGTCGTGCTAAAACAACAGTTTATGGGTTCACAAATAGGTACTAACGTAACGTTCAATCTTCCAGACGGTCAAGAAGTAAAAATAGAAACAGGTAAGCTGGCGACCCAAGCTCACGGCTCTGTGGTGATCACTATTGGTAAAACCATGTTGTTTTGCTCAGTTGTATCAGCATTCGAAGCCAGAGAAGGCCAGTCATTCTTTCCACTTAGTGTAGACTACCAAGAGAAATTTGCTGCAGTAGGAAGGATACCTGGCAACTTCTTTAGAAGAGAAGCTAGACTTTCTGATTACGAAATATTGATCTGTAGGCTCGTAGACCGAGCCATCAGACCATTATTTCCAGACGGATACATGCACGATACTCAGGTGATCATCAATCTTTGGTCAGGTGAAGAAGATGTCCTACCAGATGCCTATGCCGCATTAGCCGCATCAGCAGCACTGGCCGTATCTAACATTAATTTTGCTGGTCCGCTATCAGAAGTCAGAGTGGCTAAGATTGATGGTCAGTTCGTCGTGAATCCAGGCAGAGCTGCCTTAGAGACAGCAGAGCTGGAGATCATCATCGCTGCGACGATGGATAATGTCATGATGGTAGAGGGAGAAGCGCAGGAGTGCAGTGAGGCAGACTTGATCGAGGCGATCAAAGTGGGTCACGAAGCCATCAAAGTACAATGCAAAGCGCAATTAGAATTAGCTCAGCTGGTGGGCGAAAAAGCCACGGTAAAGAGAGAGTTAGAAGTAAAGCCAGAAAATGAAGAGCTAAAAGCTAAAATTAAAGAACTGACTCATGACGCTATCCTCGAAGTATCAAGAGGTGCACATGACAAGTTCACCCGTAAAAATGCATTCAAAGCCATAAAGGATTCGCTCAAGGAGCAGCTTGTGGAGGCATACGGAGAAGAATATATGGAGGAGAACGGACACTTTGTCTCACCATATTATAACAAGCTGCAAAAGGAAGTCATCAGAGAGATGGTCCTCACAGACGGCGTCAGACTTGATGGACGTAAGTACGACCAGGTCAGACCTATCTGGACAGAGATCGACTATCTACCATCAGCACATGGTAGTGCCATCTTCAATCGAGGAGAGACACAGGCCATAGCTACTTTGACCTTAGGTACGAAGATGGACGAGCAGATGATCGATAACGCATTACTCAACTCCAGATCAAGATTCATATTACACTATAATTTTCCAGCATTCTCAGTAGGAGAGAGTAAGCCGATGAGAGGTCCTGGTCGAAGAGAGGTCGGACACGCTAACTTAGCTGGGAGATCACTAAAGAAGGTACTACCAGAGGATAATTCTTATACACTAAGAATCGTATCAGATATATTAGAGTCTAATGGCTCTTCATCTATGGCGACAGTATGTGCTGGATCTCTGGCGATGATGGATGCGGGATTAAAGATCACGGCGCCTGTATCGGGTATAGCCATGGGGATGATTTCTGATGGAGATCGTTCTGCTATTCTATCTGACATCCTTGGAGATGAGGATGCGATTGGAGATATGGATTTCAAATTGACAGGTACAGAGAAGGGTATCACTGGATGCCAGATGGACATCAAGATCGAAGGCCTACCTTATGAGACCCTGGAGAAAGCGCTTCTACAAGCTAAAGAAGGTAGAGTACACATCCTGAATGAGATGAATAAAACCATCTCTCAGCCAAACGCAGAGCTCAAGCCGCACGCACCACGAGTAACGGAGATCGAAGTTGAGAAAGAATTCATTGGAGCTATCATAGGCCCTGGAGGAAAGGTCATCCAAGAACTTCAGAAGACGACTGGCGCTACCATTAATATCGAAGAAGTCGGCGACAAGGGAGTCGTTAATATATTCTCTTCTGAGGCCAAAGGTATGGAAGAGGCTATCGCTGCGATCGAGAGAATCACTCACGTCGTCAAGGTCGGAGATGTATATGATGCCACAGTCGCTTCTATCAAGGATTACGGCGTCTTCGTAGACTTCATGAACTCAGGAGGTCTGGTACACATATCAGAAATATCTCACTCCAGGCTGAATACCTTAGAGGGACTATTCAAGGAAGGCGATAAAATGAAAATCAAAGTGGTAGGTACAGATCCGAAAACAAGAAAGTGGAGACTGTCCAGAAAAGCCCTACTGCCGAGACCAGAGAAAAATGATGACAACAGATCATCGCGCGACTAAAGAACTAAGAATGAGGCTATTTTAGCTCGGAATAGAGATAAAATAGCCTCATAATCAGTTAATATAATTTTTAATGCCTTGAGAATTGTTCTAAGTGTAAATAGACTCCTGCACTTTAACAAAAAATAGTTAACTTCCAGAAACTATTTGATAGACTTATACGTCTATTAGATAGCGCTTACACACTTTTATACTACAGCGTCCAATTAGACTCAATATTTATTTACTCAAAATTAAAGCTTCTTGACATATGAGGCAACTCAAGATTACGAATAAAATTACCTCCAGAGAGAGTGTCTCCCTTGACAAGTATCTAAATGATATCAGCAAGATAGACATGCTCAATGCAGATGAAGAAGCTGGGCTAGCGAGAAGAATCAGGGAGGGAGATAAGGAAGCTTTAGAAATTCTGACGAAATCTAACCTTAGATTCGTCGTGTCAGTGGCTAAGCAATACCAAAATCAAGGTCTATCACTCAGTGATTTGATCAATGAAGGTAACGTAGGCCTGATGAAGGCTGCAAAAAGATTCGATGAGACCAGAGGTTTCAAATTTATTTCCTACGCTGTGTGGTGGATCAGACAGTCCATCCTTCAAGCGATTGTAGAATATTCGAGAATTGTCAGATTACCTCTCAATAAAGTAGGATCATACAATAAAGTGAACGAAGCTTACATCTCATTCGTACAAGAATTCGAAAGAGAACCATCAGATGAAGAATTAGCTGAACTCTTAGAAGTGAAGCCAAAGGACGTCAGAACGATGATGAAAAGTAATAATCGCCATGTATCATTCGACGCACCTGTAGGTGGAGAAGATGGTGATGCTACGATATTGGACCTTATGATCTTCAGCGATCAGGTGAATCCTGATAACAAGCTGATGGAACAGTCCCTGAAGGATGAGGTCAAAGAAGGGCTCAATATCTTGTCCCCCAGAGAGGTCGAAGTGCTATCTGCATATTTTGGGCTTAATGGTAGTAAGTCACTGACACTGGAAGAGATAGGTGATTTATACGGGCTGACCAGAGAGCGTGTGAGACAGATCAAGGAGCGAGCCATCAGAAGATTGAGAAAATCCGTCAATAGAAATGCCCTAAAATCTTACTTAGGATAATTTTAACGACGGACATCATATAATAACAGAGCCTATTGGAATTTTCCAGTAGGCTTTTCTTTTTATAGTAACAGTGATCAGATTTGCCATTATACTAACCCTCGGAGCCTTAGCATTGATCTTCATCATGCAGCAGCTGCTGGGATTTGTTCTGGGGACTCAGCCGAGTACGTCCAGATTTAAGCATGATATCAAGAAGCTACGTAATGATCTAGCTCAGCTACTACAGGATCTATCCCCTTGGGATGAGAATGACTTAGAGATGATCTCTCTTCAGATCAGTGAAGTCAAGAAAAATGTGAAGCTCAATCAAATCGTCAGCGGCTTCATCAATAATATATATCAGGAGAAGGTCGTGGCCTTCGCTTATAAAAACTACTATGGCAAGAAAGGTAAAGCGTTGCTCTATGCCAGAAACTCTAAACATGAGTTTTACTATAAAATAAGTCCTAAGAGCGTAGATATCTATATGGACAAAGAACAGCTGGGTACACTGCATAAGGATGGTGGCTTCTTCCTGCTTGGCAAGGAGGATGATGCAAAGGCTATGATCAGTCAGTCAGACACGATGTCACTGCTGCCTGTAGAGATGAATGGCAAAAAGATAGCCTCCCTGACTAACCCCTCCGATAGATCTTACGAGAATACCCGCGCCGTGACCCTTTTAGAAGACATTGACCAAGAGGACAATGATCTCCTGACCTCTTTAGTCCTATTCGAAATCATACACCGCACTAACACTATATAATTATGAAGTTTTTATTAAGTCTACTATTCACCATTAGTTTTCTCTCGCTGCAGGCACAGACACAAAATGAGCCGAAGCCCTTGCCTGATTTTGATTCCATAGATCTCAGTGCCGAGCTCGGTAAGATGTTCAATATGATGGACTCCTTACCATTAGATCTCGGAGACTTTGGGAATATGAACGATCTATTCAAACAACACTTTGGAGATATCTCTGAGGACAAGGAGCTATTCAGTGATCTATTAGGTCAGAGCATGAAGATGATGGAGAATATAGATATGGAGCAAATGCAAGGACTCATGAATAACCTTATGAAAGACTTCGAAGGGCTCAATCTGGAGGAGCTTTTAGATACTGAAGAGATGGATAAAATCGTCAAGAAGCACGCCGAGCGTAAGAAAATATAAGCTCCAAACATTCATCGATGCTTCCTGCTTCACTATGAAATAATATATGTGAGGTGGGTACATAGCTCAGAGTATGCTGTGAGTCATAATGTATGCAGCAATCTCTCGTGCCCAGATCTTATAGGAGAAGGCCGAAGGGTGGACACCGTCACTGAAGAAATCCTGTGGTGCTTTCTCAGGATACATAGCCTGCCATTCCTTAAGGCTTAGCTTATCGTCCATGAAGTAGTGATTTTCATTTTTGGATGCAATGTGAGCTAGTACCTCTGCATACTGATCCATGACATTACCGAAGATGAATGCCAGCAATGGCGGAAATGCCATATCTCGCACAGGAGGATTAGTCAAGAATATTATTTTCGCTTTGGGGCACTGTCTCGTTATTTGATTGATGATCAGCTGCATCCGCCGCTTATATTTCCAAGGAGAGTGAAGCTTAAAGGCATCATTAGCGGACAGCTGAATCAAGATGATGTCATAATCGCGCTGTGCCATCTTAGGTAATAGATCGGTCAAGACCCGCTGAGCATCGTAGCCAGTATGTGCCAGAACATCCCATCGGACATCAGTCTGTGACATCTTGGATAGATACTGGGATACCTGTCCGGCCAGCCCGTCATGATTAGAGACCACACCTACACCTGCGATGGCCGATTCTCCTAAAAAAAGTAGAGAGGCTGACCGCTCATAACCAGAACATACACCATGCAGATCCTGAGCATTGGGTAGGGTAGGAATGGTCCTTCTTACTCGCTTACCTGCTAGGTAGAGATAAGGTGATGTCAGGATGACTAATAGTAGTGTGAGGGAATAGTACATGATTAGTATAGCTTACAGAAGGTGTATGATGCTTAGAGGAGTGGCCGCACTTTATCCTGGTAGCTTTTTTTTAATAATATCGTTTCTTATTCACTTTCAGCTCAAATACATCGGGTCTCTGGTAGTGGCCGCTTACCGCCAGGTTCATCTTCTCTCCAGTGAAAGCCTCCTTATCGGGCATGTCCTGATAGATGATTTCGTCATTATCGTATTGGGGCTCTAAGAGAAATGATCCATCTGGCTGGATGATGCAGCTGCCACCTTTGAGCATCCATGGATCTTCACCTTCTTTAGGTATCTCTTTGGCCTTGACCTCCAGTCCCTGCGGGGTGTCACTCAGTCGCAGCATCTGGCCGACGGAGATCACGAAGCAGCGACCCTCGAAGGCATATTGGCGGGATGCTATGATGTGCATCTCTTTGACATAAGGCCACAGTGCGAAGTGATAGTCTTCTCCTTCATCATGCATCACCTGCCTGGTAAGGGGCATCCAGTGCTCCCAGCAGATGAGGCTGCCGATTCTGCCATGCTCCGTATCTATGGTCTTCAGTCCATAGCCATCACCCATGCCGTGGATGAGTTTTTCGGTGTAGGTCGGCATCAGTTTCCGATGATGATTGAGCAGGGCTCCATCTTTTGATATGGTGAATATGCTGTTATACAGACTGCCATTACCTGGACCTGATGATATTTTTTCATTGGCTCCGATGATGATGTAGATGCCGGCTTCTTCGGCCATGTCGAGGATGCGCTGGAAGTGTGTGGTCTGCACATCGATGGAGTTATGATACATCTCAGACCAGGCGTCTTTCACAGGAGCATGATCCCAGTAGCCTGCTTCTGAGGCATAGTCCATCCAGGCTGCATAGCCACACAGCCAGCACTCGCCGAAGACGATGAGATCTGCCTGCTGCTGTTTTGCCTCAGTGACATACTCTTGCATATCAGCCAGGCAGGCCTCGAGCTGATTTACCTTTGGTCTCTTTTGGATAATGGCTATTTTCATTTCTTAGTGTTTTTAGACTTAATGCTGATGCCCAATGATTCAGTCAATTCATCTGCTGAGATGTCGTGATATTTTATAAACTACAGGGTGCTATGCTCCTATTATCTGTTTGAATGGCTTATAGATGATAACTACATATTTAGCTGACAGACCTTTCATTATTTCTGATATCTTGTCCGAAAATAATCATAAATGGAATGTCAGAGGGAGCTTTTCGATTTAGATTCTGAGATCATCTATCTTAATGGAGCATACATGTCTCCTAATCTTAAGTCAGTGATCG
>CALFUK010000168.1 GCA_937929945.1 uncultured Saprospiraceae bacterium
AGAGATTTAGTGATCAGAATCTTGCGACCGTCCACGATGGTCACCACGCTGTAGTTAGAGTCAGCATGACAATAGATGATCTGGTCCAATGAAATGATCTCTATGCCATCTTTTGTGTGTAGCATCGCTCTTTTGCCCATGACTGGCTTATCCAGTTCTTCGACCAGATCAGTCAGTACCTCTCGATTAAATTGGTTCTGATTCAGCTCCACATTATTCAGGCAGTTTAGCAGATCATCCTTATCGACTGGCTTCAGTAGGTAGTCGATGGCTTTTACCTTAAATGCTTTGATAGCATACTGATCATAGGCGGTGACGAATACCACATCAAAATTAATATTGTCCCCGAGACAGTCCAACATCTCAAAGCCATTCATCCATGGCATCTCAATATCCAGAAATATAAGATCAGGATCATATTTGTGTATGGCCTGTATGCCCTCCTTTGCCGAGTCACACAGTGAGACGACTTCTGCCTGTGGGCAATACATTTCCAATTTCATTTTCAGTGTTTGGAGTGCTGCTTCTTCGTCATCAATTATGATGACTCTGATCGATTCTGTATTCATTCACTATATTCTAATTAATGATTATGCTTCTATTCGACCTCTACCAGATGCCTTCGCTTCAATGGAAATATCTCTCTTTACATAAATATCATTGATTTATTTATAATTACGACTCTTATTGTGTCAGTGGTCAGTATTACGATGTGAATGGTCGACTACACCGTGTAAGCGGTATTTTCATCTTCATCTATTGGCAAACTGACTGTGACGCTGGTCCCGATCGGGTGCCCATACTCGTTATAGTTATCTCTGATATCCACGGATCCACCGATCTGTCTTAGCTCATTATTCAGTCTGATCCGATCTTCATTGATTTTTATACCATAAGACTTTCTTTTGGTCGCAGACTTAGGTTTGATCGCCTTGGACTTCACTCTACCGATGCCATTGTCCTCGATCTCAATGATGACATCACGATCCTTCAGACTAATGCGGATCGTCAATAAGCCGACCCTATCTTCCAGATGCATCATACCATGCCACACGGCATTTTCTGCGTAAGGCTGGAGCAGTAGTGGAGGCACATAGAGCGCCGTTGTGAGTACATCTTTCTCTACCACGACTTTATACTCGAATCGTTCTTGAAATCTCATCTGCTCCATCTGAATATAGTGCTTCAGCGTCTCCAGTTCGTCATCTAGTGTAATGCGCTTACGCTTTGAAAACTCTAAAATCTTCCGCACTAACTTAGAAAACTTGGATAGATATTCAGATGCTTGTCTTGGTCGATTATTAAGAATGTAATGGTCAATGGAATTGAGAGAATTAAATAGAAAATGGGGATTCATCTGGCTGCGCAAAGCCTCTAATTTTACTTCTGCTAATTCTTCTCTAAACGCAGAGTGTAAGCGTTCTTCATCTCTGATCATACGCACTCGATATCGAAATAAAAATACGAATAAGCTAGTGATGCCCGCAGCTATGATTAATCGAAAATACATGGACTCTGTGAAGGTCGGTTTGGCCAAAATTGTGACGTCTTGCTGAGAGACCACCCAATCTCCTCCTTCGTATCGACACCTCAAGTGAAAGCGGTAGTCATCAGGGGGGACGTCTGAGTAAACCGCTGACATCAGTGGACTGCCAGATTGCCATGACTTATCATAAGGACTGAGTCGATACTGAAATTCTACGGCTCGACTCTTTACATGGTCCATCGCAGAATAATAAATACTAAAGTAATTTTCTTCTGCCTCTAGTGTAAATCCGATAGTCTCATCGGTATCACTACAGCTCAGCCTCTCTTGGTCATACACATCTATGCTGTATACGAAGGGAGTCAGGCCACTATCGACTCTGACACGCAGCTGATCAGGATGAAAATAAGCAAAACTACTCGCACTAGATGCAAAAATAAATCCATCCTCCAGCTCGGTCAATATGCCATTTTCAGACCAGTCATTAGTCAGAAGTCCATGTCGTTTATCATATACCTGATAGCTGGAATCCGTAAAATTATATCTGATAATTCCCGCCTGAGTCGTCATCCATGCTTGATCATTTCCACTTAACAACAAAGATCTAAGGCCTGAAAAATTTGAATTGCTAGCGACCTCTATTTGCCTTGTCTCAGCACTCCCAGCTGACACGATGATGTATGGGTGATCATACTCCCATGTCGTCGATGGTCGCTCTGGGTGTAGCTCACTGCATCGCATCGTGCTGTCTGTAAAGACTATGGACAAGTCTCTGGTATTCCAAGAATAGGATCTCTGATCACGATCAGTGATTATGACCCTCTCTTCATCTATCTTGGCGACAGCAGTAATCGTGGACTCATTTGCTGCGGCCTGAGTTCTATTCAGATCACCAGTCAAAAATTGATTGTGCTCCTGCGATAACTCCGATAATATTCCACCGGCGATCACATACAGGGACTCACCAGCACGATACATTTGTACAGTTGGAATGGAGGCAGCATTGTACCCACCATGATGTCGTCTGAAATCTACGAATTTCTCTTCTTCGACATCAAAGATTTTCATGTCACGTCCGCCTAAGATGATGTATCGATCCGAATGACTAATGTGTGAGAGAATAAAATTGGCGTTCTCTCTAATACCGTGGTAGGGCGGCTCGTATCGATAGGCCTTCCAAGAAAAGTCTTCCGTATTAAACCTCACAAGTCCATTGCCATAGCTACTAATCCAAATATTCTTACCAATCTGAATGTGATCATGAAATGCATAACTGTCATCAGTCGAAAGCCTCTGAAGTTGGGGCTGATCTCTGGGTCTGTAAAACTGATACTCCTTAGTATTGACATCTATGTGAAATAAGCCCTGCTTAGAGCACACCCAGACCCGGTCAGTATCGAAAGGATCTGCTCTAATCTCTCGAGCGGTGTGTTCTATCTCGGAGCGACCATGCGGCACTGACAGCATATCAAAGAATAATTCGACTCCTTGGGTGGCATCCAGATATTCGTAGATCTGACCGTCGTGATCAGATAAGAAGACCCTTCCGTCATGATGATTATAGCTACTCCATATGTGTAGCTCAAGTCCGAGGGAATCCTGCCAAGGCAACAGCTCCAATCGAGCAGGTGTCAGGTCAGCTCGATAGCGATGCAAAGGCTTATCATGATCGCCTACATAGATCTGTCCATCGATCTGAAATAGCCGCCTAAACTCTGAATACTTATCCGAGGTGAAGGCCATCAGCCTGAAGCTGACGCCATCAAATCTCACAAGACCGTCAGATGTGCTGATCCACAGCAGGCCCTGATCATCCTCCAGGACCGCATGAGCCCAGCCGGGAATCCCATTGACACCTCCCCAGTCCATGAATCGTGAGTCAGATAAGTGCGCTGTGTGAGGTGGATCTATGTCTCGAGCTGCACTGTCCCATGAGACTATAGCAAATACCAGAGTCAATAGTGAGCTGATCAATAAGCTCTTCCGTAGAGTCGCGACATCAGAGTTGAGAGGCCGCATGCGCAGAGTCTTTAATCAATGAAGCATCGTACGGCAGCTCTATCAAGACCTGTGTACCGACTGCTATTTTATTGATATCGCATTTATCCTTGATCTCAATGCTACCACCCAAATTAAATAGTTGGTTGTTGAGCCTCATTCTTTCCTGGGTGATGCTGATCCCATGTGACTTACGTTTAGTCGCTGTGGCGGTTCTGAGTTGTTCTGATTTTTCTCTACCGATACCATTGTCATCAATGGTGCAAACAATATGCTGATCGACCTTAGCTACCCTGACGGATAGTACGCCAGGCTCGCCCAGATAGAGTAATCCATGCCAGATGGCATTCTCTACAAATGGCTGAAGAATAAGCGGTGGAATCTTGATCATCTGAGTATTAAGTGCTGGATCTATTGAGAATTCGTATTCGAATTTACCTGGAAATCTCAGCTGCTCCATCTTGACATATAACTCCAAAATTTCTAATTCTTGCTCCATGCTTATAAGTGACACATCAGAAAAGTCGAGAATGCGTCGGATCAACTTAGAAAACTTAGATAAATAATCTGAAGCAGTGGCCTTGTCATTATTCAGTATATAATGATCAATCGCATTTAGACTATTAAATAAAAAGTGTGGATTCATTTGTGACTTGAGGGCCTTAGCTTCTGATCTAGCAAGCTGATTCTGCAAGGCAGCTCTGTTCCGAACCTGATTCAGCCGCATCCGATAAGATGACCAAAGGGCATACAGTAGCGCTGCTATCACTAATAGTCTGAACCACACTGTCTGCCAGAAGGCAGGCTCTATGTGGATACTGATATTGACAGGCACCCGATTCCAGACCCCATCATGATTCTTAGATTTTAATAAAAACTGATAGTCTCCTGGAGGCACATTGGAAAAATTCACCAGCTCATTTGAGCCATTATTAATCCACTCTTCGTTCAGGCCCTCAAGTCGATACATGTATTCTCTCTCCTCCATATTAGTAAAGTCCAACATCGAATACTTAATCTGAAAATCTCTGTCTTTGTAACTCAGGTCGATACAAGCTTTGTCATAAATCGAAATGTGCTTTTGTCCGTCGCTGTGGGTGATGATGATCTCCAACAAAGCTAAATCTATAGGTTCAAGATCCTTGAGCATTTTACTGGGATCAAACCAGTTTACCCCATCCAAACCTCCGAAATATATGATGCCCCGATCATCTATATGATATGCCCCAGTATTATACTCTTTGCTGACGAGTCCATCAGAAGTCGAGAAGGTTTGATTCAGCACATCTGGTCTGTGATAGTCTCTGTGAATCTGTGCTATGCCTTTATTGGTGCTGATCCAGACATACTCATCTTTATGCGGGATGATGGAATAGATTACATGATTTGGTAATCCATTAGTCTGATTCAAGATGTGACTTTCAGCCTTGATCCGATCATGGATGACGATACCATCTTGGCTGGTGCCGATCCAGAGCTCATTTTCTATCAGGCAGAGGCTTTTCACTGATCTGATGGGCTGGCCCAACTCTAGCTTAGCAAAATGGAGAGACGGATAGTCGATAAGTGTGATCACCCCACCCTCTGATCCACATATGAACTCTCCACTTCGGCTGCCACTAATGATGGTTCTGATATTATCATCATCAAGATGACCTGTGTGACTGCTATATCTCTCGACTGCCCCCGTCTCGATGTGATACAGCATAAGACCATTTGATCTAGTGCAGAGCCACAGATGATCGGTATCAGCAGGATGTATATCCCAGATAGTCGTGCCCTGCAAGTATTCATGATCAATCGTGGTAATCTGAGTCTGAGCTGCAGACTTATAGAGCAGGCCTCCTTCCTGCGTGCCAATCCAAAGATTGTCCTCTTCGTCATGATAAAGACTCATGATACGATCGCTGGGAATCTTGTATAAATCATGATCCGCACGACTATTATAATGATCCAGACTGGACAGATCAGCCTTTATCGCTGTGAGGCCTTTACCAGAGGTGCCAATCCATATTCTTCCCGTCCGATCGGTACTGATAGCCCTCGGCACATCTACATTAGCTCTAAATTGGAGCATCGCATTAGTGACGGCGTAGATGGGTTTAGGGCGGCTCCTTATATATGAAGCACCGCCACCATCCGTACCAAACCAAATATTCCCCTGCCAATCCTCATATATCGTGAGCACATCATTGTAGTTGATCGATTTATCATCTAATGGATCATAGGCAAAGTGCGAAATCGATTCATTCTCGATCAGGAATAAACCATCGCTATAACTCGATATCCAAAGTCGGGACTTAGAGTCGAGATGAATATCCTGGATCCTGAGGTCAGCTGGTAAGCCTGCGTACCGCCTCAAGCTATCAGCACCTGCTTCGACATATAATCCATCGCTGAAGCTAGAGATCCATAGCTTATTCTGATGCTCGATTATATCACTGATGTGCAGGTCACTTAAAGATGAATACATATCAGAGATTTCTCCATTATATCTCTTTACACCACGTGTCGTAGCCAGAAGGATATCACGCCTATCTTGTACTTTAATTTGGTACACACCGAAGCCCGAGACCATATTCTGCACGGCGTAATCATCCAGATCCGAAAAAGACAAATCATACAGTCCTCTCGTAAAGCTGCCGACGTAATACTTTCCTGCATCATACTCTATGATACAGCTGGCGTCGACGATGCCGTCGATCGTGACAAACGTATCTTGCTCACCAGACCAAAATGTAAGCGCACCTGCTTTCGAGCAGGTCCAAATTCGATTGGAAGAATCAATGTAAACTTTACCCAGCTGGCTGTATGCACGCTCGGTGTCATCTCGAAAATAGGCTTCGTAAGGCTTCATAGATGAGCCATCGTACCGATTGAGTCCATCTTGAGTAGCAAAGTAAAGGAAGCCAAAGCTGTCCTGAGCGATGCTAATCACAGAATTCTGCGATAGGCCTGCATCCGTCGTAATGTGCTGAAAATGGAGTGGCTGAAGCCAGGCCAGCAGAGGCCATAGACATGCAGCAATGAATATCAAGATACTATGTCGTTGTAATTGATTGATAGCTTATTCTGTTATTTTTAAAAATAGGCAAATTTCCGATCACAGCTTTGTACCCTGGATCAGATATAAGATGTGTTATGCATGATTCGCTTAGATGTAAAGAAAAATTAAATCAATGCGCGGCCACTATGCCATCGGTAGTACACTGCAGGCTAAGATCGTGCAGCCATGTAAATAATGCCAAGACACCCCATAAATAAATGCAAGCCCATCATCATGACAACACCAAAAGCTGTGACTCAAAGGCCCGGCGGATGAGTCCCGCTGTATTGCGCACTTGTAGTTTCTGCATCAAGTGCTTCCTGTGAGTTTTGACCGTCTCAGGGCTGATAAATAAGGCTGAGGCAATCTCATTGATTGTCAGCTCATCCGCTATGAGATTGAGTATCTCTAATTCTCTGACGGATGGTTTTTTAAAGAAATATCTTGATAAAGGTGCCATGTGTCTCAGTTTAATTTAACTCAAACTCATAATTAATAATGACATATTCTGAGTAAATGAGTGAGCGGTCGGTCTGAGCGTGTAAGCGGTCGGTATCTTGTCTAAACGGTCATCTAATAAGAGATTCGTTCTATGTATTTCGGTCCAAAGGTCTAGTGCTTTTCAGTAAATACTAAGTAAATCTTACTCTTGTATATCCTCATTTTCTGAGTGTTTCGTGGTTCATGATTTGGTGTCAATACAAGAGAGCATTACTTTTAACGCACATGGCCTACAAGCAATTAAAATTATGGTTTGACGAAGATCTCGCACTGATGCTGAGTGAGAAAATCAAAGCCACATACCCAGCATTTTCGACTGCATCCTTTGTCAAGACCGTGAAGCTACAGGTACCGCCATTGGAACTTAAGGCAAGAGTGGCATGCATAGCAGATGCCTTAAAAGAGCATATGACTGGAGCCTACGAGAAAGATATCAGTGTATTCTCCAAGATACTTGGACCAGAAAATGAGAAAGAGACCGGCATGTTTCTCGAGTACTACTGGCTCATGCCCATCGCTGCGTACGTAGAGAAGTATGGCCTCAATCATTTTAAGCTATCCATGCAGATCATTGAAGAAATCACCAAACGTAATACGGGAGAGTATAGCATCAGGCCATTCTTAAGAACATACCCTGAGAGAACCATAGCTCAAATGAAAAAATGGTCAAAGAGTAAAAATAAGCACGTCAGACGACTGGCATCAGAGGGCGGAAGGCCAAGACTGCCATGGGCGACTAAGCTGCAGCCGTATATAGATGACCCTCAAGCTCTCCTACCAATATTAGAGCAGCTGAAAAACGACCAATCGAAATACGTACAAAAATCAGTCGCCAACTGCATCAATGATATTCTCAAGGATAACCCCAGTACTGCCAAGGCGCTCATCGAAAGCTGGGCTAAAAATTCTGAACCAGCGTGCCAATGGATCATCAAACACGCCATCAGAAATTTGCGTAAAGCAAAAGATCCGTGGGCAACAAAAATTATGGTAGCGATATCATAGATGTCAGAATCTCACGTTAATAATATATTAAACAGACCACCAACAATTCTATTCCATCGCAGCTTTTCTATTTTCGAAGATGCCTGATCGCACCATGTATGCTATCGCCTTACTTTTAGTGTCGATGCCCTTTTTAAGCCACGCAGCTTATGAGATCAGTGGCACGCTGAACATGAAAGGGGACTGGCAACACCAAATCTATCTGGCTACCATAGATCGACTGGATGATTACTACGATGCTAATGCCGACTTCATCATCAATGTCGCTACTGTAGCTGAAAATGGTGATTTTATCATCAGAGGCGATAATTTGCCCCAAAAGTCACAATTCTACAGATTGTATCTGATCAAAGAAGAGCACTCCGAATTCAACGCTTGTCTCTATGTCGGCGGAGAAGAGCATAACTTCATCCATCTCCTCCTTAATAATGACAGCCAGCTCCGCATCACAGCTGATGACAATACCTACGCCCCTTTTGGGGATTATGTCATTGAAGGTGATCAGGAAAACTCGCTGATGAAATCACTTGGCCTCCTGGTGTATCCCAGCTATCAATTCTATGAGATCAAATTTCCCTCCGAACTGCGCTTCTCACAGGACAAGCTCAATCGAGACCTCTTCGACTTTGCTGATACGTGCAGCAGCAGTTTAGTCTCCCTTGCTGCGATCAATAATACCGACTACGTCAATTATTATGATGCCCATAAGATTGAATACCAACAAGTGGGCGCCCGACTCAGGCAAGATTGGCCAGATCACCAATATACCATTGACTACAATCGTAAAATGCGCTATTATGATTCTGACGAGTCCGAAACAGCTGTGGTATTTCAGTATCTATCAGGCGTGCTAAGTGGTCTATTATTACTTTCGCTGTGGTACATCAGTCATCTAAAAAAGCAACTTTCTACTCAGCCCTCACCTGAAAAAGAGAGCCGCATAATCGATCTTCTCACCCCACAAGAAATAAAAATTTTAGACCTTATTACGGAGGGTCACTCTAACAAAGAGATCGCCAATCAGCTCTTCATAGAAGTCAGTACTGTCAAATCGCACATCAATAAGCTGTATACTAAGCTGGGAGTCACAAATCGCAAAGAAGCCATTGTCGCTGGTCAAAACCGCCAATTAACGCGGTACTAGACCCTTTTTCCACCCCCATATAGGCTATTTCCCCATCCCCATTTCCTTGAATCAGTCTTCGTCCAGCTCTAATTTTGGCTCATTATTTCATTCTAAAACATTTCATATGAGTTATTTAAAGATTCTCTTATTAGCAGCTCTTGCAAGCGTCAGTGTCTTAAGCATAGGTCAGTACCTACAGACCAGTCATACACTACCACCCACCGAGACCGCGCACAGTAAGGCTATAGAATGGCACAAGGTGTCGGATATTCTGGATCTACAAAAGAAGCAGCGTAAATTGATCATTATCGATGTGTATACCGACTGGTGTAAGTGGTGTACCGTAATGGATGAAAAAACTTTCAAGGATCCATATCTGAGTCAATACCTAAATGAAAGATTTCACCTAGTCAAATTTAATGCAGAACAAAGAGAGCCTGTCACATTTCGAGGCCAAAAGCACAGCTACGTACCATCAGGCCGAAGGGGCTATCACACCTTAGCGGCAGATCTACTACAAGGTAGCCTATCGTATCCCTCATTTGTGGTCTTAGATCAGGATCTCAATGCCCTCAAGGTGATAAAAGGTTATAAAGATGCTATAGCTTTTCAAGAAGAGCTAAACACTATAGCACCGTAAAGAAAAGCCTGTGTTAGGCTGGAGAAATGTCTACAGCCTAACCTTTTGGTCGAATTTAGAGAGATTTGATTCTATAGTCACATAAATAGGCAGGGCCAGTTAGCCATATTGTTCCATAAATTGTATATTAGTCTAAATAACTACCCAGTAAAGACTATTATAAATAACTATTTTGGAATCCCAATTCCATGCCTAATAAAATGTTGTCTATATGCTTAATCATAGCATTTGTATGTAACTATACGTTTGCTTATAATGATATAAATGATACTGATACCGTATCTTATGTCAAGGTATTTCAATACTCTAAATTTAAGCTTGACACTGCCTTACTCCTATTAGAAACTAAGAAAAAATTCATCAATTTTGCCTCGTTGGGTAGCACTGATGCATTTGAATATTTTCTTGCGGAGGCCGACATTCATTTCCGAAAGAAGAATTATAATGCCCTGACAGAAGTATTAGATTCAGCCGATCAATATAATGAAGCTAATGATGACGAAAATTTAAAAAATAGATATAATTTCTATCAATATGTAATCGAAGAATCTAAGAAAACGGGGAGTAGAAGAGAGGAATTAATCGATTTAGCATCTCGAGTAGAACCATCATCAGAACCATTACTTTGGATTGACATACAGACACTGATTGCTGATATATACCAAAATGAAGGTAATCCACAGAAAGCCAGAAAAGTAATCAATCTGTGCATCGACAAAACTGACACTGAAAACCTACTATTTGAAAAAGGAATCTTAGTACAGCTTTTGGCTCTGTATCAGTCTGGGGAAGGTAATTATATAGAAGCCGACTCTATCTTTGAAGAAGCCATAAAAATTTTTGAAGAAATAAATTATCCTCAGGGAATAGCAGCAGTCCTCAGTAACAAAGGCACCATATACGGGACGAAAGGCTACTACAAAAAAGCCATACAGAATTTTCACCGCAGCATTCCTATTCTTGAAAAAGCAAATGATGACATAGCTCTTGCTTATGTCAACAATAACATTGGCATTGTGTACCAAGAGCAAAAAGATTTTCCTGCTGCCTTAGAATATTTTCGTACATCACTTGATAAATTTATCGAAATTGATGATTTAAAATTAGTGTCATATGTCTATGTTAATATTGGTGTTACCTATTTCAGATTAGAAGAATATGCCAAGGCCGAAGAATTTATATTGAAAGGCATCGAAATAAAGAAAGAAGTCAATGATAACCGCTCACTCATATACGCTTACAACAAATTAGGTCTCTTATATTTAGAGACAGGAAGATACGATGACGCAAATTCTCTATTGGAAAAAGCCTATAAGCTTGGTAAAAAAATAGACTTTGCTGAATGCGAGTCAGAAACATTGCTGGGGTTTTCTATGGTCAATTTTGATCGAAATCGGCTTCAGGATTCTGAAAAATATGCGCTGACCTCCTTAGATATTTCCACAAAACATGATGATTTAAACCTGCAACTGAGTGCGACTCAGCATCTATCTAAAATCTATGAAAAAAATAAGAATTATTACAAATCCTACACCTACCTCCAGAAGTCTACTGCTCTGAAAGACAGCATCTACAACATAGAGAAATTTAATGAAATAGAAAGCCTCAAATTCGAATATGAATCAAACAAAAAAAATCTTGAGCAAAAACTGATTTTACAACAATCAGAAGCCGCCAACCTTCAAAAAGACGCTGTAATCTCGTCCAAAAGAAGACAGTTATTCCTGTCAGTATTTCTACTGTTATTATCACTCATCACACTTGGTCTACTCTATAAAAATAGCATAGAAAAGAAGAAATCATACTCTGAGCTTTCAAGAGTCAATAACTTGCTGACTGAGAATAATGACAATCTGAAGCATAAACAAGAGGTATTAGAGGATATGAATCATAACCTCATCAACTTCGCGGGGACAGCCGCACATGATCTAAAATCTCCCCTAAGGACGATAAGTTCTCTCAGTAGCCTTATTGCACGTAAATATGAAAAAGTCATACAGCCAAACGATCTGAATATCCTTGACTTAATCAAAAGAAACATATTTTCTTTGAGTAAGATGATAGAGGATCTCCTGGTCTTCTCAAAGATTGACCAAGACTTACCCCTACCATCTAAGATTGACCTCGAAAGTATTATAGATTCGGTTAAGCTTCTTTTGAAATCCCAAATAGAGGCTAAAAATGGAACAATTATTCTTCACGATTCGGCATCAGTCATGGGGCACAAAGCTCTATTAGTTGTCCTGTTTCAAAATATCATTCAGAACGCAATAAAATTTTCAGCAAAAGATAGAGACCCCATAATAGAGATTAAATTCAAAGCGATTGATAAAAATCAAGTTGAAGCCACAATTACTGATAATGGAATCGGAATTAATGAATCTCAACTTGACAATATTTTTAAAGGCTTCCAAAAAGGGCATACACAGAATGAATACGAAGGAACAGGCATTGGGCTCGCCACCTGCAAGAAGATCGTCCAGCACTATAAAGGCGAAATCAAAGTAGAATCAGAAATTGGAATAGGCACTACTTTTAGATTCAGCCTGCCAACTTAGAATTATGGAGTTAATACTTTCTAGCACCAAACAAAGCAATAAATCTGTGAGCAAAGAAAACTGCCTTTCATTCTAAATGTAGTCACTCACCCCCAAAAGCTATACCAAGAGATCTTGCTGTATGAATTAGATAATGATCCAAATCCACATGATTGTATTCACTTATAGCATCTTTTAAGGACACGGAGGTAATGGCATTATTTCTCAGCGCGACCATCGTCCCAAATTGTTTCTCTTTGATCAGGTCAAATGCCTTAACCCCCATAGCACTAGCCAAGATTCGATCGTATGCTATAGGTGTGCCGCCGCGCTGTACATGTCCTAATATAGTCGTCCTGATCTGAGCCTCGCAGCCTGCCGCTTCCAGCTGAGCCCGCAGATGATTCGCTACACCTCCAAGTTTGATGTGAGTGTCCCCAGCATCATGAGAGGTCTTGCCGACGACTTCCCCATCCATTGGTTTAGCACCTTCAGAAATGACGATATTTACAAAGCCTTTCCCTTTGCGATAGCGCTTCTTGATAATCTTAAGTATCCTATTGATATCATATGGAATCTCAGGTATCAGGCAAATCTCAGCACCTCCCGCGATGGCAGTATGGAGAGCTATCCATCCCGCATCTCTGCCCATGACCTCCATGATCATCACTCGATTATGTGAGGCCGCTGTGGTGACTAATTTGTCAAAGCTATCAGACGTGATCTGGACAGCAGTAGAAAAACCAAAGGTAAGATCAGTAGCTGATAGATCATTATCGATGGTCTTAGGCACACCGATGACATTCATGCCTTTCTCATAGAGGGCCTGCGAAATTTTTTGGCTACCATCTCCACCAATATTTACGACAGCATCGAATCCATATTGCTTGATCTTAGCCACTAGCTCTTCAGAGCGATCTTCGGTAATCCAGTGACCTTTCTCGTCTCGGGTAGGAAAGTCAAGTGGATTTCCCTTATTAGTCGTCTTGATGATGGTGCCTCCTTTCACGTGGATGCCTCTGACTGTCCGATTCTTTAGCCTTCTTATATCAGGGGGATCTTTCAGAATTCCATTAAAGGCCTCTATGCTACCCCAGACTTCATTTTCCTGTTTGTCGTGTTTAGCTGCTTTGACAATACCGCGAATGACAGCATTCAGCCCTGGACAATCTCCTCCTCCGGTACATACCAGTATTTTAGACATGGATTATATTTTAACGCAAAAATACAATGATATCATGAAGTAGAGATAGTTTTATCGAATGTGCAAAATAGCTCCCTTCGATCAATGTGTTGACTGGTTATCCTTTTGGAATAATCTTAGTGAATGGAGCCTCACCCCCCATGGCATTCAGTAAAAAATTATCCTCGTAGCCACAGATGAGCCAGGTCTCGATACTCGCTTGCTGTGCGATGGCAGCTGCTTCTATTTTTGATTTCATGCCGCCTGAGCCCTGGCTGGATTTCGTATCGCCGATAGAGGAAGCTATGGCATCTAAGTCGGTGATGGTAGGGATGGTATTAGTCCGCTCCGTCGTATTTGGGTCCGCATCATATAGTCCGTAGGTATTCGTCGCCATGACAAGCAGATCTACTTCTAATAGCTGAGCTGTCAGCGCAGCGAGCTTATCGTTATCACCAAATTTAATCTCCTCCGTTGCGACGGTGTCATTCTCATTGATGATTGGGATATAGCCATTCGCCAGCAGCTGCTGGATCGTGTTAGTGATATTGCGTTTTGATACTTCATTATCAAAGTCGTAGTAAGTCAGTAGACACTGAGCCGTAGGTAGTCCGAGCTCATTAAAGATCTCATAGAATATCCGCATGAGATGAGGCTGCCCTATGGATGCCAGTGCTTGCTTATCATCAATCGGCTGCTTCCCATTCAGATAGACAAACTGCTTAGCAGCAGCTATCGCTCCAGAGCTAACTATGATAAAATCATATTGCTCATTGAGAGATTTGATTTGCCGAGCGATGTCTTCGATTTTGCCACGTGAGATAGAGTCCGTCCCGCGTGTCAGCGTACTAGTCCCCAGCTTGAGCACCAGACGCTGCTTAGTCTCTGATTTGGCCATCTCCATATACATACCATTTATTAGTCACTAACTGTTCTAACCCAAGCGGCCCTCTATGATGCAGCTTATCTGTACTGATTGCCAGCTCCGCCCCCATACCCATCTGGCCTCCGTCTGTGAATCGGGTAGAAGCATTTCTATACACAGCGGCTGAGTCTACCGCATCCATAAATCGAGCTGCGACTTCATTATTCTCTGTCACTATGGTAGCTGAGTGACCTCCTGAATATTCATTGATTGTCATCACAGCATCCTGAATCGTAGCTGCTGTCTTGACTAGTATTTTATGATCTAAAAATTCTTCATGAAGGATGTCATCCGACAACCAGGGTCTGGCCTCTACCCCACTGGACGATTCTATGTTTGATATAACTTCTACATTATTTTTATCCAGTTCTTGGAAGAGGCTGACGACTCTATCAGCAAAGTCTGGCATGGCCTCATCGATCAGCACCTTATCCAGCGAATTGCAAGCAGATATCTTACTCAGCTTAGCATTGAGGATGATTCTCACAGCCATCTGCCAATCAGCATCTTGATGGACATACAGGAAGTTATTACCGCGACCACTGACTAAGACGGGACAGCTAGCGTGCTCCTTGACAAAGCGGATCAGACCCTCACCACCTCTGGGTACGATGAGGTCAAGCCGGCAGGTAGGAGCCCTCAAGAATGCCTGTGTCTCCGTCCGATCAAAATCTAAATACTGGACCCAGTCAGTGGATAAGTCATTTGCGCGGAGAGCCTCATGCCAGCATGCGACTAATAACAGATTAGAGGCCTTTGACTCTTTACCACCTTTGAGCAGGATCTTATTACCTGACTTAAAGGCAATGGCAGCAGCTTCAATCGTCACATCAGGTCTGGACTCATAGATGATCAGAATGGTCCCGAAGGGTGCCGTTTTGTTCTGTACCATCATACCATTGGGGTGATCGTAGCTGGAGATGAGCTGACCGATCGGGTCTGGCTTATCCCACACATCTTGCAGAGACTGTTTCATCTCATCTACTTTGGCATCATCTACTTTCAGCCGATCATACATAGCCGTATCACCACCCGCAAATGCTGCAAGCTCCTTCTGATTGCAAGCGATCAGGTCTTGTCGGAGGTCTTCTACGAGAGTCAGCATCGCTTGTAGCACGCCATTTTTTTGAGCGATTGTCATCATTGTATCTGATTATAATCCCTAGTAAAGGTATGAATTTGGACGTTGCTTATCGTGTTATTAGACCCTGATCTAAAAGTAGATGAGTCAGTCTGCCTTCAGCTTACTAAAATACACTCGTGCCGCCTTCACCACGCGAGGTGCCATGATGATGGACGCCGTCATCGTAGGAATAGCCATCAAAGCATAGACGCCATCAATGAGATTGATCATCATATCCAGTGAGGCAATAGATCCAATCAAAATACTGGACAGGTAGAAGTAATTATAGTAATGCTTCTTATCAGCACCGATCAAAAAACTCAGACACTTCGTGCCGTAATATGAGAAAGAAAACAAAGACGAAATGCCAAACACAGCAATGCAGAGTAAGAGCAAATAACTACCGACGGAAGGCAGTGACTCCGCAAAAGCTGTCGCCGTCAGGCTGACCCCATTAGCATCGGTAGACTCCCAGACACCTGTCACAAGAATACAGAGTGCCGTAAGTGTACACACAATGATCGTATCAATAAATGGACCCACCATAGCCACCAGGCCCTCTCTGATCGGCTCAGCCGTCTTAGCAGCACCATGGGCCATCGGAGCTGTACCGATACCTGCCTCATTAGAGAAGGCTCCTCTTCTGATGCCTAACAAAATAAGTCCTCCCAGAGCACCACCTAGCATCTGATCTCCCTTGAATAGTGTAGCAGAAAAAGCTTCAGTGAATATCAGTGAGATGTATTTGGGTATCTCAGCCGCATGAATCACTAAAATGATAAAGACTGAAACAAAGTAAAGTACGACCATGAAAGGGACCAGCCTCTCCGTCGTCTTGCTGATACGCTTAAGTCCACCCAGGACCACAATGGACGTGACCACCGTCAAGAATATGCCAGTCGCTAGATTAGACTCCAGGCCTGTCTGCACACCCATGGGCTTTAGCAGAATCTCTCTGATGGCTTCTGTGAGCTGATTGACATTAAATACGGGAAGTGAGCCGATTAGGCCAGCTAAACTAAAAAAAACCGCCAAGGGCTTCCAGCTTTTACCCAGGCCCTCCATTATAAAATACATAGGCCCTCCTTGTACCTCTCCGCGCGTATCTTTGCCTCTATACATGATCGCCAAGGAGCAGGTGAAAAACTTAGTACACATACCTATCAGTCCACTTACCCACATCCAAAAGACTGCACCAGGGCCACCGATCGAAATAGCAACAGCGACTCCAGCAATATTACCCATGCCAATCGTAGAAGCTAGTGCCGTCGATAGTGCCTGAAAGTGGCTGATCTCCCCTGGATCATTCGGATCATCATACTTACCCCTAAGAATGCCGATGGCATGGACGAAGTATCTGTAAGGTAAAAATCTTGAAAGGACCAAGAAATAAACACCACCACCAATCAGTATGATCAATAAAGGAAAGCCCCAAACAAAAGAAGAAAACTGAGCTATAAACTGATCTATGCTTTCAATCATCCTCGTAAGATGACAAAAAGCAAAGATTAATTCAAAAAAACCAGCTACCCAATGAAAAGCGAGTAGACATCATCAATTACACCCATCAATATATCCATGAAATATAGCTCCTTTTTTAACTTCGAATCCCGGCAATAAGGTGACTAACTGCCCAGCCGAAAAATCTACATTTACTCCTATTTTATCATGTGTCCCATTAGAGGTAACGAATCTACGTGCTTCGAAGACTGTATTAGTGGTAGGAAAACCTGCGACAAAAGTAGATGCTGGACAATTAGTGTTAGACTCATCTATATCACAGACACCATTATTATTGGAGTCTACGTCGGTGCTGCCGCATCCACATAAGCCTGGACTGGTCTTAAAGGGATCGTTAGGACATCCATCATTGGCATCACATGTGCCATCATTATCAGAATCAGTCTGCGGTGTACCAGAACAGGTACAAGAAGTTGTCCATACATCATTACTGGTGCAAGAGTTTCCATCATTACACGGCTGTCCGATGAGTCCGTCATTAAATCCTGGACATGCATCATCAACATCACACACACCATCCCCATCAGAGTCACTGACGGGTGTCCCCGCACAGTTGCAAGCGCTGGTCCATCTATCATTAGTTGTACACGAGATTCCATCATTACATGGCTGTCCGATGAGTCCGTCGTTTAGTCCTGGACAGGCATCATCGACATCACACACACCATCCCCATCAGAATCACTGACGGGTGTTCCCACGCAGTTGCACGCGCTAGTCCATCTATCATTAATAGTACACGAGTTTCCATCATTACAACTGATGCCGATCAGGTTATCATTAAAACCTGGACACGCATCAATAGCATCACACACACCATCCCCATCAGAGTCTTGACCTGGCGTTCCGACACAGTTACAGCTAGAGCTGTATATATCATTGGTAGTACATGGATTGGCATCATTACACGGCTGCCCGATGAGTCCATCATTTTGTCCTGGACAGGCATCATTTATGTCGCATACTCCATCGTTATCAGAATCAGCGGCTGGTGTACCGGCACATTGGCAGGCACTAGTGATTACATCATTACTCGTACATGGATCACCGTCATTACAGCTGCTTCCGATCAGCGAGTTGTTTAGGCTTGGACAGGAGTCATTAACATCACATACACCATCGTTATCAGAATCTTGAAACGTGCCCTCGCAGTTACAGGCACTCGTATATCTATCATTCGTCGTACAGGGGTCCCCATCATTACAGAGATTACCGATCAGGCCGTTATTAAGATTGGGACAGCTGTCTTGTCCATCGCATATTCCATCCCCATCAGAATCCATGAGTGTGCCACTGCAGTTACATCCATTCCATGCATCATTAGTGGTACAAGAATTCCCATCATCGCATGATGATCCACTCACTGTGTAGCGATAGAATTCGTTCGGCTCACTGGCAAAAACTAATTCGCCAGGGCTTATAAAAATGACACCTTCTACATCTGAATTATTCGCAGCGCTCAGGCTCATAGAGCTGATCATATTCCCCGTAAAGGGGTCCACCTCTACGAGCGAATTACCTTCTTCTGATAGCAAGAGGAGCGTCCCTTTCTCAGTGAAGCTCAGTCCTGCTATATCTGTGAATCCACCAGATCCTGGATATCCACTCGCCTTATTAACAAGGCTAAACGGCTGATTGGGAGTTATAGAAGAGCCTTTCTTTGACATTGGATTTTGGATTGAGAACAGAGCCATGCTAGTCTTCTCCTTTGCCAGGTATAACAAGTCATCAACAGGACTGTAAGCAATACCTTCCAGGCCGTCATTAGATCCAGAACCAGCTCCTGTTATTTGGATGTACCCATTGAATCCTGGATAACTACGAGTGATATTAGATCCTCCAGGAGGTATGTTGATAAATACGACTCTCCTCCGTCTTTCTTCTGCAACTGCGAATTCGTTATTGCCAAAATAGACCAAACCTTCTACGTCATCAAATCCTACTAGCGTCACTGTCCTGAGAATATTCCCATCAGTATCGAGTTCGAATATCTTGGATTTGTCATTCTCAACTGAATAAAAGGTCTTGCTGTCAAAATTATAAGTGATCCCAGAGAAATCATCAGGAATAGCCGTCAGGATATTAGAATAGCAGAAGCTATATTGAGAAAGATTAATGGTACATGGTCCTGCACTGTTGTCACAAAGATCAATGTCATCACACACGCCGTCTCCATCAGAATCCATAATGGCGGACCCATTACAAGAACAGATAGAAGTCTGAGCATCTAAATCACCGAAAACTGTCATATTAAAGCTGATGTCAGAACTTCCAGCACTGATTTGGTGGGTCTCTACGGCTATGGTATTCATACCCCCATTAAAAGCGGAAACGGGTAGTGTAATCGTCCTTACGGCATTGTCCCCACTCGAACTACTGGCGAAGGTATTATAAGAAATAGGGCCATTAGGCATATTAAGTCTCCATACATCCACACCATTGAGATAGACCACTGATCCATCATCGTGCCAAATCCGAATCTTGATGTCTTCATATTGGCACGGATTATTAATCACGAAGTCCTTTCTGAAATATGCCGTCAAGGCAGAAGAATTGATAACAGTCTCCTCATCACCATCACCATAGCCTAACTCTGCATCACCCGATGCCCAAAAAGAGTCATCATAATTGGTATCAGACCATCTATTCCCAGATATAGTAGGAGGCTGATTGGCCAAATCATAGTATCGCCAATCGCTATCCCATGGAAGAAAAGTCGTCGTCTGTCCATAGACAGAGCTGTGGCACACAAACACTAGGAGGAGAGATGCCCAAAGAGTATTAGTTTTCAAAATCTAAAACGTTAGTTATTAAAAAATAACGCAGTAAAAGGTGTTAGAAATTGATGCAGTGTATATAACAATACAAATATGATAATAAATTTTCGTTGCTCTTGCAGAATATTTAAGAATATGTTACCAAAAAGACGTTATACCTGTACCTGCTGCCTGTGCTTAATTATCACATCCTAAAATATAAGCGTGAAAGGTGGTCCCACCATTTACCTCAAAGCCTGGCTCAAGCGTGATCATTTGACCGGCAGAATAATTATTGGTGCTGCCAGAGGTGATTAACGCATCTGATGTAATAGTCAGTCTTGCCTCATAAGTCGAATTGGTACTTACTACCGCACCGATACTCAAGTGATCGATACAGTCTGTATCACACAGCCCATCATTATTATTGTCAAGGTCGACGTTGCCGCAGCCACAAATACCGACAGTACTAGTCTTATTTGGATCATTAGGGCATGCATCAACAGCATCACAGACACCATCACCATCAGTATCTATGACAATACCCTCACATAGACATGAAGAGCCTACATACTGATCACCCGTTGTACAGGCATTACCATCGTCACAGGGACTCCCGATCAGCCCATCATCTAGACCTGGGCATTGGTCATCGTTATCACAGACTCCGTCTCCGTCAGAATCTTGCAGCGTGCCCACACAGCCACAGCCAGCTGCAGTGTATACATCATTCGTAGTGCATAGATCTCCATCATCGCAGCTCGAACCAATCAATCGATCATCAAAATTAGGGCAGACATCATTAGCATCACAGACAGTATCCATATCAGCATCATTGAATGTGCCCGCACAGCTACAGTCAGCCTGCCATTTATCACCCGTCGTGCAAATATTATTATCATTACACGGCTGGCCGATAAGTCCATCATATAGTCCCGCGCATTGATCATTAGCATCACATACGCCATCGCTATCAGAATCGGTGAATGTACCGACACAGTTACAGTTAGACAGCCAGGTATCATTCAATGTACAAGGGTCATTATCATCACAGCTTGTACCGATTAAAGCATTATCCAAGTTAGGGCATGAGTCATCAGCATCACAGATGGCATCAGCATCTGTATCCTGGAAAGTGCCCTCACATAAGCAGTTAGTCGTGTATACATCATT
>CALFUK010000169.1 GCA_937929945.1 uncultured Saprospiraceae bacterium
ACTATCTTAGCTATCAGATAGAAAGCCAGTTGTCATGATTACAAACTTAGACTCATTCCGAACCCAACTTCAATACCCTGTCCTATGGGGCCAAATGGACGCTGCTCATCATGTCAATAATCTTGAATACATGCGCTGGGCAGAATCTGCCAGAATCCACTACTTTGAGATAATGGGTATGGATACATCATTCAGCGGTGATGGGGCTGGTCCCATCTTAGCATGGCAGGACTGCAAGTATGTTTTTCCAGTGACCTACCCTGATACCGTCACAGTAGGTGTCAGGACTACAGAAATAAGAGAGGATCGCTTCATCATGCAGTGCGTCATAGTCTCTGATCGCCACCAGAGAATAGCGGCTATTTCAGAGCAGAGCATCATACCATACAGCTACCAAGCATTGAAGAAGATTACCATGCCAGAGACTTGGATTCAGAAGATCAAAGAAATAGACGGCATCTAAGCCATCACAACATGCCGCCTCGATCAGGCGACCTACAGTGATTTTGCCTTAATCAAAGCCACTTCCGCCAGTGCTTTCGCGGACTCGCCAAATCCTTTCATTCGCTCATCTTTGGTAGCACCATTGACGTATCGAGTATATAGCTGCTGCGCGATGACCGCTCCCTTCCAATAGGATAGAGACTCGTACCAATCTATCTTAGCCAAATCAAATCCAGAATGTGCCGCGTATTGCGCTTTGAGGTAGTCCTTATCTGGAAAATTACCAACCAGACTCACAGGCAATGACTTATACTTCTGCAGCAATGGCTCAGGCCAATAGCTCAGGGTCATACCCACATCTGCCAGAGGGTCGCCCAGAGTTGTCATATCCCAATCAAAAATAGAGCTGACCTGATCAGGATTATCGGCAGCGAATTGGCAATTGTCAAACTTGATGTCACTGTGGACGATAGCGACCGCCTGAGCTTCGGGTATTTCTGCGGTCAATATCTCAAAGATCTCTGTCATATTCGGATTCTCATCAATCTTGGATAAGTCCCAGCGCTGAGACCAACCGTCCAACTGCCGGCGCAGGTATCCATCTGGCCTACCCAGCTTTGTCAGTTCTGCCTGTTCTACATCTATCCTGTGCAGTGTAGCCTGCGCCTTAATCATGGCATCGGTCAGCCGCTTTTCGACATCGGCAAAGGATGCGAATACCTCAGGCAGCTTATAGCGGACCACGACTCCACTGCGTCTTTCCACAAGCACAAAGGGAGATCCGATGATATCCAAGTCCTCGCAATAGTGGTAGGCTCTTGGTGCTTGGGGGAAATACTGATACAGTTTGGACAGCACCCTAAATTCTCGCTTCATATCATGAGCCCCTGGTGCAATCTTACCAAATGGTGGTCTGCGCAAGACGAATTCAGAATCTCCAAATGTGAGTAGATAGGTCAGATTAGCATGACCTCCATAGAATTGTGCCACCTGCATCTTGCCCTGACACGCCTCTACTTTTTGATTCAAATAGCTTTCGAGGCTTTTCCAATCCTGCTCTTCGCCTGTTCTTACTGCTTTTGCTTCATCGATCATCTACTTACATTTTATTTTTGTCTCTGGAAGATAAGCGATTTTACATTGACTAATGAAAGATATAAATCTGGCTCAAATAAGCTAGCGAAAACCCTTAGGCAAACAATCAGGACTAAATGTGACGATCAAGGGTTTCTCCTATAAAAAATGTCTCTCTAAGATCTTAGTTTTATCATCTCTTCCGATCTAATCTCTTCATTTTCTATCAAATCGTCTGCTGATGCAAAATCTAATTTATTGTTTATTAATCCTGAGCAGCACAGTCCAGCTACATTCGCAAACTGCTGTGACTGCGGGCAGCATCAGGACTGATGCGACCTTCGAAAACATCAGCGTCCTCTATAACATCACAGGCGATACCAATCGCAACAGCAGCTTACAGATCAATTACAGAGAAACAGCTTCAGGAGCAGCATTTCAGCCGGCAGCTATGACGATGCGCGCCTATCCTGGATTAGTCATTGATGGCTCTACCCAAAACAGAAATTATCATGCCGGCAGCATCATGCACCTCTCGCCTAGTACCGGCTATGATATACAGCTCATACTGACAGACCCAAATGGGGGTGGTACATCAAGCATCATCAGTGTGCAGACTAAGGCGATACCCCAGCCATCAGCGGCTGCTACCATTAAATATGTCGTGCCTGGTGCTGGCGGTGGTAATGGCTCATCCGCTACCCCCTTCCGAGGCATACAGGCAGCGATAGCTACTGCTCAGCCTGGAGACCACTACATTTTACGCCCTGGAGAATACACTCCCTTTAGTCTGTCGACTAATGGTACTGCAGCCCAGCCAATCGTGATCCAAAGCCAGACGCCACACAGCGCCATCATCAATGGGAATGGCATCCAGACAGGTATCATCATCCTGGGCAGCAGTTCAGTCCCCATCAGACACATCATCATCGATGGCCTCATCATCACAGACGGGTCTATCGGGATAGATGCCCAGAGTACACAGCATGTCACCGTCAGAAATTGCTTGATATCTAATGTGGATTTTGGCTACTACAATCGCCGCGAGAACAACTTAGAATCAGATCAATACATCACCAACAATTACTTCGTCGGACGCACGGTCTGGCCACAGAGCGGCATACCAGGAGAACGAGGCATAGACCTGCGCGGTAATAATAATGTAGCCAGCTACAATTACATCACCAATTTTGCTGACGGGATATCTACGGATGGTCCTGCCTATGAATCCTCCTATTCCTTAGACATTCATAACAATGACATCATCAATGCAGTAGACGACATCATCGAAATAGACGGCACCATCTCTAACTCCAGAGTCTATCAAAACAGAGGCTACAACGGCCGCGCTGGCGTCAGTGCTGCCCCCGTATTTGGAGGCCCCTCTTACATCCTTCGCAATGAATTTTTCAATCTGGAAAATTCTGCGTTTAAGATGAATCGGGGCTCTTCAGGTATGGTCATTACCCATAATACAGTATCGAATCTGGTCAATGCCATGGAATCACCCGCTGGCTGGCAAAATACATTTATGAGAAACAATGTCCTCTTCGCAGGACGCTACTGCTTTGAAGAGTATGGCCTCGTAGCGAATAGCCTGATCGATGATTGGGACTACGGAGCATACAAATCGACTCGCGGTGGCATGGTCAATACCGAAGAATTCAAATGGGACAACATCCGCTATGCCACCATATCAGATCTGCAAGCCAGCGGTATCTTGGAGGCAAATTGCATTCAAGCAGAATTCTCTCACTTTAATGATATATCCCTCCCCGTCTCCATCACGACTTCTTACCAGCCCGCGGACCGCGACTTCATGCCCATAGCTGGCTCTCCTGCGATTAACACAGGAGCCTCATTAGACAATCTAAATGACCCATTTGTCTCAGACGGACTGCCTGACCGAGGCGCATTGGAGTTTGGGATGCCACGCCCTGCCTACGGGCCAGACTATCCCCTCCCCCAGATTCCGACGGTCGAATCATTGGTCTACGAATCCATCAGAATAGATGCGACCTTCGAGCACATCAGCGTGAATGTCTCCATCGATGGTGATGACAATCTCAACAGTAGCATGTCCCTCGCCTATAAAGTGCAAGGCGCAGGAACCTACTCACCAGCAGCGATCAGTATGCGGGCACATCCAGGCCTACTCATTGATGGAGCTACCTGGGGCTTCAACTTCCATGCGGCGAGCGCCATGTTTCTCCAGCCTGGCACCTCCTATGATTTACGAGTGACGCTCACTGATCCTGACGGTGGTAGTCAGACGATAGATGTCACTGCCCGAACGAAGGACATACCACAGCCTTCATTCAGTCGCATCAGATACGTGGCGCCAGGAAATAGTGGAGGCGCGGGCACAGCTGCCAATCCATATCGGGGGCTGCAAGTTGCTGCTGATAATGCACAACCTGGTGACCACTTCATCGTCCGGCCAGGAATCTATAGCCCATTCAGCATCACCAGAAATGGCACTGCAAATGCACCAATCAGCTTTATCAGTGATAACCAGCATGCTGCTGTCATTGATGGCAGTGGGGCTGCAGGAGGAATCATCGTCATGGGCCGATTTGATAATAATCCGACAGCACACATTATCATAGACGGCTTCAGCATCCGCGATGGAGCATACGGTATTGATGCACAGCATACACAATTCGTAACAGTGAGAAATAATAAATTTAGTGATGTAGATTATGGATTTATCAATCGCAGGGAGGACTCCTTGGAACGGGATCAATACGTCACCAACAATGAAATGATCGGCAATACGAGCTGGCCTCAGCCAGGCATCCCCAATGAACGGGGGATCGACATCCGAGGCAATAACAATGTCATCAGCTATAACACCATAGAGAACTTTGGCGATGCCATCTCCACAGATGGACCTGCTTATCGCACCTCCTATTCGCTGGACATTCATCATAATGAGATGAAGAATATCGTTGATGATCACATCGAAGTCGACGGCATGGTGTCTAACTCTCGCATCTATCGAAACCGAGCTTATAATGGCCGAGCGGGTGTCAGTCTGGCACCTGTATTTGGAGGACCAGCTTATGTCATTCGGAATGAATTTTTCAATATTGGAAATTCTGCCTTCAAGATGAATCGAGGTCCATCAGGCTTAGTCATCGCTCATAATACAGTGTCCAATCTGGTCAATGCCATGGAGTCTCCAGCCGGATGGCAGAACACTTATTTTAGAAATAATGTTCTCTTTGCAGGCCGCTATTGTTTTGAAGAATATGGCTTAGTCAGCGGAAGCATCATCGATGATTGGGACTACGGTGCATACCAGTCTACCCGTGGTGGTGGCACTAATACAGAGTGGTTCAAGTGGGATAATATCCGCTATGCCACAGTGCCCGTACTCCAGGCCAGTGGCATCTTAGAGGCTAACAGTATAGAAGTGGACTTTTCTGACTTCGTCAATATCGCACTACCTACATCAGCCACCACATCTTACTCTACTGCTGACAGAGACTTCAGTCCTACGGCGTCATCACGCGTGATCAATAACGGGGATATGATGGATAATATCAATCGTAGCTATGTGATCGATGGTGCTCCTGATCGAGGGGCCTTAGAGTATGGACGCAGACTGCCTCGATATGGAGCACAGTTCGGCAGCACCTGTTCTGATGCCATCAAGAATGGTGACGAGCTGTACATTGATTGCGGAGGAAGCTGTCCACCCTGTGATGACTGCCCGTATCCGATTGCTTATGTATTAGAGCAGCCCATCCAGCCAGTCTTAGATTTAAAAACAGACCAATGGATCCTGTCTAATGGCACAGTGATCTCTACGGGAGATGTCAGCCTGAAAGCGGGAAATCATGTCTTGCTCACTGGAGGATTCGAAGTCATCAGTGGCGCTACATTCTTAGCGGATATAGAGGGATGTAATTGATTATTGGTATAGAGAGAAGGAGTGTTTGCTAATGATGTATGCAGGTAGTAGGAGAACATTTATTAAATGCACAGATACGATATACCAGGCTACCGCTGTTTGACGCCGATGTCATCATACTCCATTGTTTCGGAAAATGATGACGATGACATCATGATTCCTTCTATCAGTTCTGCTTAGCTACATCGTACAAGGCCAATACTTCCATGGAAGTATACTGCAGTGCTTTCTCATGAGTGGCTGCGAGATTGATCGGTGGCGCTACCCCAGCTTCTACTGCCTCCAGCCAGCGCGAGATGCACAGGCACCAGCCATCACCTGCCTTCAGCCCTGGGAAGTTATACTCAGGCCGGGCTGTCATCAGGTCATTGCCCTTAGACTTACTGTACTCCAGAAACTCCTTGGTCACCACAGCACAGACTATGTGAGTCCCATAGTCCTCAGCTCCCGTGAGACACATGCCATTTCTATAAAATCCTGTCATGGGATCTACGCAGCATGACTGCAGCGGCTCTCCATAAATATTCTTAGCTTCCATAGTTGCATCTGATTTTCCAGGCACATTGCAGTCCTGATTAGCTTGTGAAAATAATCCAACACACAGGTATAGTAACAGCACTACCGTCGCACAAGATGTCTTGATATTCATATATGGTGAAACAGCGGATCAACGGAATGGTTTTACTATCCCTACTCTACCGCAGCCACCAACTTCTCTACGAAGCCATCAATAGCCTTACGGTCGATCCATCTGACCACTGCCACCAGATCTTGCTCAGGATCGACATACACCATATTAGTCCCTGCGCCAAAGTGAGCGAAGGCAGATGTCGGAGCAGTCTTGATCAGTTCTTGATCCGTATTGAGGAACCAATTCATAAAGCCATAGGTCTGACTGACGCCAGGCGTCATAGCCATCGTCACCCATTCTTCTGATAGGATTTGCTGATCCTCCCAGCGACCTCGATTCATGGTCAGGTAGCCTAGCCGGGCCTGATCGTAGGCATTGATGAACATACCACCGCCCCAGTGTCCTCCCCCGCTGACAACTTGTACAGGCACTCCATCCAAGAGTATCCACGAGTTCTCATAGCCATGCCATCTCCATGATGATGAGGCGTGTATCTTATCCATGAATTCTTCCTTGAGCACTTGCGGCAGTGGCTTACGCCACACATTCTGAATCGCCAAGGCCAGTAGATTGACTCGGGTATCATTGTATTCATAGACAGTCCCTGGTTCTGGACGTTCTGCAGTGAGCCACTTGGATGGATCTTTGTCTGGTCTATCAGCCCAGTCTGGCTTACCCCAGAGAGTACCCTGCCAGTTACTGGTCTGGCGCAGCAGATGATCCCAGGTGATTTTACGATTGTGCTCAGAGGCGAATGGCTCGAAAAGATCATTGCTGTCGAAACCATCTGCTTTATTCATCAGCGGCAGCGGATGGTAAAAACTGATGGGTGCCATGTACGGCCCCACCTGATCATCCACATCAGAGATCATGCCTCTGTCATAGGCTATGCCGACGACTGAAGACAGGAAAGTCTTACTCACACTATGCGTCATATCCACTCTCTCAGGCTCACCCCAGCTGGCCACTATCTTTCCATTTTTGATGATGAGGCCAGTGGGCTCACCGCGCTCTTTCAGCGGCCCGATCGGATAGCCGAATGGTTCTTTGCCAAATCCCATGTAGTGCGCCACTTCCATATTTCGTGGTTTGGAGGATTCTTGCTCTTGCGCATAGCTGATGGCTTCATCCAGTAGAGCTTGATTCATGCCTTGGGAGGCAGCGCTGGCTTCTTCCCATTCATTCAGCGGCGGGAAGTAGCGCTCAGCCTGCCCCAGTATCATAGTGGATGTGCAGGCGACCATGGTTATCACACTGATGATTTGTATTATGCCTTGTTTCATACTCACACTTAATTTTTATAGTTATATCTGTAAATTTTGGCTCTGCTGTGCTGCCCTTCGTTAGCAATGAATAGGTCGCCATTCGGAGCGAAACAGATGCCTTCTGCCTGTTTGTGCATATTGCGATCTAATAGTATGACCTCCTGCAAAGCGTAGCTCTGATCCAGGATGACCAGGCTGTGATTCCTGGCAGAGAGCACGTAGAGGGCTTTAGTCTTAGGGTGTACAGCCAGACCAGATGGTGCAAATTTCTCCACTCGGTCCATCACTTTCATTTTCTTAATCTTTGATAGATCATCTGCTGAGAATGACTCGACATAAGTCTTTCTCAATTCCTTGTCTTTGATGACAGCGAGGGGTGAGGGATCTATAGAGCCATCGCTGATCGATACTGTATAAAGCGCCTTACCTTTCTTCACGGCTGAGACTTCTTGGATGGTAGCTACGCCTTTACAGGCTACGATGATTCGATCACCGTCAGCATTGATGGTCAGTCCTTCGATGTTGTTATTCGTGTGAAAGTCAGTCTTTAGTATTTTGAATGCTTCTCCACCATTTTTATCGACAAGGTAGATGGTACCATTACTACGAGCGATATAGATGGTATCTCCCACTACTTCTATCGCCTCATAATCTCCGAGTGCAGCGAATCTATGCTGAGACAGAATCGATCCATCTGACAATGAAAGATGGTAATAGATGCCTAATTCATCATTGATGGCCAATAGACTTGGCTGGGCTGCGTCATCATAAGCCAGGCCAGATATTTCCACCAGCACTTGGTTCATCAGAAATACATCGTCAGGATTCTCTAAATCATAGCCGATCGATGGTGCTGTCCTTAGCTCAGTGACCTGCTTACTGCTCTTATCAGATGCTTTCTGTGTACAGGACTGATATCCTGACAGCAAACCTGAAATACCAATAAATAGAATTAGTCTGATCATTAGTACAGCTTATGGTACAAAAATATAAAACGCCTGTAACGAAGATAATCATGTCTCCCAATAAGATGGTCTCACCAAGATATTTGGATAACAAATTTTTAGTTACACAGCAAAAATGAAAAAAGGCCTTACCAGAACATCATTCTGATAAAGCCTTACATTATGTTATATGCTGGGTCGGTCTGTGTCTACTCTTGAATCATAAAGACAGCAGCGTCAATCGCTCCATTCACTTCTACGTCTTTGACTTTCATTTCCATGGGTACTGGTGCTGCACCGATCAGCTTCATGCTGTAAGGAAATTTCACACCGCTCACTTCTCTATAGTCATCCATTTCTTGGGTGATGGTCTGCTCGCCCATGGTGCTCACATTCTTCACCAGTAGGCTGGTCGCTGAGTCATAGTACTGAGTCACTTTCTTACCAGATGGATTAGTCACGACGATCTTGTATACATTTTTACCATCCATATCTTCGCTGCCTTTCAGGTCCAACACATAGCCTTCATCTCCGTAATTCAACTGAGGTGCGATCATGGCACTCTCTTTGGCATCTTCGAGCTGAGGACCTTCTGTAATCATCTGCTTCTGTCCCATCTGGCTCATCTCCATCTTCTCTCCATCATACTTCTGATCTACCACCGTCATACCTTGAGTCGTCATATTCATGGCAAATTTACCTGACATATCTTGATAAGTGGTCACGTCCATGTTTTGCCCCATAGCGCTCATGTCTGCTGTAGTTTTGACCGTCTTGATTTTTGACAGTGCATCCTTTCCACCGATGGCCGCGATGTAGTCATCGATGACTCCCTGAGCGGTCAGCTCCATGGGCAGATTTGATTCTTGGACGACTACCTGGTCACCTTTAAAATCATAAAAATCGATCTGTCCATCACTATCAAATCTTTTGATTGATTCTGCTACATCGTCCTTACTTCCCACGACGACTATATTTGCATTCTCTGGAGTGATGTACTTTTTTGCTACGCGCTGGATATCTTCCGCAGTCACGGCATTCAGCTTCTCCAGATAAGTCTCATAGTAGTCTGCAGGTAGATTGTATCGCGCGATGTTATAGGCATACCTGGCTATGGTCTGAGGCGACTCCAGCTGCAGTGCGAATACACCGGTTCTGAAATTCTTCATATTCGCTAAGTCTTCCGCATCCACAGGCTCTGAGGCAATCCTTTCCATCTCTAATAAAAATTCGACGATGGAGCTATCCGTGACTTCATTTCTGACATCTGCTGAGGCTGTGAAACTACCGACAATAGGACTGACATTCAATCGAGAGCTTGCCCCATAAGTAAAGCCTTTATCTTCTCGCAAATTTTGGAATAGCCTGGAAGAAAAACCTCCACCACCCAAGATGCTGTTCATCAGAGATACTGGGATCACATCAGGATCACCTTGCTTCAGATTCACTGGATATGTCACTCTGACGCTGGACTGTACAGCACCTTCTTTATTGGCGAAAGCCACCTGCGTACCTGTGGGTTTCTTGCATTCGTCAAACTTCATATTCTTCACGGGTCTTCCTTCCCATACTCCGAAGTATTTTTCAGCATTGGCCTTTGCGGCAGCTGGGGTGATATCTCCGACAATCATTAGAAAAGCATTCGATGGTGTGAAGTATGTAGCATAGTATTGCTTACAATCTTCCAAAGAGATCTTCTCCGTGGACTCTACCGTTTGCACCTCTCCGAATGGATGATCAGCGCCAAAATTAACGCGGCTCGCTACATTAGAAGCGATAGAACCTGGGTCAGTCTTCTGCTGCTCTAAGCCCGAAAGTGTCTGAGTGATGATCTTATCAAACTCTTCTTGGGGAAATGATGGATATAGTAAGACGTCCTTCACCGTGGCGAGTAAATCATCTTGATGCTTCGTCAAGCTGGAGGCGAACATGCCATAGCCCGATGTATTAAATGAGCCTCCGATGAAATCAACTGATTCGTCAATTTCAGCTTTGGTCTTAGAGGTCGTACCCCTGGATAGCAGCTGTCCTGTCACAGATACATAGCCTGCCTTATCTCCTTCTTTAACAGCTTCATTTTTGAGGCGGACTTGATAGGAGACACGCGGTAGTTTATGATTTTCGACGACAATCACTGTCAGGCCATTGGGCAGCGTGAACTGGTCAAATTCTCCTAATTGGATTTTTCTGGCTGCTGCAGCAGCAGGCGGATTGGCTCTGAATGCCTCCTGGACATCGGCCATAGCAGCCTGAGCATCGGCAGCTTTCTCCTCTACCGCACCCTTCATGTCATCAGCCTTAGACATAGCGGACTCGGTGGTCTTCTTACTACACTGAGTGAAGAGTAGAGCTATAAATAATAAGTAAAATATACGTTGCATAGTGTTTATATTTTAATTGGAAAGGACCGCCAGTACTTAGTTAACTCGATGAATTTACTTCGTTATTTCCGTGCAGGCCTTCCATTGTTTTATCTTAAATAATAATCAAGAATATCAATTCGGTTATGATGCCTAAGGTTTGCTTTCATTAGCTAAATAATGCAGCACCACTCGATTATCTTCATTGAGGTATTTCTGAGCAGCCATTCTGATATCCTCCTTAGTCACGGCTAAGTATCGGTCCAATTCTGTATTGATCAGATTCGCATCACCATAGTACATGTGATAGTTGGCCAGGCTTTCAGCTATACCCGCCATCCGAGCATTACCAGAGACGAAGGTATTCTCTATCTGATTTCTCAGTTTTTGAAATTCCTGATCCGTGATTAATTCTTCCTTGACCTTATCGATTTCTTCTATGATGCCTGCCTCCAGGTCTTCGACACCTACGCCCATGTTCGCAATATTGAATCCTAAGATAACCCCTGGATCCTCCATCGGTACCGGGATAGACATGACCATCATCGCCTTCTCGTCTCTATCCACAAGGGCCTTTCTCAGTCTGGAGCTCTTACCATCACTCAGTAGCGTATTGAGCATACTCACAGCGTAGTAGTCTTCCGTACCCTGTGCAGGAGCTCTGTGCAGCATCACACATGCTGGCAGCTGAATGTTATCATAGACAGTGTCTCTCACTTGGCCTGAGAGCGGTGGCTCCTGAATGGTCGGTCTGTAGATATCAGGATTCTTGACTGGTATGCTGGCAAAGTACTTATTGATCAGTTCTTTCGTCTGAGCTATATCTATATCGCCAGCGATACTCAGCACCGCATTATTCGGCGTGTAGAAATCTCTGTAGAACTGCTTGTAGTCTTCTTCTTCAGCTGCATCTAAGTGCTCCATAGACCCAATAATGGACCATTTATATGGGTGCTCTTTATAGGCTCTCTTCATGGATTGCTCCAGTGCTCCCAGGAGTCCGCCGTAAGGCTGATTATCGATTCTGGATCTTCTCTCTTCTTTCACCACTTCTCGCTGAGTCTCTACACCTTCTATCTCTACCTTAGCATGCAGCAGCCTTTCTGACTCCAGCCAAAGCCCCAGTTCCAACTGATTGGAAGGGAGCAGCTCGTAGTAGTAGGTACGATCCCAGGTCGTATTCGCATTCAGCACGCCGCCCGCATTTTCCACGTAGCTGGCGTATTCGCCTCGCTCGATATTCTCTGACCCTTCGAATAATAGGTGCTCAAAGAAATGAGCAAATCCTGTTTTGTCCGGATTTTCATTTTTACTACCGACATGGTACATAACAGATACCACGGCTATGGGAGTAGAATTATCTTGGTGTAGAATGACATGCATGCCATTATCCAAGTCGTATTCTATGAATTCTACTTTGTTCATCTGGCCGTAAGAACTCACGACACCTACGAACAAAGCAGTTAAGAGTAAGATGTTTTTTATCATATTAAATGGTTTTATAATTATTCGCTGTAATATATCTATATCAATCATTTCATTCAAAGATGATCTATGAATGAGGCCATAATTTCTACTAAGGTTGATTGAACATCATCTCTTACTGAAATGTGCTTGTAAGATTGTGCTCATTTGTTGGTGTAATTGATCCGCTGCGTCACTCGCCTTCTCAGCATAATCCTCTTCATCTGATGCAAAAATGATGCCTCTTGAAGAGTTAATTAATAAACCGACATCATTATTCAATCCATGATCGCAAACGTCCTGAACCGTACCGCCTTGAGCTCCGACTCCTGGCACCAATAAAAAATGATCCTCAGCTATCTCTCTGATGTGCTGAAACGCTTCTGGATGAGTCGCGCCTACCACGTACATCAGATTATCTGGCGTACCCCATTCTTGGCTCTTGCGCATGACCTGCTCATATAGAGCCACCCCACTGGTGTCAGTTAGATGCTGAAAGTCTTGGCTGCCTTTATTAGAGGTCAGTGCTAAGAGAATGACCCACTTATCATCATATTCTAAAAAGGGGCTGACTGAGTCAATGCCCATGTATGGCGCCACCGTGATCGCATCAAAATCTAAGGTCTCGAAGAAGGTCTTGGCGTACTGCCTGGAGGTATTGCCTATGTCTCCGCGCTTCGCATCTGCGATGGTAAAGTGTGTATCTGGTATATAGTCCAATGTCGCTGCTAAAGACTCCCAGCCAGCGGCGCCTCTGCTCTCGTAAAAAGCAATATTGGGCTTATAGGCTACGCAGTGATCCTTAGTGGCATCTATGATATGCTTATTAAATTCTAATACGGGATCTGGAAAGTCTAAGAGATGTTTGGGTATCCTCGACATGTCAGAGTCGAGACCCACGCAGAGAAAATTTTGCTGATCTCTGATGAATGAGATAAGAGACTCTCGATTCATCCAATGCCATTTACTGGCTCTACAGCTGTGATTTCTGGTACGTGCTGCTTCACAGTCTGAGTGACTCCCGCACGGAGGGTCATTGTAGACATAGAGCACATCTCACAGTTGCCTAACCATTTGATTTTTAATACCATATCGTCAGTCAGCTCTACGATTTCTATATCTCCGCCATCCACTTCTAGGTGAGGCCTGAGGTCATCCAAAGCTTTGTCCACTCGTTCTAAAAGTGTTTGCTTTTGTGTCGCTGTCATGCTGCAAATTTACAATAAATAATCATGTTACAATACATATTTAATTATTATGATATGTAGCTTCTTGATTTTGAACACCTCCACGATATCATAGAATATCCCTCTGCCTACAAATCATCATCTACGCTTCATTTTCAAAGAGCTATATCTCCACTCTACTGCGTGGTGATCTTGACGATATCTGTCGGATCTTGGTGCTCATTGCGGTATTCGACTCGATCAAGCGTGCGCTGCGCGATATCAGCAAATATGGCCTTGAGAGCTTCGTCTTCCAGAGCAGCAGGCTTACCAGAATCTCCACCTTCTCTGATCTTCTGTATCAGAGGCACTTGGCCTAAGACGGTAGTATCATTCAGCTTAGACAGTTCCTTCGCACCACCCTCACCAAATATCTTGTATTTCTGGTCTGGCAGTTCATCTGGAGTAAACCACGACATATTCTCTATCACGCCAAGTATGGGTACATTGATGTTAGACAGCAGGAACATATTAGAGGCCTTGATGGCATCGATGACGGCTACTTTCTGAGGTGTCGTCACCATGACCACACCCGTCAGAGGAACTGTCTGCACCAGCGTCAGCTGGATGTCTCCCGTCCCTGGTGGCAGATCCACGATGATAAAATCTAATTCTGGCCAGATGCACTCATTGATGAATTGCTTGATGACACCACTCAGTCTGGGGCCTCTCAGGACCACAGCCTTCTCTGGCTCTATGATCAGGCCAATGGAGATCACGTGCATACCATGCGTCTCTATGGGGATGATCTTATGCTTGCCGTAGACTTCTTTTACTTTTGGTCGTTCACCCTGAATATTAAGCATATTAGGGATGGAAGGTCCGTATAGATCAGCATCCAGCAAGCCTACTTTGTAGCCCATTTGGGTCAGAGACAGTGCCAGATTCACTGATATGGTAGACTTACCCACGCCGCCCTTACCTGAGGCTACAGCTATGATGTTTTTAACTTGGGGCAGGACCTGCTTTGCAGCTGATGGTGCATTGGGCCCTGATGACTTCATGTGAATGTGGACCTCCGCTCCTGGCAAAGTCTCCTTAATACTTTGCATGCACGACATATGCACCTGGGATCTGAGATCTCCGCCGATATGGGTCACATCGAGAGCGAAAAAGACGTTATTGCCTTCCGTTTTTAGGTCACTCACCAGCTTGGCCTGGACGATGTTCTGATTAGAATGAGGGTCAGTCACCGTGCGCAGTGCAGAGACGACTTGATTTAAATCTATCATATAATTGCCTTAACAGATGCAAGGTAAATAAGTTTCAAGATGAATGACCAAGAAGATATGCTCAACTTTTCTACTTTTGCACCGCGATGTAGGATTCAATCTGATGAGCAGAATGTACATCCGCTAACCAAACGATGATAAGCGCTTCATGATAGTATGTCGAGATCTGAATGATCTACCCTCTTTCGCAGGATCTGCCATAACCATAGGGTCATTTGATGGCGTACATCAGGGCCACAGAATGCTCTTAGACAAGGTGAGTCAGATAGCCAAAGCACATGACTACGTATCTATAGCCGTGACCTTTGCGCCCCATCCACGGCAAGTCCTCCAGCAAAAGGACAACAACTTGCAATTACTAAACACCATAGAGGAGAAGTTAGAGCTGATGGCTCAATGTGACATTGACTATGTCGTGATAGCTCCATTTACGAAGGCCTTCTCACAGATCACGCCCGAGGCCTACATTGAAGAATTCCTGATCGAAAAATTTAACCCCTCACACATCGTCATTGGCTACGATCACAAGTTTGGAAAGAAGAGGGCTGGGGACATCAATCTGCTAAAATCTTATGCTGCCCGCGGGCACTTTGACATCACAGAGATACCAGCGTATATGATCGATGACATCACCATCAGCTCTACTAAAATACGCAAGGCCCTGCTCAATGGAGAAATCGATATCTCGAACCAATTCCTACAAGCTCCCTACCCTATCTCGGGAGAAGTGATCGGTGGTGATCGCATCGGCAGACAAATGGGATTCCCCACAGCTAATATCGATGTGAAAGATCCCGTAAAGCTCATCCCCACAAATGGAGTCTATGCCGCCGAGGTGAAGCTGGGAGAGCGTCGACTGCGGGGCATGCTCTACATAGGACATCGCCCGACCATAGACGGTACGCTGAAGCAAGTCATAGAGGTCAATATCTTCGACTTTGACGAAGAGATATATGGCGAGACGATCAGAGTCTATCTCCATGCTTACATCCGAGATGATGAAAAATTCGCAGATCTCACAGCACTAAAATCGCAGATCGCGCAGGACGAAGCTAAGATCAGAGAGATCTTCAGCATCATAGATGAGAACCAGCAGCCTGAAGTCGCTATTGCAATCCTCAATTATAACGGTGTCGAATACTTAGAATCATTCTTGCCTCTCATGGGTGACTCTTACTCTGGTAATGCTAAAATATACGTCATCGACAATCGATCCACGGATGAATCAATCAGCTATCTGCAGGAATGGCATCCTGAAGTAGAGATCATCGCCTTGGACCAAAACTATGGCTTTGCTGGTGGCTATAATGAGGGCCTAAAGCAGATCGATGCCGCCTACGTAGCAGTCGTCAATTCTGACCTGCAGGTCACAGACAAATGGCTCGATCCCATCATCACCAGACTCAAAGCTAATCCAGATATCGCCTGCGTGCAGCCGAAGGTCAGATCATTAGAAAACAAAGAAGCCTTCGAATATGCTGGCGCAGCTGGTGGACTCATCGATGTATTCAGCTATCCGCTCTGCCGAGGCCGCATCTTTAACTCTGTGGAGGCGGATGATCATCAATACGATGAAGCCACTGATATCTTCTGGGCCAGTGGAGCTGCCATGGTGATCCGGACAGCGCTGATGAAATCCATCGGCGGATTTGATGCTGACTACTTCGCTCATCAGGAAGAGATTGATCTTTGCTGGAGACTTAAAAATGCAGGATACCGCATCGCCTACGAACCATTGTCTGTGGTCTATCACTTAGGCGGTGGTACGCTCAGCTACGACCACCCCCGCAAGATATACCTCAATTTCAGAAACAACCTGGTGACCATCATGAAGAATGAGGCCACCGCCACACTGCTGTGGAAGGTCCCCATCAGAGTGATCTTGGACATTGTAGCTATGTGCAAATTTTTGCTGACAGGTCAGCTATCTGCTGCCACCTCCGTGGCCAAAGCTCTCTTTTATGTGATCAGCCATCTGGGCTCCATTCTGAAAAAGCGGCGCCGCGTAAAATCCGTTGTTGCCGCTCACAAGATTGGGGATGCCACTCAAGCTGGCAAACTGAATAAGTCCATCATCTGGTCATACTACGTCCTGGGCAAGAAGACTTTCCAATCGCTTTAATCGTACCAGAGCCCCCTTTAGTCTAAATAAAATGTCAACAATATGATAATGCCCCTAAGCCATTAGGAATAGTTGTGTGAATGGAATAGATTTATCATCTGCGTATGAAGCAATTCTGCATTATCATCATCATTCTGGCCACACTCTTCGGCCTGCGACACTTCCAGGTGATAGAGCTAAGCGCTGCCAAGTTAGAATACAGCACCATACAGGCCACTCTCTATAATCCTGACTGGTACGGCTCTCCTTACGTGGTCAAAGAAAGGAGTTCATTCAATCGGTGGTACGAAGATGCTTCGATCAAACTACTCCCATCGGAACAAAAGGAACTTCAAGAGGTGGTGGATGACTTGAGCGATTACCAATATCACATACACCTTGGTGAAGGTCGACATCTCTATGCTTCTGGTGATTCCATAGAGATCTGTCTGGATCACATCAGCTATGAACTGGTAGAAATGGAGTCAGGGCTATTCACAGCCAGTTACGAATTGACTATTGATTCTGAGCTCGACTATTATGTGGATACACATCTCGGCATTCTTCCTCAAGACGGCCATGCCTTTCAAATGAAGGCTAAGATCAATACCAGTGGCCTCACGACGCAAGAGTTCTTAGAATACAACTTCAAAACACTGTTCTTATACGAACTTGATCGGCTATCGACTGATTTCATTTCGGGCTACAGCGTGTCTCAGACCATCAAAATCGAAGAATAGATTCGGCCTAAACGACTCATCTAAATTTACGCCAGATTAGGCTGCCATCAAGCTGTGATGGCAAATTCTCGGATTATAGAAAATATTAGGATATCTTTGCGCCTGCAAAAATCAAAACTATGTCGCTAAAAGCAGGTATTGTCGGTCTTCCTAATGTGGGTAAATCCACCCTCTTTAATGCCCTGACCTCGGCTAAGGCCCTGGCAGCTAATTATCCATTCGCCACCAAAGAGCCGAATATTGGAATGATCACTGTACCAGATGAGCGTCTCAATGAACTCAGCCGTCTCGTCAATCCAGAAAAGATCATACCCACCACAGTGGAGATCGTGGATATAGCTGGACTGATCAAGGGTGCCAGCCAGGGAGAAGGTCTAGGAAATCAATTCCTCGCTAATATCAGGGAGGTAGACGCCATCGTGCACGTGGTACGCTGCTTCGTGGATGACAATGTAGTGCATGTGGATGGGAGCGTAGACCCCGTCAGAGATAAAGAAATCATCGACACGGAGCTCGCACTAAAGGACCTGGACACCTTAGAAAAACGCCTGGATAAGTACAAGAAGAGTGCTAAGGGTGGAGACAAAGAAGAACAAAAGAAATACGAGATCACGCAGTCGATCATAGACCACCTGCAAGCTGACAAACCTGCCAGAACATTTCCCATCGAAAGCGATACCGCACAGGAAGTCTTGGACGATATGTATCTGCTCACCGCAAAGCCCATCTTATACGTCTGCAATGTGGACGAAGGCTCAGTGGTCTCTGGCAATGAAATGACCAAAGCATTCCAAGCTGCCATAGCTGCAGAAACTGCTGAGTGCATCCTGATCAGTGCCGCCATCGAATCAGACATAGCTGAGCTGGAAGAGTACGAAGAAAAATTAGAATTTGTGAAGGACATGGGGCTGGAAGAGCCTGGTGTCAATCGGGTCATCTTGGCCTGTTACACCCTACTGAATCTTATCACCTACTTCACTGCTGGAGAGAAAGAAGTGCGCGCCTGGACCATCACTCGAGAGATGAAGGCCCCACAAGCAGCAGGTGTGATCCACACAGACTTTGAGAAAGGATTCATCCGCGCAGAGGTCATCCCCTATGCTACTTTCGTCGACTTAGGCTCAGAAGCAGCGGTGAAAGCCGCAGGTAAAATGCAAATCGAAGGCAAGGAGTATGTCGTCAATGACGGCGATGTGATGCACTTTTTGTTTAATGTGTGATGTAGCGCCTTCTCTACACTATTATGATTCTTTGTTCTGCTCCGACTGATCTCGCCTAAATAAGCGATGTCTTTCCGAACTCGTTTCGGAATCTGTCATAAGTAGATGTGGAATCAACTTGAAAATCTTTAATAGGACTCAATTCAACGCACCGGGCCAGATCCTGAACTAAATTCAGGATGACTGATCTCGCCTAAACAAGCGATGTCTTTCTGAACTCGTTTCGGAATCTGTCATAAGTAGATGTGGAATCAACGCGAAAATCTTTAATGAGACTCAATTCAACGCAGCGGGCCAAATCCTGAACTAAATTCAGGATGACTGATCTCGCTCTTTACTTCCCCACCCCCTCGGAGAGAATCTTCTCTGTCATCAACAGATTGACTTTCTTGACCTTTTGCAGGTCTACGCTTAGAAAAGGAGTGGCATTCTGTCCAGA
>CALFUK010000170.1 GCA_937929945.1 uncultured Saprospiraceae bacterium
GGACCACTGTCGGGACCACTTCAGCATCAGTCAGCGGCACGACCATCGGAGGCGATACGAGTCCCACAAAGGCAGAACCTAACTGCTCGACCAGGTCATCTTGTAACTTTATGTTTTCTAATTTCTGATTACCTGGGTTAGTGATCACGAGTTCGAATGTAACATCGAAATTACCGTCGGTGCCGCTACTGGCTGGTATCGCACCAATCACCATTTTTTCTATCTCAATGAGTGGTACTGCAATGAAGGCTGGATCATTATCATCCTCATCAGAAAGTGCATCGGTGCCCTGAGCCGTACCGCTCCCGTCTCCGCCACTGACATTGTCAGATCCGGTACCTGGATTACCTCCAGCATCATTCGTCGGATCATTATCTGCCTGACTATCGACATCGTCTCCGGTGATATCGCTACCAGTGGTATCTTCAAAATATCCAATTTCCGAAATGTTGACATATTGATCTGGATCAGCCATCTGGAGCGTGAGTGTGATGGATACCGTGGTGTCCATCCCTGGAGCCAAGGGCCCTTGCAATGTATCCATAGCCGTGGATCCCATCAACATCCATTCTGGTTCATTAGCCGTATCCCAAGCAAAACCTGCAGGAATAAAGTCATTCACCTTAATGTTCTGAGCGGTGACTGCTCCCTGATTAAAGACTGTGATGTCGAATGTAATCGGATCACCATAATTGTATGGCGGTGGTGTTACGATTTCTTTGATGAGTGCTAGATCGACGATTCTTACGATTTCAGGATCTTCGTCATCTTCGTCCGTATTCGGATTCGAGGTGTTCAGCGAACCAGAGCCATCACCATTCAAGGCGTCGTCCGAGCCCGTATTCACGATTCCTCCTGCATCATTGTCTGGATCTGCATCTGGCGTACTATCAATGTCATCCATGGAACGATCTACGCCCAAGGTATCTTCCATAGAGAAGATCTCTGACTTATTCAGCCAGTCTTCAGCTCCACCTGCTGTCATGAGTAGCTCAAGGTTAAGAGGAATATTCACCTCATCACCTGGCTGCATGACATCCGTGATGAAATACATCAGTGTATCCACAGCTGACTCCATCCACAATGGATTAAGTGCCATGTCGAATCCAAATCCTGCGGGTAAGAAATCATTAATTTTAATATTTGTCAATGGCTGTAAACCTTGATTTTGCACCGTGATGGTAAAGGGTAGAATATCTCCATAGCGGGGAGCAGGTGATAGGATAGGTAGATCTTTGATTAAGGCTAAATCATAGACACAGCCAACGATATTGTCTACTTGATCCATAGCCATACAGTCTGGATCTAAGGCCAAAGAGATCTGAGCGTTGATGTCTTCTGTAGCATCTGCTAGATAAGTGTATGTAAAGCTCGTATCACCAGACAACTGGTCAATCACAAACTCAAATGTATCATCTAAGACTGACAGATTGATGGTGTCGGATCCATTAAGAAAATCATAGGTGAAGACAGCATTGGTCCAGCTGAACTCTAATTCGACTAAGCGGATCAAGCCCGAATCAGTGGCAATACACTCACTCACATCGATGATCTGAATGTCTAAAGAACAGTCGGGTATATATCCAGCATCCACCGTCGGATTAAACACACCATTAGGCAGGAAGTACGGACCAGTCAGACCAGTCCCAGGTGTCGCATCATTATCATCTTCATCAGCTGGTGTACCCAGTGCAGGTCCGCCAGCGTTTTGTGTCGTGACGACGAAGCCAGCAGGATCGATGAAACCCACCACATAGTTACCAGCTGGAAGACCCGTGAATGAATAGAATCCGTCCGCATCCGTCACAGTCGCACTCAGGTGATTTCCAGGCGTGGTATTATTAGCATTATATAAAAAGACGGTGACTCCGGGTACACCTGGCTCTCCAGGATCTTGGAAGCCATCTTCATTGATATCAAACCAGACAGTATCTCCAATACCCGTCATGGGTGCACATCCGATCGGGTTGATATTAATCACTTTGGATGCATTACAGCCATTAGCATCTGTATATGTCAGCACGTAACTGACGAATGCATCTGGTACAGGGTCTAGTGTCGGAAAATTAGAATCTGGAGGCGAAATATTAGTCGTGGGTGTCCAGACAAAATTAGAGCCTTCTACTGGCCCAGGCAGGATGAAGGTCTCTCCTTCACATGCCGTCAGACTGACTACTTCATTTTGCTCTGGAAAGATCGTCACTTGGATCGTGTCAAAAGAGAAGCAATTATCAAATGAAGTTCTGATGGCATACTCCCATACGATATCGGCACCAGTCGTATTTTGAAACGTAATGGTCGTCGGGGATGTATTAGGGTCACTCAGGGCTGCCAGGTTAGAGCCATTCACACTTAAGTATTCATAATCAAATCCGCCTTTGCCCACAGGGCCTATCTCTACGGGTTCGTTAGAACAAACGCCTATCTCTGCGTCGAATACATTCTCGATGGTGGCTGAGACTTGATTGCCCACAGATATCTCGCAGACACAGGCTGTCTCAGGATTGATCACTGGTAGGATAGTACACAGCGCTCCAGGAGTGACGACTTGAGAGCCTTCGATCAGCACCATCTCTCCAGGGTTAATCTGAGCCGCCAGAGAAATAGAAGTCGTCAAATTATCCACCATCATATCCAAGAGTCCATTCGCATCATCATCAGTCCATAACTCCATGGTAAATGGGCTGTCAATATTTTGCGGGACGTCTCCATTATTCATGATTTTGAATGAGTATTCTACGGTCTGAGTTCCCGCTTGATCACAGATTAGATTTAAGCTGGAGCTCACTATTTCTAAGTCGGGTTTGACTACATTGATCAGGACACTTTCTGTTCCGCTGAGTACGGCAATATCACAATCTCCACCAGAAGAACAAAGCGCGTTCATGATAGAATATGTCTCGACTAAAATTTCTTCTTCCGTACAGATCTGGCCGATGTCTACAGCCATGATCTCTAATTCGAAGACGATCTGATCTCCATCTACTAGCCCAGCTGTAATGGGCCATCTCAAGGTCGTCGATCCATTAGACATGGATTCATCTGGGGGAAGTCCTGAAGCATTCAGGAGGTCTGCGTAGGTGCCTGACACATACATGATCCCAGGTGGTAAGGTAATGCTGACCGTGTCACCTGGTGAGGTCATAATACCCGTCTCCGCATCAAGGGTCAAATCAAAGTCTACATTGGCCTTATCCCCATTACAAGGATTCAGTTCGAGATCGCTTAAAGTGATATCGATGTCGTATTCTGGGACGAGACCATCAATAAAGATCCTCGGTCCCCTATTTCCGATTCGTCTGGTACGATCTCCACAAGCATTAAATGCCCAGGTCCTGAATCTGGGTCGGCTCCCTGATCTGAAATCACAGGTCGTCACTGTATTATATCTGACGAGGACGATATTAGAATTATCTACAGCTCCTGGTGATCCAATGAGTCCATTGGCCATCAAATCACTGTCGAGATCCGTCACATTAATGGTATAAAGGCTTCCAGCTATGTTGTCAGGATCTTGAATAAATGTCCATATGGTATCACCCTGACCCGCAAAAGGCACTGGGTATCCTATCTCGAATGAACCAGGGACATATTCTTGGCCTGTTGCCAAAATAAACTGATGGGTCAAGTCCTGTACATTAGCCAACTGAGTACTCGAAAAACGATAGACATAGCATATAGTATCACAGAGCTGCATTGTCTGGCTGGCACCTGTCGGCTTGATCAGACTCGCATCTATCTCTCCTGGCAGCGTAATGAAATCAATGGTCGATGGCTCTGCGCAGATAGCTTCATCGACGGTGGTCGGGTATTGGACACAGTCCCATCCAGCCGTCACTGCGAGTTGCTGTGGATCACAGTCAGTCACATTCGCACAAATCTCAAAGGTCTGTATGGCTGCAGCAGGAAAGGTCCCTAACTCAAAAATACCAAGCGGCGTAGAGTTAATGGGCATTCCTGTAGTCAGGTTATTAACGCTGGTGACAATCAGACCACCGTTCACATTTTCTATATCTAAGAATGCGAAGGGTGCAGGGATATTAGTTTCATTTCTTATTTGTACCTGGGCGCATCCGCCTGGTTCTAGTAATTCTATGACTGGGGTTAAAGAATTCACAGTGAGAACAGGGCCACCTGTGTAGTCAAAAATACCATCCCCAAAATCATTGACTAATTTATCTTGGCAGAAGACTTGATCGTTTACGTCTGCGGTAAACTGAGAAAAGGCTTCGTAGGACCCTACTTCACTCAGACAATTACCCTGAATGGCAGGATAAAACTCAACAAAAAATCCACCATCAATACCTTTGTCAGTAACTCGGGGATCATTCAGTGACAACAAATAATCCTTGGCCTGAAAGCATAAGGTATCTCCATTCTCAATGAAAAAATTAGCGGGGATGCCGTCTGTATTGACAATATCAGTATCGGGCCCTAAAAATTGTCTAATTCTAAATCTAAAGTCTTGATTGGAAAATTGAAATTCTGGAGGTTTGACAAAAGTGAATTTATCAGGTATACCAGGACTTCTGATCTCATTGCAAAATTCATCAAATGATAAACTACCATAATTTAGATCTTCTCGAATTCTAAAGGGGGACGTCTCGCAGCCCCCAAAATTTCTAGAATTGATTTGCACCTGCTCAAAGCTTCTGATCCCAATCTGATTAAGTGTCTCCAGTAAGAAGTTACATCGATCAATGTCATCTCCGACGGGCTCCGTATCAGAAAGATACCAGACCGGATTATAAATGACGGGGACGGACTGAACATTACGCAGTGGCTCTTTCGGTGTGAAGAACACACATAAGATCAGACTATCACCCTCAGCGTACTGAAAGCCATCAAAATCTGAACAAGCGAGACTAGCCATGGACGGTGCCGAGAGATCGGTAATGAAATTAGACCCAACGGCCATCTGCGAGAGAGCACCGCACTCTCGATACACATCATCACTAGCGTCATAAACTCTGAGATCTCCACCAAGAATGGTAAAATTAGGAGTCATGACATCTAATTCTAAGTAGGCGTAGTCCCAGAAATGAGGGGTAGGGTCAATGGCACCATCATTGACAACGCCAAGCATGTATGCTTTCAAGGTATCTCCCTCGACGAATCGCTTACCCTTGGCATTAGTCGCGTCCGCTATAATGGGATTACCACCGGCGTCGGTGTCAGGAATAAAGTCATTGTTGGCGTCTAAAAAACAAAAATTAGTCCGATTGATATCCAAATCTAATATGGTCAGACCATCACAAGGGCCACAAGGCGGACAGTCGAATACGGCGGCATATGAAGTCTCACAAGAAATATTAGCCTCACAAGATGCAGCACATGATGGGTCAGCAACAAAGAAGTTAGTCATAGAGAACTCCGCTGATATGGGACATCCACCTGCTGGTTTGTCACCAGCACAATCCACATCAAAACATATTTGGATCACACCACTGAGATTATTCGTCGTCCTGATGATAACCATATCGTCTGCTCCAGCTCCTCCATCATCGTTACTCATGATAGTTGTAGATCCCGTAGCATTTCCTGCACTATTAATGTTAGTGACGGAGGTGACATCGACCCCACACTGTACAGTTAATCGTGACTCTATATATGCGTCTGGATAGTCATCTCTGAAATTTCGAAATGAGCTCATCCAAGTAGATCCAAAGGAAGTAAGAACATAATCCACACAGCCTGAGCCAACAGTAAAAGATTCTCCTTCAAAAAAGCCTTGTAGTCTAGCATCAAATGGCTGAAAATCTAACCTAGTATTGAACGGAGGTGTAACATTACGCCCACAAAAATCAGTGTATTGCACTTGGGTCACAAAAGAGCCATAAATATTATCTATATCACAGGATCTACAATCACATCCGTGATCGAGCTGATAGGTTATGAATACTGTATCACCTGGAAATAAGTTAAGATCTGAGAATAATGCATCAGCTGCATTGAAGGCATCGGGACCTGCTGCACAAGCATTCCCATTTACTCCATCTGTGCCGACGGTCGCTTGTGTAGATGTCAATGTCCCTGGTACTGTACTGCCATCTGGCAGCGTAGCTACAAAACTGCTGCCTAAGACTGCGCCAGGTCTGCTAAACTGTCTCACATCGACCTCCAGATCCTTTAATGGTGCCGTACCAGTATTAATCACTGCTATAGCTAAGGTGGTCAGATCATCTGCATAGCACGCTGGTCTGTCTACGAGGGGTTCCCACTTCTGAGCGGTGATGTTAGGTAGATTCAAATCATAGCTGATGGCGGTAATTGGCATATTACTCTCCTGGCAGGCGCCAAAAGGACTCCCTTCACAGCCGTATCGCGCTGCTCTGTTGATCGGACTGCTGTCATTACAGTCACTGCCTATCCAAACTTCACAGAATGTCAATATTTCATTTTCCGTGAAAAGCGGATCACCTGTAGGTTCACCTCCCAAGGTAGCATTCATGATCACAGCTGCGTCTACTTGATAAAACACAGTATCTCCACTCGTACCAGCGATAGCAAGAGGCATGCCTCCGACTAAGACATCCACTATATCTACAGAGCTGGGATCAATCACGTAATATAAAAAGTCTGTCAAAGGCCCTTGCCCAGCATTGGCCACTGGAATTTTCATTGTATCTGCTACGCCAAGCGTAGCTGCAAAGACATTGGGATTACTATTGTTAGAAGTGATAAGGGGCGTCAAAATAGACAGGTCCGCAAAGGTGACACCGAATCCATCTAAAATGATAGGGTCAGACACGAACTGCGCTGATCGAAAGACGACCTCTATTTCGGGGTCTTCTGTAGCTTCTGATCCACATAAGGCCACGATGTCTACGCTAAAACTGTAGGTCACTCCATCAGCAATAATCTCTGTGGGTGTATTGACAATGATGGTATCTGCATCGGCAATGGCTGCCATCGGACCCGATATTTGGACCAGGTTTTCGGCAGCAAAATTCTCCGCATTAGCTAATCTGATGAAAACACTATCCAGGGTGATATCAGCCCCAGTATCATTCACCAGGGTGATCGTCAGAGTTGGAGAATCACCACAAATAGAAAAATTATTAGAACTCAGTGAAGCACTAAATGTCTGGCTAATCGCTACTTGAGTAGAAAAAAGACAGAAAAGAGCGCACACAGCAGTTATAAGCTGACCTTTACAGTTATTCATACGTCGAATTTTTAAATAGTTGTCGTGTTAATTCGGACTCGAATAAAGGAATAGACAAACTCGTTTATCTACTCAAGCAGAAAGGTGCAAATTATTAATAGTCAAAAACTGAGCCGAGATCGCGAAAAAAGAAGCATTTCTAACATTAGGCTAAATGCATGTTGCTCAAAATCACACGATTACTGTACAATATGTAATAAAGATGACGATTATAAGATAGATTTTTGAATAATAATATCGATAAATTGTTTTATGATTTAAGCTATTTATTGTCTTAATATGAATTATATTCAATTATTGGCCCATATTATTCAGATCAATTTAGTATAACTAATGATTTAGTAAATATTTTAACCTTATCGTCCATATTTATCTCAAATCTGCAATAATAATACCCTTCAACTAAATAGGCAAAATGTTGTATGAAATCTGTTAAACCAAGCTCGTTGCGCCCTTTATTCGCAATGAAAGAAGTTGATTCGCTCAGTTTCATCCCATTCACGTCAAAGAGAGACAACCGAACTTCTGCCTGCTCAGGAAGAATCAATAGTGCTTTTGGCGAGTCTACTGCAGGATTAGGAGAGATTGATAAAGAGACATCATCCACGTCAGCAAGAGAGATGTCTTTGGTATCTGTAGTCGTGTTAAAAGAAGCCCAGTACGAAGCCCAAGGTCTGGCCTGCTTTATGGATAACTCTCCCTGATCGGTGATCTTATATTCGATCTCCATAGCAAAGTCATCATCCCCTTCTGCTTCGTACAGCCGTTTGAATTCATCATGGATCACCCGCATATGGCTCTGTAAATCTGCCAAATCATCCATCGGCATAATGAGCTCTTCATCCTCCCTCAGGTTAGAGTATCGGATCACCCGAAAAAAGGCGCCTGCATTAGTCGTAGCATCCAACAAAATTTCTTCTGGTATGGACAGTGCATCTGGATTCGTGACCAAGTCCTCTCCCACTTGTGTATTCAGATAAAAAAAGTTAGGCAGCTGATTGATGGGGTCTAAGGTGACACCCACACCATTAGCCTGTTCATCTGAGAAATTTGGGTGGCACAAGACCCCCATGGCTGATTCTAACTGGTCAATGCGATAAAACTGCCTTTCAGTATAGGCTCTAAAATTCCACATGCTAGCATACACCTGCTTAATCGATTTCTCGATGTGGCCCTCATCTGGCTTCTGCGTCTTGGAGTCATACAGGCCCGCACCAATGAAACCTGGCAAGTCTTCATTATTGGAGCTGGAGCGACACCTGATCTTAGTCCCTTCTGGAAATGAGTTTTGCATGACCTCTAAAGCATCATACATCCAGTTAGGCAACTCGCCCTCTTTTAATTCTTTTCTAAATTCCTTCAGCCGCTGCTCCTTCACATCTGTGTCACTCTGGAATGCTGGGTCAGCCATCATCTCCTCTACTTGGGTGTAGAAGTCATTGTGCTTCATGAACTCATCATAGAAATAGAAGGGCACGCCATAGCCATCTGGAATGGTCACGCTGGGAAATCCAAAGGTCCTCATCGTCGCCACATTAGTGGTCTTAGCTCCAAAGGCAGCTGACTGATCAAAGCTGATGTCGTCCAAGGGAGTGATCGCCGTGATCGCTAAGTCACGTGCCGGTGTCTGCTCCTCCCTAGGCCTGACATCATCATAGAATGCCTCTACCTCATCCAGTCCAGCCTCTCTGATATTGAAGCTAGTCGCTCCTACCTCGTAGTATACGTATTTTCCAATCAAGGCATTGATCTTATTGATATCCACGGCACCCCTGATGTACGCATTAGGCACACCGTCCTGTATCGCCCTCAGATTCACGTGTGAGAGAGGTGTCTGAGGTACTGTGGTCATGATACCGCCGACTCTGGGTAGCTCATTCGGGAGTGACTCATAGATCACGATATCTCTGGCATTAGGGCGCTCGTCAAGATCCATCACGCGCAAGAAACCATAGGAGGCTGACAGGTTAAACGGGATATAGCTGATGTCAAAAAATAAATCTTCTTCCAGCAGAATCTGGATGCGCGAATTATCATAGAGCGTCTTCTCGCGGATGTACCTCGGCAGTGCCGCATTGGGCATGGGGTAGTAAGTCCAATTATTCCGTAGAAAAGGCATCTGGGCTGCTAGTAGCTCATAGGCTTTTCTGACATCTTCGAATTTATAGTTGTCATTGGGCTCAAACTCAAACCGGTAAACTCCCGGCCTGCCCGTCGGATCATCTACGAATGGATGATAGACGATCTCACCTCTCATCTGTCCAGATACAGGCCCGTCTAGAAAAGAGGGTATGCCGACTGCATCAGCAAATTGGAAATGCGCTCGGTGAGTGACCGTATTCATAAAATACACTTTGGGGAAATCAGTCTGCGCGTCGATGATGTAAAATTTCACAAACTCTAAATCTCTTAGGTGGGTATCGATGAGTACTTGTGTCCCTTGGTAAGATAATTCTTGGAAGACTTCTTTAGATGGGATACTCAGCATCCCATTTCTGGAACTGATCGGTCTGGCTGGATTGAATGGGGCTCTCTTACCTGGCTCCTGAAATTCTCTTACATCGTTGATGTTATCCCGATCCAGATCTCCTGGATTATTGATCGAGTAGGCTTGCACTCGATAATTTTCTATGGGCAGCGCAGCAAGCCCCTCCGTCAGTACTAATTTACCAGACTGTCCCAAAGTCATGGATACCGGAAATTGCTTTCCATTCGGATTTTGCCTAGCAAATAAAATATAATACTGATCTTCTGAAGCCTCGATTTCGATTTCGATTTGTCCATACTCATTGACGCGATGATCCTCAATCTCGATGATTCTCTGACTCCACAGAAAGCATGGAGCTGTCAATAAAGCCAGTGCAGCAAGCAAACGAAAACAAGACCTGAAGATTCTGTGCATAGATATATTCTAAAGTGCGGCAACCAAACTCAGCATAGCTACCTCGGTCAGCGTTGGTATTTTTACTTGTCATGATACATGACTCGCAATTGAAAGATAAGTAATAATAAAACTAACATAAGCGGCAAATCCTAATAAACTGTAGTTATGTAAGCTGAAAGATAGTTTATGATCGCCCCTGATGTACTATAGAATAATTATCTTGGCATCAATTATAAAACTGACTTTCTACTGTCTACACTTACGAATCAGATCAATAAAACCATGAAAAAAATCTATCTATTCGCCCTACTGACTTTCTCACTTTGCACCATCCACGTCACAGCACAAGAGCTAGACGAAGACGGCGTGATCATCATAAACTGGGAAGCACTGCAAGAGACTAAGCCCTACGAAAAATCAGAAGTCTGGGAGCCCATACCAGAAAAAGTATCACCCGGCTATCTGACACAAGCCCCATCAGATGCGACCATCCTCTTCGATGGCAAAAACTTAGATCACTGGCACCACCCCAAGTTTGGCTATGGTGCCCGCATGGATCAGGTAGAGTCCGTGCTCACAGCCAAACTCAGAGCTGATGAATATAAGCCCGCCGCATGGCAAATCAAGGACGGCGCCATGATCGTCCAGCCTGGAAGCGGCCCCATCGAAACAAAGAAAAAATTTGGCGATGCTCAGCTGCACATCGAGTGGTTATCCCCAGTCGATCCTGGAAAGAGCGGACAATACTACAGTAACAGTGGCATCTTCTTCATGGGGCTGTACGAGATCCAAGTCCTCAATTCTTACGAAAATGAAACCTATGCTAATGGCCAAGCGGGATCCATCTACAAACAGACCATCCCCTTAGTCAATGCCAGTCGACCTCCAGGCGAATGGCAATCGTATGACATCGTATTCACTGCCCCTACATTCAAGGCGGATGGGACGCTGCAGTCTCCAGCGAGTATGACCGCCTTTCATAATGGCGTCCTGATACAGAACCATACCATCCTGAAAGGTCCAGGCGTCTACATCGGGGATTCGCACTACATCCCGCACCCAGAGAAATTACCACTACTGCTGCAGGATCATGGAGATATGGTGAGGTTTCGGAATATTTGGATTAGAGAGTTGTAGGGGCGGCTGATGTGTTGGCATGAGTGGAAGGACCCTTTCATTTTACTTATGTGCATGACTATATGAAGGCGTTACATCTGCCTCACACACTTAAAAGCTTTTCCTCGATGGCTTCTTTGACATATTGGTTTAGTGCTTTGTCTTCCAATGTTGCGCTTTCAATCAGTTTTGAATGTAATTCTGGGTTTAGTTTAACATTGAATGATCCTTTGAAGGATTTGAAAACTCGTTTTCCTGTTTCTTTACAATAAGCCGATATTGATTTGTGTAAGAGTTAGCTTTTCAGATCGAAACAAGGAGTCAGCTCTGATCAAAATTGAAGCATATAAAGTGGACCATCATGTGTCGCTAAGATGATGCTGTCCTCATCGTATCGGATGGCCTCCTTCACACTCGTACCCACAGGTAGATTCACTGGATAGCTTTTCGCAAATGATCCCGTCTTAGCATCATAGCCTGCATAAAGCACAGCAGCAAATCCCTCTGACATCCCGATCAAGTGACTCCCCTGCTGATCGTGACTGCATACTAAGAGGCACCCTCCCAGCAACTGCTCTATCCACAGTGCCTGATTCGTGGGACTCAGCTGAGCCAGATCAGGCAGCCGTATTTTCTGATAGCCTGCTGATGAGGATGTCATTATATAAGTCGCCAGCTCATCCGCGACATAAGTCTTTTTGAGCGCATCTTCACTCCCCACTAATGCCTGCAAGTCTGTGACCTGACTGAAGCTCTGATAGCCGCTGTGCTTTCTTTTGATGGTGGGTACCTGACGCTCCAGATCAGCCTTGGCGGCGAAGGGTATGTCTGCACCCGCATATGACTCAAAGATCAGCGGATCAAGAAACTCATTGCCATCAAAATCACCCAGGTACAGCGATACGGGGCCCTGCCTCCACTGAGTATTCAGCCCCAGATTAGACATGATGAAGTCAGGCTTTGCATCGTCATTGACATCAGCGAGGTGCAGGTGGCGATACATGCCCACTGGAATGTCTGGACCAGCCTGGTCTTTGGATACAAAGCTGGTATCGCCATCAAAGGCTAAGACGCGCAGCCCCATCCATTCTCCCGTGACCAATAACTCATCAGCATCATCTCCATCGATGTCTGCCCAGCCGGAGGCAGTCACCATACCAAGCTTCGCACGGTGAGCGATTCTGACGCCGAGGCCTTGCTGATTCTCCAAGATAAAACTGACGGGAGCGACACCGTAGGCGCCTGGCACATTGAGCGTACCGACGAATATATCGTCATAGCCATCTCGATTGTAATCGGATATACTGATTGTAGAGCCATTCATATGCGGCAGAGACACAGGCAGCCGCTTAAAATTGCCTTTGCCATCGTTGATGTAAATGCGATCCTGCAGCGACTTGTCTAGTTGGTTCTTATCGTTGCCTCCACTCACCACATAGATGTCCTGATGGCCATCACCGTCATAATCCAACAAGGCAGCGTCTACATCCTCATAGTAAGCATCCTTCTCAAATACCTGCTGAGTGCTACGCTGAAATCCATACGCTGGACCGCCCATCCATAGCTGAGGGGCCTGCCCTCTGGCACCACCGAGATAGATATCCCCATATCCATCCTGATCAAAATCATGGCTGACTACAGCTGGCCCTTCGGCCGCATAGCTTTTAGGCATGAGCGACTCATTCTTGAGGTCATCATAGTCATTCTCCTGATGCCTGATGGGCAGGAGCTGAACTGTGAAGGGTGGATTCACTTTACATGCCATGACTTTCTGTGATGCTACCTTCCCTGACTTCGTGATCTCATGACTCTGATCCATGGAGACATCATACAGCCACTGTACAGTGCGATCCGGCCAGATGATCTGCACGGAGTCAATCTGCATAGCGCCTCCCAGTCCAACATGCAGCTCATGGCTGCTGGAGGACTGAAAGCCTCTGGTGGTGATCGCCTCACGCAGCCGCTGCTGGCCATCAGCAAAGACGCGTATCTGGCTGCCCTTCGTGGTGGCTCGACTGGTATCCACCAACTGAAATGATACCCAGTGCTGCCCACCCTGACTCTTCAAGATGGTGGGTCTGGCGTTAATGTTATTACTGACAATCTCTAAGATCCCATCCTGATCCAGGTCAGCATAGGCCGCTCCATTCGAGAAGGTGGGACTACCAACTTGGGACTCATTCACTGGTGAAAATGACAGGTCTGATCCTTGAGTAAATAGGATATTCTCAAGGGCCAATGTCGGCATCTTATCGATCAGCCGCTGGTGGTATTCTGCGGTGGATTCCTCGGGCAGCTGGCGATTCTCTGGGGTATTAATGAAGTTAATGTAGTCCAAGTCATTGGGCCGCTTTACGATACCATTAGAGATGAATATATCAGGACTACCGTCATTATTAAAGTCCTGAATGAGCGGCGACCAGCTCCAGTCAGTGGCAAAGGTACCCGTCATATAGGCCCGGTCAGTGAGTCTTTCTTCGCAGTGGTTGATGAGTAAATGATTGCGTGCATACTGCTTGTGAAATCCAAAGTCTTCCTTGATCTGAGCGACCAGTTCTGAATCATTACCGCCAGACTTCAGCCTAATTTGCGGATCGTAGGGCATCATATCCGTAGTGAAAAGATCGAGCCTGCCATCTTGATTGAGATCAGCAGCATCCACTCCCATGGTAAACTGCGAGCTGTGATCCACCCAAGAGCTGATGGATTCTACGAAGCTGCCGTCTCCCCGATTGATGTAGAGATAGTCATTCTCATGAAAGTCATTACCCACATAGATATCTGGATATCCGTCTGCATTGACATCCGTGGTGCTCACTGCCAGGCCATACCCGAGGGCGCTGCTGTAGATGCCCGCCTCAGTGGTGATGTCTTTGAATTGATAACCACCTGCCTGGCCCATGTTCTCATACAGCCTGTCACCTGATCTTGGATCATTGACCGCCCTTTTGTCCGTCGAGCCATAGCTATTTGTACTATGCTCCGTATGATTGAGCAGATAGACGTCCAAGTCACCATCCAGATCAAAGTCAAAGAATGAAGCCATAGTAGAATAGCCAGAAAACCCCAGTCCATATTCTGCTGCTTGTTCTTTGAAGCTGCCGTCGCCTTGATTCATGTACAGCAGATTATGCGTGCTCTGATCATCAGAAAAATCCACTTTACAGACGTAGATATCCAAGAGTCCATCCTGATTGATGTCATCGATGCTGACCCCCGAAGACCAGCTGCTGTCTTGGAGAATGCCAGCGGAAGCACTGATGTCCTCGAATTGCAAATCACCCTGATTATTATACAGTTTGTCGGGCCCTTGATTAGAAGTGAAATAGATGTCCTCCAGCCCGTCTTGATCAATATCCCCGATGGCCACACCACCCCCATTATAGTAGTAGAGGTACTCTATGATATTTAGCTCTGGACGATAGCGCAGCTGATTGACGAAGTCAATATCATGTTCTGCCTCATAGAAAACTGAATCTATCGTTTCAGCTGGTGGCATGTCTGGCATACACTGCAGGTACAGGATTGACAATAGGATCAAGAAGCAAGATCCTTTTAAAGCTATTATGTGATGTAAAAATCTGATCACAGACTACTGCAGATTGAGTTTGTAAAGGAAACCAATTGATATCACAACCGGATTTTCGGCTTGTCGTGTAAAGCTACTACCATGATAGCTATAATCAAGAACCTCAGGAGAATTATGCATCTAAATATGTAAGAAATGATAGGGTCGATATTTGAAAGTTCCCCTTTGTAATAGTCTATCCATCATATCTGCGGGAGGAATACACTGATCATACGCTTAGAAAGAGAAAATGAAGCACTTAAGATCCTACTGGCAGAGAAAGAACTTGAAGCTAAGCTCAAGGATAGAATGCTTAAAAAAAGTATCCCGAGTTGAGAAAACATCTTTCGTACGGCAATACATGTCTAAGGGTCTAATAAGGGGCCAATATTTTCAGTTTAAAAGCGGTCCTCCATCCAATTGTGAATCTTTCTGTTGGCAGCTTGCATTAAAGCAACATTGTCTTGGTCAGGTTTTTCTTGTTCATCTAGCAAACCATACCTTCTAGCTTTGTTTCGCTGGTAGGCACCACACAAATGAAAGCCTACACAACCTGGATTTTTGTGAAGTGCTGCTAATGTTTCAGCGTACCATTGTCCATTGTTTCTTGAAAACTCACCTTTCTTGGTTTGCCATTTCATTTTTGCTGCATCCGCTAATAATACTGGCTTACCTGTCTTTTGATGCCAGTCTTTTAAATGAGTAACAGGATCTCTAAAATCTTGAAAAGATAAGACATCCACATAAGGCAAGGCGGCATCGATCACTTCTGTAGCTATTGGAGCATTGGCTTCATAGCGATCTCCTAGGATAAGGTGGTTTTTGTCATATCGCCGGATAGCGTCATAAGTTGTTTTGTAGTATTGTTGAGCTAATTCAA
>CALFUK010000171.1 GCA_937929945.1 uncultured Saprospiraceae bacterium
TGACCTTCTGGGAGATGTCCATGATGTCACTACGCTGCTTTGCCATGACGTAGATGCCCGTGAACAGGACAGCGACGATCAAGGTGGTATTGATAATGTATTTCATAGGTTTAAATTTCAGGGCGAAATGCCGATCAGCAAGTAGCTAAGTTTATTCATCCACTTGGGTATCTTAACTATCTAGGTCATAGACGTTTCATAGGTTTAAATTTTGGAACTGAATACTTGTCAGCACATAACTAAGTTTAATCATCCAGTTGGGTGCCGTCTTTATTTGCCTCATAGACATTTCATAGGTTTCAAGCTTTGCTTAAAGCAGCACGTTATCAGTTGACAACTCGCATGTCAAAATACTGAAATATCTATGAATTGCATACCATCGTAATAATTCGATATCTTTAGTCAATCTTTTATAAAGAATTCATCACCGAAAAATGATATCGATGAAACGTAAGTACAGCTATTATGTCCTTTTGCTCTGCCTGATGATCTTCATGGCTGCCTGCCGCTCCACACAGAAGTCTGGATGCTTTTATGAGTTTTAGGAGCACATCCTATGACTCTAGACTCAAGATCGCTGAAGCTTCTCATGTAAGGAAGTGCTCTGCATCCTATAATCTATTCTCTAGGTCTTCAATCAGCTCTACGAGCTGTTCGAGTGAATCAAACACATAGTACTTGCCCTGAAAACTATGTCGATCATAGGATTCGCCAGAGCCCAGTGCCTCTTTAGTAAACGCGATCTGATTCTCTGGCTTGAAGGCTTCGAATACCTCTGAAGAAGAATAAAAGGTAGCGCCAAAGGCCTTGATACCTGATGCTTCTCTGATCAGTCCCAGCTCGATCAGCATACCGCCTATAAAGTCCAGTTCTTGCAGTAGCTCTGCCCGATCAGCTTCGAATGCCCTAACATAGGTCCTTGCTAATAGCTGATACATATCAGAATAATCAGCTTCTGCCAAGAATGGGATGTGGCCCATGATGTCGTGCCAGATATCCGGTTCGTCACAGTAGTCCAGCTCGGCAGGCGTACGCACGAAGCTGGTCAGAGGCATCTCATAATTGGCTATCATAGTGTACCAGTCGATCTGCTCCAAAATGATATTCTGCGAAGTCTGCACGAAATTGTAAGGCGCGTATGGCTGGATGGCGCGAGTCAGCTGTTCAGCCGTCGGTCTCCGGCTATGATCCATGCCCAGTTTGGAAAAGCCTGAGATCCACATGGTCGCAATGGCATTTAGCGACTGCATGTTTTGAAAGTGTGTCTCGAAGAGTGTCCTCCAGTGAGTATCATCCACAGCTGGATCAAATGTACGTGCTGATTTCATAAGCGCTGGCTTTGTGCATGACTGTATTATCGCTGCCCTAGATACTAATTTCGGAAGAACTTCATGCAGATTCCTAAGCCAATAATCAAATAAAGCCTACGGGTCAAATCTACTTAATGATCAATTCCACTCGTCTGTTCTTTTCTCTATCCTCCTGATTTCCCGAAGTATCTAAAAGCTAATTAGCTCCCCTGCCTATAGCCAAATAGCTTATGGATGTATCAGTCACATGTTGTTGGAGCAGCGCCAGTACATGCTCAGCTCTCTTCTGCGACAGGCTGTCATTATATGCTGAAGTACCGACTGAGTCCGTGTGGCCGATGACCGAGACCTGGCTCACATTAGCTCCATTTATATGATCAGCTACTTTCAAAATTTCAGCCTTAGCTTCATCTGATAATTTGTATTGATCTGTTTCAAATAGTACTGCATCAATCGTCCTCTTCGATATGACAATTAGCTTATCAATGATCTTACTCTCCTCTATTAGTGCATCACAACCGCTATCATCAAGTACATATTTAGAGTCAAATATGAAGCCTAATTGATTAGGCAATCCCTGAAAGTACCACAGCTTTATATCGTAGGTTCCACTGTTCAGATAGGTAGAATCCATTCTCGTGCGCATGCCATGGCCGCCATCGTTATTAATGATCTGTTCTTCATTTATCCACAGTCTGGAGCCATCGTCAGATGATAAGCTGAATTCATAACAACCAGCCTGCTCAATCATCATTTTCGAGTGAAGCATCATAGCAAACTTAGTCCGCTTCTCAATGCCCGGAAAACCAGCTCGATCAATCAGCCTTGAGGTAATATTGATCTTATCCAAGCTAATGCTTTGAATGCTATCGTAGCTGTATATCGTATCTGAATAAAATTCTTGAATGCCGCCGACCTTAATTAATTTTCCGAGTCGGTGCCGGATCACGGGCATGTCATATACGGTACCAGTAAATGTTTCAAATGTAGGCTTCGGTATAGATGGCTGGTCACTTTGTGCCATGAGTCCAGCATGCACCTGAGCAAAACAGAAAATGATGACTCGTAAATAATATCTGGCGCGTAAGGTCATTCGATTAATGGAACGATAATTTTGTGTTGATATTTTATGGCTGTAATGGTTCTGAATTTCCAATGAAGCACTACGCAATGCTGTCATAAACAACTTCTCCTCCATAGAAATGATTCGAATGTGCAAACTTCAGAGATCGAGAATCTGAGGAGAAGAAATCACAAGCGCATTCTACAACAGCTCCACGCATCCCTCCTCTCATTCCCTAAGCACAATTTTTTAGTAACTTAAACCTCTAATCTGAACCATGCTCAGCACAGAACAATTATACTTTTAAATCGCTTCGCTGGATGAGTGAGCCCGTAGCTAAGAAAAAAAATAGGATACATCTCAGTCTGGATCTCATCATCCTCTTTCTATTTGTAGTAGTCTTAGCCATAGGCTTACTATTCTATGGCATCAATAGCTACCTAGAATCCAATAAACCAAAGATCATTGATAACATCAGCTTTCTGCAGGATGCGCAGGTGAGATTTGGCGAAAGCTACATCACCATCTTCAGGGACTTTCCTCGTGCGTCGCTGGTCCTGCGTGATGTCTCCGTCCGCGACTCCAGCTACAGCCAGACACAGCAGCCAGTACTCTATATCAAAGAACTATCAACCAATATCACTATATCAGACTGGCGGCAGCAAGATCTAACACTGCAAAGCCTAAGTCTGGATGGAGGCCATATCCAGCTTATCGCTGATGCCAAGGGCGACTATCAGCTCGCTACCATGCTGCAAGGATTAGCTCAGGATAATCCTACAGATACTGATGATCCTGGTGCACTATCAGTGGATACCAAGAAGATCAATCTATCCATCAAAGACTTCGCTGTGCAACTGTATGATTCGCTGCGTACCACGAGCATCCAGCTCACCGCACAGGAGCTGAAGACAGAGCTGATCCAAGCAGATGGAGCACTGCGGGGTGAGATTGATTTTGACCTGCTGGTGGATGAGCTCAGCTTCAAGGCAGCGAATGGCTCCTTCATCAAAGACAGCCGCCTGCGGGGAAAGATGAATGCTCGACTGCAAAATCAGCAACTGAGCGTAGAGCCCTTTGAGCTGCTGATTAATGAAAGCGCCTATACATTAGCCGCAGAAGTGTCTACAGACGGCTCTGAGCCGATCACCTTAGAGCTGAAAAATAATCAAACCCTCTTCTCAGAAGTGAAGCAGCTGGTCACACCGAAAATAGCCAAGTCCCTACAGCCATATGAGATCATTCAGCCATTCCCTGCAGAGGCTAGTATCATCATTAGTCAGGGTAATCCTGTAAAGGTCGTTGTGGACTTTACGCTGGATGATCACGATGTCATGATCGATGGTATCCCATTCTCAAATACCAGCCTGCAGGGAAGATTTCTCAATCGGAAGTCCGATGATGGACGCACAGATACAGAAGCTAATGGCCACATCAGGCTCAGCCTTCAGGGTATTGATATTGATCATTCGGGATTTCACCTTAGCTCCACAGAGGCTCTCATCAGCTCCGATCCGATCCAGAAAGGCAGGATCGAATCTAAGGTAAGTGTCACCGGTGATGCCTCAGCGATCAGCGATTGGTACAGCAGCGAGATCTTCCTTTTTGAGCGTGGCAGCTTTGTCCTGGAGTCATCCGTGGATGCGCCCATCCGCGATGTAAAAGACATGATCATCCAGAGCTCGGCGACCATGCTGATCCAGGACCTGTCCATCCTGCATAAGCCGACTGACACCTCCATGCCGATCCATGAGATCAAGCTCGTGAAGAATGCCGGTGATGCAGAATTCCATATGGTCAGCAGCACGCTGATCCAGAATCATGACTACCGACTGGATGGAGTCATGCAGAATCTGGCAGGCCTGCTGTCTGACTTTGTTGCAGAAAGCTCCACCAGCCAAGTGACATTCCAATCATCAGAAATGAGCTGGGCAGACTTTGTGAGCATCTTCAGTCTCAGTCAAAATCGGACCAACAAAAAGACAGATAAGGACACTAAAATGTCCATGAAGGAAACCATCCGAGCCATCCAACAAAAATTCGAACCGCAACTTCTGATCGAGATCGATAGCTTTCACTATTTTGACTGGATCAGCCTGTATAATCTGCGGACAGGAGCCTACTTTCAGACAGATGATATCTTAGTATTGGACAGTACTACCTTCCAGCTGGATCAAGGATCTGTATCATTGGAGGCACGATTGGACATCAGTCAGCCACACAAGACGGAGATCAGCCTGGAGCTACACACTCAGGATATTGACTTAGAGGCACTACTGCCGATCTTCAATTATTTCAACGTACAACTCCTGGAGGACCAGCAGACACTGCCCCGCGATTTTGATCTGGACATCATCCTGACAGGTACAGTTGATGATGAGCGCGGCCTAGTCCAGAATAGCGCTCGCGGGGAGATCAGATTTAAGAGCGAAGACCATGATCAGCTGTTAGGCCAGATCAGCTTTCAGCCTAGTGCGGACCAGACAGAGCTGGAGAGTGTTATCCAATTAGAGGGCAGCCCACATCTCTTCAATGACTTTTTCCAAAATGATAAATTCTTCTTTCAGGATACGGGCCGCTTCCAGGTGGACTTTGACTATGTGGGTGATGTCCGCTCCATTGACAATCTGCTGGAAGAAAGCATCGTGAACCTGAAGATTACAGATGGGGCCGTCTATAACGTTGATGTGGATATCGTCTTCCCGCTGAATGATCTTGATGTGGTCTTTAATCAAGATACAGCGGACTTCAATCTATACATGTACTCCGACTATCTGGACCGAGAGCTACAGGTCACGGGTGACATAGAGAACATTACCGAGCTGCTCTTTGGTAATACGGGCAATCAGATCTCGACACATGTGAATGTCTCCAGTCCAATCATCAATTTATCGCACGCCATCGACATCTTTGAGACGCCTCCTGACACCAGCTTCTCCGTGCCTGAGGATGAGATCGATACCAAGATGACGGTACTAGTAAAAGACATGCTGAACCGCTTCAATCCTGACCTCAAGATCGAGCTAGACTCTTTCATCATCAATGATAAAATAAAGCTGTCTGAACTCAAGACGGGCATCATCATGGAGGACTCCACCATCCTGAATTTGATCGAGACCAGCTTTCGATTTCACGAAGGCGAGGTGGATCTGGAAGCACAGGTGGACATCAGCAACATCGATACCTCTAGCTTTTATTCTCACCTGGAGCTGAGCGCTATTGATCTAGCAAAAGCCCTGGATGCCTTTCAGTACCTAGGCAGCGAATCACTAAGAGATGCCGAGCGGCTGAATGGCAGCGTCTACATGACCCTCGACCTATCCGGCAGCCTGGTGGACCTCGGCCTAGTAGAGGCAGATACCCGAGCAAAGCTAGACTTCGAACTCTATGATCTGGAAGTGCAGGGGGTGGATGTCATCGATGACATCGCCAAAAAGCTATTCGCCAAGAAAAGGCTGCGCAATCTGCGATTCGCTCCTCTGACCAATGAGATCACTGTGACGGGCAGCCGGATCAATATCCCTCAGATGGAGATACAGTCCTCTGGCTTTGATCTCTTTGCGGAGGGTCACATTGATCAAAAAGAATCAACTAATGTGTGGCTCACTTTGCCCCTGGACAATCTAAGACGGATTCCTACCACGACCATACCTCCTAAGCGTGGATACGCCGCTTCTAAACGAAAGATATACCTCGAAATCAGTTCTGATAAAGGTGGTCAAACCAAGAACAAAATCCGACTGCGCAAACGAAAATTCTACAAGCAGCGCAGGATCTTAGAACAATACAAAATTGATAAAAAACGAGACCGCGACATCAGAAAAGTTAGAAAATAAATATCGATGTGTAGTACATGGTGAATGCCATTAAACATTCAAAATTAACACTAACCATTAAAATTTTGCTGATGCAAAATTTTAGTCTCTCTGTAGCTTACTCAGCAGCCTCAAGAACTCTATGTAGAGCCAGACCAGTGTAAACAAGAGACCCATGCTGAAGTACCATTCCATGTATTTGGGTGATTGTCTCTGCTCGCCTTTTTCAAAATTGTCGAAGTCAAGCAGAAGATTTAAGGCAGCGACACCGATGATCACCACGGTGATGCCGATCCCAATGGGTCCACTCTCATGAATGAAAGGTACAGTAAAGCCGACAAAATGTCCAACCCAACTGATCAAGTAGACAATCATGATAGCGCCCACGGCCATGGAGACGGCCATTCTGAATTTCTTAGTGACGGGTATCAGACCAGACTTGTGAATCATGAGCATCATAAGTAAGGTACCTATAGTGAGACTGACGGCCTGAAAGACGATACCGCCATATTGAGCTGCATACATAGCGGAGACAGATCCGACCAGAAGTCCCTTCAGCACCGCGTATATGGGTGCAGTATAGGGAGCCAGCGTCGGCTTAAAGCTAGTCAGAAAGTAAACTCCCGCACCTCCAAGTGCTCCCACTGTCATAAAGAGCTGGGATGGTGCCTGATAGCTGAAGAGGGTGACACAGAGCAAGATCAGGACCAAGACCAAAGTCTTATTCACGGCACCACTCACTGTCATCATCTCGGCTGAGCGAATCACTGGACCAGTGCTACTCTGCCTATCGATGGCGCTCGCTTTATCGATGGCTTTGTCAGAAAGCATCGGATTGTTTGACTTAGTTAAGTTATTCAGGTTCATAATTGACGTGTTTTGACGATCTATCTTTAGACGATGCGATAAATATAAAGTAATTTAGTTTATCAGACTTTAAGACATCTTTAAGTTAACTAGTGTCTAAACATGCGATGAAACAAATATTCCTATCGGTATTGTTCACAATAACCGGCCAAATGGTCTGGTCCCAACTGTACATCAAAGGTGTAGGAAGCCCTGACATAGATCACTACCAGTCCGAGACGGATAGTATTTATGGACTCGGGAATTACGAGGAGGCCACGATCGGCTATGATAGCATCAGTAGATATTGGTCCTCTATGGCAGCATTGCCAGCAGCGACTGACTCTGTGATACATAACTATCTGTATGCATTATTGAAACACTGCAAGGGCGTCTACATGCAGCGCAAGAGAGATGAAGCTGGACGACTGACGCATCTTGTCGAACGTGAGGTAATCCAAAGACTAGGGACAGATCACTTACTGATGGCAGAGACAGACCATCTCCTGGGCCTGATCTATCAGCGTGTGGACCAAGATAAAGCCATCGACTATAGTCTGAAGGCCTTAAAAACTAAGCGCAAGCATTTAAACCCATCTGATAACAGCATCGCCTCCACCTTAGATAATCTCTCTGGCTGCTATTTATACAAACAAAATTTTAAGACAGCCATTACTTATTCGCTGCAAGCCTTAGAGATCAGGAGGGCCTTAGATCCGCCTGATCATAAGTCACTCATAGGCTCCTGTGTGAATACCTCGCAAGTATACTTTTACTTGGCCGAACCTGAAAAGACCTTAGCCTTGCTAAAAGAAGCGGACAGTCTCTGCGACCAGCATCTTGCCCCTGACCACAGTTATAAGCTATTGACCAATAGTCATCTTTCCAGAATATATAACAGCATGGGGGATTACGAATTGAGCCTCGAAAAAGCGCTAAACAGCTTACACATCAGAAAACAAAAATATGGCTTCAGCACGCACCTAGAAGACGACTATGATAATATCTGTGCGAGCTATTTTGCCATGGGTCAGCTGGATAAGGCAGTCTCTTATTGTGATACTGTCGTCCAGATCATAAAAATGACTGGTACCAAAGTCAGCTTATCCGCGGCCATCAACAACTTAGGCATCGCCGAAAGAAATCCTCATAAATCTTTAGCCTACATCAATCAAGCCATCGCCCTGTGTCCAGAAGACCCAGAATGCAGTGAGCAGAAACAAGCAACCAGATACGGAAATCTGGCGACCATATACTCTGCTCAGGGTGATTTTGATTCTGCTTTGAATTATCTAATCAGAGCTAAAGACATTCTTGAAAAAGATACAGGCTCCTATGGTGATATTTTAATAAACACGTATCGAAATCTGAATCTCACGTACCAGAAGCTGGGAGAGAATGACTTAGCTCGCGAGTACTTAAATCAAGCCATTGAACTAAATCGTCAATTAGAAAGAAAAGATCACTTCGTAGCCAGTCTTCAGCGAGAATTAGCCAACTTACTTTCAGAAAATGATGAATTAAAAGAGGCAGAAGCTTTAATCCAACAAGCCATAGCTACAGAGGAAGAAGAATTAGGACTGACTCATCCATATACAGCTAAGTCCTATGCTGTGTATGCTGATATACTTCATAAAAAAAGTAAGTATGATCTAGCCATAAGCTACATCAATAAAAGCATAGATGCGAAATCAGTATCAGGCAAGGATTACAGCAATAAAGTTCATGAAGACTATCTGCGCAAAATTCAAATTTATGAATCCAAGGATGATCTGGACTCGTGCCGCGCTCTTCTACATAAGACATTGCAGGTCATCGGATTCGATCACTACGAGGAAGATGGTATCAGATACGAGATTAATGAATATGAGCTCTGGCATAGCCTTGAAAGCTACATTGAAATATTGAAAATAGATGATCGAATTAATCATTCCTCAGATCAGTTTTTGATGCAGAAAATCAAAACTGGAATCGAATTAATCGATCGCTTACGCAGCAGTTATTTCTTTGAATCATCTGAATTAGAATTTCAAAAATCAGTACGCAGTTTTTACGATTGGTCCCTGGAAAAATTGACTAAGATATATCAAGCCCATCCTTCAGAAAGTCGCTTAGCGCTCATCTTCGAAACTATGGAGAAAAGTAAATCGATCGCTTTGAATCGCCGCTTAAAAATAAGTGAATCTGTCAGGCAAAACCTAGTGCCCGCTGATATCATTTCTACAGAAAAGCGAATCATGTATCAGTACGAAAAGACGGCTAAAAAATATGAATCCACCACCTCAGTTGATCATGATAGTTTGGCTCTAGTCTATGCCCAGGAGATGTTTGAGATGCAGCGAGAGAAAGAGAGCTTCTTAGAGTCACTTGCTGATGAGTATCCGACTTATTATGAGCAAAGGTATCAGCAAAAAGTCATCGAACTCAGTCAATTACAGGCCCTGGCTGCAAGTCAAGATCGCGCTTTCATCATTTACTACTGGGCTGACAGTACCATGTATGCGCTGACCATCACCCCAGATCACACCGAACTAAACAGTCAAAGCCACCGCCACCTTTCTTCACAAATACATGATTTCAGACGTCTACTCTCAGATAAGAGAACCATAGCAGACGAGCAACAATATAAGGCTCAAAAATCACAGTACATCCAGACAGCTTATAGCCTGTGCGATCTGCTATTCCGAAATAAAGCTAATCAGGCACTGCCAGAAAAACTAAGCATCATAGCAGATGGTCCATTAGTGCACCTGACATTCGAAGCACTATTGACCAAAAGCGCAAACGCCAACAGCCCGTATAGGTCACTACCCTATCTGATCCGGGATCATAACATCAGCTATATAGGGTCTGCTACGCAGTTCTATCAGCTGCAACAGGCTGATCGACCAATCCACCTGGCATACCAAGGCTACGGTCCCAGCTACGGTCAAGAAAAGACTATATCACTTACCAGCCTTAGAGGTTCTGATCCGCTATCCACACTGATCCATAATACCAAAGAAATTCAGCAAACCGCAAGTTTGTTCGACGGTGTACACTACCTCGGAGACAAGGCTACCGAGTCAATCTTTAAATCTCAGAAAGCTACCAAAGGTCTATTACACCTGGCTATGCATGCGTCTGTCAATGAAACATTTCCGATGGAATCCTACATGTCCTTTGCAGCAGACAGCAGCAGTCAGGAGGATGGTAGACTCCATGTATACGAAATAGCAGAGATGACCATCGATAAAGACCTAGTCGTCCTTAGTGCCTGTGAGACTAATGTTGGTGATCAAATGTTGGGTGAAGGAGTGCTCGGTATAGCGCGAGCATTCCAAATCGCATCCTGCCCTAATTTAGTGATGAGCCACTGGCTGGTGGATGATCAGTCTGCCAGTGAAATGATCTTTGATTTCTTTAAATCCATCAAAGATCAGGTCGATCCTTCCACAGCTTTGCGTCAAGCAAAATTAAATTACATCGGCGGGAGTGCTGAAGTCTCCGCTCATCCATCTTACTGGGCGACCTTTGCCTATTATGGAAATCCTGAAACCAATACCGATACCTCGCTTCCTAAAATTTGGATCTTCGGCCTTGCTGCAGGATTGCTTTGTCTGCTGTTCTTTTACATCTTTAGAAAATGATAGTATAGCTTAAATTATTGCTGATTTATCCTCCTTGATACATATGTCAATCGGCTTTTTATCTTCTAATGAACCGCTGCTCCAAATCTTGACACAAAAGCAATATTAATACTTCGTCAAGGATTTAAAAAGACATTTTGATTTCTTTGTAATTACCTAAATTGAACCATCCGCTTAGGTGTCTTAATTATCGACATCACAGACCTTTTATGAGTATGAAAGATAGCCTTTGTTCGGTGGGAAACCTTGGGCGGGCCTTAATTTTTATGGCCCATTGACTCTCAGTGGAGGAATCTTCAATTTCAAATTTTATAACAATATCTACACTACATAAGAAAATAAATACTATATTTATTAGCACCTTAAATCAAAAGAGCTTAACACTTTATTTAAAATTAGATTCATCATAAAAAGAAAAACAGTATGAAAATTTTACTATCTCTATGTCTATCGCTACTCCTTTTTGCTTCTTGTTCTAAAGAAGAGGCTGGACTTAAGATCACCGCAGAGCAGGATCGATCGCTCGAAAGTTTTGTGCAAGAACTTGACGCTATGTCGAGCGTAGATTCAAAAGGTGTCCTTGAAAAGCTTATCGAATTTTATGAAGTCGCTACCATTCTCTCTTGTGATCCAGGTGACTTTGATATCGTTGAAGTAGATGAGATTAATGACTATATACGGGACATGGGTCTTCATTCTGTGAGAGCTTTTCACGAATGGACAGTCCAGCACGGAAATACTATACGCTCTGTCGTCAAAGAAAACGAAAACTGGGACGAGGATGCTTTGGTAGATCTGGTCATCACAGATCAGCTCCAAGAATTAAGAGCAGATGTGAGTGACTGCGAGATCACTGCTTACACACAGTTTGCCAGAAAGAGCCTGACTATAGCTAAATCCTTCGGCGTGTACGTCGGTGGTACTGGATTTCGAGACATTCAAGAAGGTCAACTATACTTGTTCGATGGTTCCTTCAATTCATTCGTCAGAATGCAAGAAAGCCAGAAGGATTGTAGAGTCTTCACCAGCAAGTAATTTCTATCAATCCATCGCTTAAAAACTAATATCCAAAAGGCTGTCATTTGATGACAGCCTTTTTTGTGTCAGCCTTATTCCATCAAAAGTGTATCATAATTTTAGATATAGGCTACACCATCTATAAAATTAGAAAGCCATTTTCTAATAAGTCCTCATAACGATGTGTTTGTGGCTTGGTATAGTACTTACCAAATGACTCAGTATGAAGGATTTAGGCCGTAAACATTGAGGAAATTAAACAAAAAAAGGCCGTAGTATACTACGACCTTTTAGCGCTTCCTCAAGGACTTGAACCTTGGACCCTCTGATTAACAGTCAGATGCTCTAACCAGCTGAGCTAAGGAAGCTTTTATAAGGAGCGCAAATCTACTACTATTGACCTTATTCTGCAATAAATCATTTTAAAATTTTTGTATAGAGATTATCGCTATATATTTTCAATGAGTCAATTCAACATCTGAGTGCTTCTACGAACTCAATAAATCACATCAATCGAACCTGACAAAGTCTCGACTCGCTGATCGATATAGCGCACTCTCGCTGAATAGACATAGGAGCCATCGGCGATCCTCTGCCCCTGATAGCTTCCATCCCAGCCTGCCGCTGCATCATTAGGCTGGAATAACTGATGCTCATAGATGATGTTACCCCATCGGTCCATGATCAATAATTCTTCGATCTCATCGACTAAACCACTACGCGCATATAGAATAAAGGTGTCATTAGTCCCGTCCTCATTGGGCGAAAAGCTATTGGGTATGTAGATGCTATAGTCTTTATCGACGCGAATCTGTAGGGCATCAGTCGCGGTGCATCCTTCAGCATTAGTCGCCGTGAATCGGATCAGCGCATCATCAAAGGGAATAAAGCTTGGCTCTAGACAGTTCGGGCAGGCCGAGTCCGCCAGAATCGGGTCCCAGCTGAAGCTGATGATCTCCTCACTTGCCGTGGGGACTAATGTCACAGTCTCTCCTAGCAGAACCTCCAGGTCAGCTCCCAAATCGATGACAAATTCGGCTGAGGACTCCATCAATATGCTGCGATCATCTCTGCAGAGGTAGCGGTCTAAGACGGACAACTCATATTCTCCTGAGGACAAGCTACTGAAGACACTTGACACAGAGGTATCTTGCTCAAAGATATACGTGAATGGGCGTGTCCCATTAATCACCTCCGTCACCGATATCACACCATCTGCCAGCCCAAAGCATGAAGGTCCTGTGACATCTGTCAGCAGCTGTATCTGGGGGTCAGGGATCACCGTCAGATCTAAGGTCACTAAGCTATCACATCCTCTTCTACCCATTAGTGTTGCCGTATAATTACCGGAGGTCGCTATATCTCGCTGGCCTAAAGCAAATACTGCACCCTCACATATGGTATCAATCACATAAAACTCTATGGGTAAGATCTCTATGACCGTGGTATCCGAGACAATGCGACAGAGCGTGTTGGATAAGTTAACCGCTGACTGAGCTGCGTAGAAGCGATAGGCATATCTTCCTGGATCAAAATCTGCTGCATGTGTGTACATCTGATCGTTGGCTCCTGCAATGTCATTCCAACTATCGCCTTCGTCTTGACTGAGTTGCCATTGTACAAAATTGAAGTCCGTCGTCGAGACATTCGTCTGGAGCGTTGAGGGAGCGCTATCGGGACAGAGTGTGATTTTAGATGATGGTGCAATAATCGAAGCATCTGGACCACAGGCCCTGAATGAGATGTTATCAAGTGCAAGATCATTACCCGTGCCTCCGGGCGCATTGTTCCTCAATGTCAGCTTCACCTCTGTCTGTCCCGTACCTGCAGTGAAGGTAAAGCCATAGGTATTCCACTGCTCTGACTTGGGGATCAGGCCCGTAGTGAAAAATTCTTGATCATCTAATAAAAACGAGACATCAGGATCTAAATGGTCGGGCACGCCCCTCATGATCATATTAATGATATCTGCGGAGAAGACATAGGTGGTATTTTCGCACAGACCGGTGACGATTTGCTCAAAAAAGATACCGGGTGTAAAATCAGCATTGACCACCATCATGTAGCCATTCGGATCAGGACTGTTATCTCCGATGCCTAACCAAGTGCCATACTTAAATAGCCAATCTGAATTATTCGTAATGGTATATTCTCCATCGAAGGGTGGCGGATTTAGCTCATAAAAGTAGTCAAGTGCAATTCTGGGATCTTGCTGCAAAATCTGATCGGCTCCAGTCCCAAAGTCTCCATCCAAGAATACATTTTCTCCCAAGTTACCAGTACACAATTCTTGCGCTTCCACGCAGCACGACGCGGCTATCGCCAGTAGTAGGATGAGTAGGTATTTTAATCTAGCCACAAATAGTAAGTTACTCACTTATGCTGCTGGGAAGAAATGCAGGAGAATAAAATTATCAAGAAGTGTTCGCGGAGTCAACTCCATATGTGTGCTAAAGCTTTTACCACAGGTACTCTCGTATCGACAAATCACTTATTCTATGGGCTTTTGAGCTGAGCTTGAAGTCAGGCACTATGCCACCTTTCATTGGCGCTTGATGCGCTTGATGATGACGGCTCCAATCAGGTTGAATTAGAAAGATTCTAACACTACGAATCATATGCTCCTGTTACTTGTCATCTATTTGCGCAAGAAGCACTTCTCTGATCTGACGATAGCTCACCAGGTGAATGTTATATTCTTCTAGCGTAGCACGGAAACCTTCACTCATGACATACTCGAAATCCTTCTGCCGCCATGCTGAACCAAAGGCTGGGTGATCGATCATGATGCCCTGCATCTCCGCATTATCATAGCCGAGGTGTACGATGATTTCATTTAGGCCTGGCTTCACTTGTGATAGCTTCTCATGGTAGAACGACTCCCAGTCTGTGGGAAAGTCGCCCATCATCTGAAGATGATCCAAAGGCGCATGTATAGGTCCGAGATACTCACTGAGATTCCATGACGGTGGTACCATAGGGCCCATAATCATGACTGGTAATTGGTATTCATTGCCCAGCTCCACGTAGAGTCTTAATAATTCTGGCGTTGAAAATAAAACACCCATATGAGAGTCCAGGTGAGAAAGATTGATTCCTGAGGCAATTGCTTTATCGATCTGTGCGCGTAGTTCTTTCTTTACGTCCTCTAGCTTAGCATGCGTGACGACATCTTGTACATTGTCATACATGTAGCCCTGGTCATTGATCAGACTGGGGATCTCGCTGCTCGCTGAGACACCCGACCATTTATAATATTTCCACTCTGAGGTCAGAGTGAGATGTATGCCCCAGCAATACTCAGGATGCTCGCTGGCATATGCGGCCAGATCATTATACCAAGGGCAAGGCACCATAATGCTGGCTGAAGATACAGCTGACTTCTCTAAAGCTGCGATGGATGCGGCATTCACACCTTGAGCCACTCCAAGATCATCAGCATGCATGATGAGTAATTTGGCATCTTTTTCATAACCCAAGCTTTCTGCTAAGCTCGGCGCGGACTGAACGATCTGCTGCTGTGCGACACAGCCAGCAAGCCAAACATAGCTTATGATCATTAGTACTAATCGCATTATTATGAATCCTTCATTTTAGAATCTTCTTGGGAGTTCATCCTATCCACCAGTCGGCTAGACAGCTGCGTGATATCCCACTGGGTGATGATGCCGATCAGCTCCTTACCAATGACAACTGGAAGGCAGCTTATGTTTTCTTGCTGCATCATCTTGATGGCCTCAGTCACCTTAGTATCTCCCGTGACGGTGATGGGGTCCTTGATCATGATATCTTTGACACTCAGTTCTTTTTGATTGGGATTCTGGTGTCGGTCATTAAAATAGGTCAGGATGCTCTTAGAAGAGATGAGTCCGACTAATTTACCCTTAGTATTTTCGACAGGCAGGAACTTGAAGTCTTTCCACTTCATCAGCTCTCCGACTAACTCTATGATATCATCTTTCTGCACAGTGAAGACATCAGTCATCATGATCTCTGAGACTGTCAGATCATTCGTATCATAATGAGAAAAATGGCTCAGCTCTGGCAGAGGCCACATGTGCCCTGGTAGGTCGTTATTTTTTTGATTGTTGATGATGCTGTGAGTGATCACTGACAGTGCTTCATCTGAGTTAGTCTTCTCTCGCAGCTTGGTGTAGCTTCTGAGCAGCCAGCGCGCGCCATTCATATGCATCTCGACTCGCTCATCTATGATACCTAAGTATTCGTCTATGTCGGCACTGTCCACCTGCATACTCTGCAGCCCCTCTCTCGCCAGACCAGAGAGCTCTCTGACCAGATCTATAGCAGATACCTTACGATCCTTGAACCAGGTAAATTTAGAGTCTATGCCAAACTTCGCCGCCTTGCCAAAGTTGTCTCGAGTGTCGATGAATCCAATCTCGTCTCTGATGTCATCCACCTGGTCGCTCATGCCAACCATGCAGCCGAGCCACAGAGCTGCATTAGCGATCTCGTCTTTCACCGTCGGACCAGAGGGCAGCACTCGATTCTCGATTCTGAGATGCGGCATCCCATTCTCTGATATACCGTAGCATGGCCGATTCCAGCGATAAATGGTAGAATTGTGCACCTGTAGTGCCCGCAGCTTAGGGGTGATATTTCGCGACAGCATATCTAAAGAGTTCTCCTCTATGTCAGAGCTGATCAACACTCTGAACCTAGAGATGTCCTCTTTAAAGATTTCGATGACGGAATCATCCAGCCAGTCATTGCCAAAACTCACTCGTGGGCTCCGCTCTCTGAAGTGCTCATGCGTGGTGCGCACATCTATGGACTGCTGAAAGAGGGCTATTCTGGACTCATGCCACAGCCGCTTGCCAAAGACAAGGGGAGAGTTAGCGCCGATGGCCATGATCGGCGCTGCCAGTGTCTGCGCTATGTTATACTTCTTCACAAAGTCACGAGCTTCGGTCTGCAGGTGTATCTGAAAGCTGGTGTTACATGCTTCTAACAGAGGAGACTTATGTCTGATCAGTAATTCATCAATGCCAAACATTCGTAGCTCATAATCTTTACCAATCAGCTGTTTATTAATCGCCTGCATCAGGGCAGCGTAGCGCTTCTTGGGCGTTAGGTTATGCATGTCCAGATCGTGCTTCCTGAATGTTGGAAGTATCCCGGTCAGCAGCAGTGAGGCATCGCGCTTATCTAATTCATTAGCGATGATGCGCAGCTTATCCTCTATTTCACTTTCTAACTGAGAGAAACAATCACCTTCGAATACCTTAGGATCCAGATTGATCTCCAAGTTAAACTTAGCCAGCTCCGTCTCGACGAATGGATATTGCTCCAAAGACTGCAGGACATCCATGGCTATGGGGGCAGCCTTATAGTTGTGATTGTTCACCAGGACCATCTCTTGCTCTGCGCCGATGCGGGTGATGCCCTTCTCGAATACGTCGTGCTCCAGCATCTTTTCAAGGGCCTGGACATCCTTGAGCAGGGACTTGACGAAAGTCCTCATCTGCTTCCGACTCTTGACTAGTGAGACTTTTTGTTCTCCCATAGGGCGATGTTATGTGTGAATTTACTCCAAAAATCATGGCTCAGGAAACATTCAAAATAATTAATGCGTTGTGTACATAATTATCATAAATGAAGCATATAGCTCTTGCGTTCTTTTGTTTTCTGTTCTTTGGCTGCACCAAGTCCAGTGAGGCTGTCTTTGACATTGATATAGAGGCACTCTTCACTATCCCTGCCGGGCTCAATTCTATCGACACTCATTTCTTCATCATCAGAGATGTCCCCACAAGGATCTCTGCCATCAATCCGAATGCGACCACTGAGAACATCAGCAGCGTAAAGGCCAATCGAGGGAGACTATCAGGTCGCTTTTCTAATGTTGATTACCGGTTCGTGGATCGAGTGGCCATCACCGCCATCTCGCAGTCTGATCCCGACTTCAGGCGAGAGATCTTCTGGATGGATTTCGTCCCCTTAGAGCAGACGGGTGATTTGGAGCTGTTCAGCTCACTGCCGGAGGTGAAAGATATCTTATTAGAAGAATTGATCGATTTAGAAATTAAACTTACATTTAGAACATTCACACCGACTTCCATCGATAGCCGCGTGTTTTTAAATTTTAAGGGGTTCATAGAATGAGTGATGACGCACAGCTGAAGCAATACATCGTAGAGTTCGATATCATCGATCCCTATGATCCTGTGCTCTATGCTCAGATCCCTGACCAGCGAGTCGCTGTGAATCAACTTTTTACCTCAGGGAAGCTCGTGACCTACACCCTCACCATGGACCGCTCTAAGCTCTGGGCCATCTTCGTGGTCTCAGCGGAAAGCGAGCTGCTCAATCTCATCGACAGCCTCCCCCTCTCGAAGTATATGGACTATCAGTACAAGGAGCTGATGTTTCATCAGAGCATCCGGCTACTGCCGACGATGTCTTTGAATTGAGGTATTGTTACAATTTTGCCAGATCCTGAAATGAATTCAGGATGACTACCAGATATTTTGTATCGGCAAGACACCATGTCAGATCCTGAAAGAAATGCAGGATGACTAGTCAATGGACCAATAAATCACAACATTGACCCGCCTCCTGTGTTTAGTCAGCTTACCTTTACTGCCTGAATGAAATTATCGAGAAGCTTCATCCTTTACACGCTGGCCCTGATCAACTTTACGCACATCATCGACTCGATGCTGATCATGCCGCTGGGGGATATCTTCATCGAGCTCTACGATATCACGGCAGGCGAGTACAGCGTGCTGGTGTCCAGCTATGCCATGGGTGCGGTGGTGTCAGGACTCATCGCCATCTTCTACTTGGATGTCTTTGATCGTAAGAAGGCTCTGCTGATCGCTTACGCAGGTTTTGGTGTGGGGACCTTTCTCTGTGCCTTCGCGCAAAGCTACCAGATGCTGCTGGGGCTGCGACTGCTGACGGGACTCTTTGGCGGTGTGCTGGGATCCATCGTGCTGTCCATCGTGAGTGATCTATACAAATTCGAGGAGCGGGGGCGAGCGATGGGGATTTTGACGGGGGCCTTTGCGGCTGCCTCAGCGCTGGGGGTGCCATTCGGTATTTATCTGGCGGCGAAAGGGAGCTGGCAGTGGCCATTCCTCATGATTGGCGTGCTGGCTATATTTGTCTCCATCTGGATTGTGATCGGTTTTCCGTCTATGCAGCAGCATCTGGCTAAAGTGCGGTCTGACAGAAATTTTAAAAATATACTCGGCGATATCCTCAGCGATATGAATCAAGTAAATGCGCTCATGGCTGGCTTTGTCCTGATCCTGGGTCACTTTCTGATCATTCCTTTTATCTCTCCCTACTTGATTAAGAATGTCGGCTTTACTCAGTTGGAGATCAGCTATCAGTTTTTCTTTGGCGGCATTGCTACAGTCTTCACATCTCCCATCATCGGCCGGCTGGTGGACAAGTATGGCTTCATGCGGGTCTTCGTCGTCATGGTCCTCTTCTCCTTCATCCCCACAGTGCTGATCACACAGATGTCGTTCATGCCGATCGCCTGGGCCGTCTTCATTACCACTCTGTTTTTCATTGGTGGCGTCGGCCGCATGATTCCGGCGAATACCATTATCTCCGCCTCTGCACCGACAGCGAATCGCGGCAGCTTCATGAGCTTCAAGTCCATGATGCAGCAGCTGGCGATTGCCATAGCTTCTTTTGTGAGTGGCGCCATCGTATACATTGGTGATGATGGCCTCTATCAGAATTATGAATATGTGGGCTACCTTTCCATCTTCATATGCGTGATCGCAATTTACTTCTTAAATCGCTTGCGGGTGGCACAGGGTAATTGATGTTTCATGATTTTATATATTCCATGCGGTACTAATTCAATTCAGTACCTGCCGGATCACCTCCAGACTCTTGATCTCGCCAAAATTATTGAGGTGTAGCTGATAGAACATAATGAGCTGCTCCAGTAAATACAATCGAATAGCCTTAGGCACTTGGAAGGCATGGGCTATGCCAAAGTCCTCGTGCAGCAAGCTGTAAAAATATTGGCTGGCAGTGGCATCCATGTTATACTGAGAGTTGATGTGATCCGCTATGAATTCGCCTTCCATGATATTGAAGACGGGCCTGTCGGCAGTATAATTGTCAGCTGGGGAAAAGCCCAGTTCCTTGCTGAGTTTGATCATAAATAGAATGGGAAAAAGAGCTATAGAGTGATCCGTGTCATCCAGGTAGCTAAAGCTATCATACAGCAAGCGAAAGAGCTCTTCGCTCTGTTCATTTTCGGTGATGGCCCTGCGCGCCACCTCGGTGATGAACATGCCCGTCGTAGACTTAATGACATCAAATGGAATGCTGGTATACAGCTTAGCAGCCTTTACTTCTTTGATGCGATTAAGGCTGCTGTTATCCTTATTGTAGACTACCATTTCTACCAAGCCCATGAGCTGCAAGAGGCCAGACTTATTGCCCTTCTTTTTATTCCTCACGCCACTGACAATGTATGACTTCAGGCCAAAGGCTTCTGTGTAAATATCCTGAATCAAGCTGGTCTCGCCATACTTGATGCTCTTAAGGATAATGCCCTTCGTAGTGACAATCATAGTGTGTGCTTTGTAATTGATATCAAGCCGTCATATATGCGGAATTGATGAAGCTGTATGCTCATGATTTATACTGCTACCTATATTAGTCTATTTCACCAAGGATTGTTTACATATTTGATAAAATAACAAAACCTTAGTTGCGAATATGACCAATGTAGGAGTGACATGATAAAAAACAGAGGTAATAATTCGTCAGTTTATTTGGGCGGTCGGATCGAAAAATTTTTAAGACGTAGAATTAAAAGAAGAAATACTTCATGCCTGAGTGGACGAAGGGAAAAAGTATTGGACATCTAATACATCAGACAAAACCTAAATGTCAGAATTTCCGCCTTATAGACACTACTGTTTATCATATCGATTATGACCAATCATCCCATCCATCGATGGGCTCCTGCTTATACAGCTGCTTCGTCTTTTGGCGAGCCATCTGTCGGTCGAATATGAGCTTGGCTAAGCCTTCATTTACAGGCACGGCACGCTGCTGATTGATGATGAACTGGATCTGAGATTCTTCTACATCCAGCCGATAGAGATAGCTGAAAAGAAGCTCGATGTCTCCTTCCATCATCTCATTTACCCGCGCTGTGATGGCAGCCAGAAGATCAGCTTCAGAAGCTGCTTCCTCCCGATTCAGTAAGGCCCTAAACTCAGAAAACTCCTCAGGCATAGCTCTTTGATTCGTTTGTAAACGATAGTATCTCTTCGATGATTCTTCGATCATTAGACAGGCGTGGTATCTTATGCTGCGCACCCAGCTTACCATTAGATTTCATCCAGCGGACGAAAGTACCTTTTGGCAGCGCTTGCACCACAGGCATTCTCATAGCGATACCCTTTTGACGTTTGGCTTGATAGTCATCATTAGCTTCTTGCAGGTACTGATCCAGACTCGCGGTAAAGTCAGGTATGGAGACTGGCATCTCGCTGAACTCTATCAGCCACTCATGGCCCCCATTCTGTTGCTTTGTCATATAGATAGGCGCTGCGGTATATTCGTTTACAATCGCTTGATGGGCTGCAGCAGCTCTTGCTATCGCCTCATCGGCATTAGACACCATCAGCTCTTCTCCAAAGGCATTAATGTATTGACTGGTGCGGCCTATCACTTTGATTCGATATGGATCAGTGGACACAAAGCGGACTGTATCGCCTGGCATATAGCGCCACAGGCCTGACACCGTGCTGATCACGATAGCGTAGCTCTGGCCGATCTCTACATCCTGTAGCTCTATGGTCTGCGGATTGTCCTTGCCCAGTTCTTCCAGTGGTAAAAACTCGTAGTAGACACCATTGTCAGTGAGCAGCAAAAGGCCAGACTGGCTCAGGTCGTCCTGCATAGCAAAGTAACCTTCTGAAGCATTGTAGCCTTCTAAGTAGCTCATGCCATGCGGCAGGTACCGGCTGAACATCTCTCGGTAGGGCTCAAATCCCACGCCGCCGTGCATATACATGTGTAGCTCAGGCCACACCTCATGGATGTGCGCCTTGCCCGTATGCTCCAGGATGGCATTGAATATGGACACCACCCAAGTGGGCACACCGATGACGGTGGTGATATTATGATCCAGGCAGTGATCCACGATGTACTGAATCTTGCGCTCCCAGTCAGGCTGCAGCAACATGCGATAGTCAGGCGAATAAAAGGGCCTACCCACCCAGGGCATGTGGTGAATCATGATGGCAGAGACATCCCCATAGCGGCTCTCTGGGTGCGGCGCATACTCCGCTATAGAGCCAGCGATCAGCAGATTGCGCTCAGAGAACATCCGCGCGTCTGGATGATGATGGTAGTAGATACTTAGGGCATCCCATCCTGAGGTGACGTGCGCCTGTCTTAGCTTATCCTTGGTGACGGGTATGAATTTTGACTTGTTGGAGCTGGTGCCTGATGACTTGGCATACCACTTGGTCTTGCCTGGCCAGAGCACTGAGGCCTCGCCATGCATCATGCGCGTGATGTACGGCTCTGCATCCTCGTACACTTGCAGAGGCATCGCCTGGCGAAAATCTGCTGCTGTCCGAATTTTATCAAAGCGATGAGCCCTCCCCCATTCTGTATGTACGCCATGATTGAGCAGCCTCTGGAATATCTGTTGCTGTAGCTCTAAGGGTCTGCTGCGCATAGCCTCGATACGGCTGTAACGCCATTTCAGGTAGTTTTTCACAAGAGTGTTAATCACTGACTTGGCCATGCAGAGCCCTATTGGTTGGTGGATAAATTACAATAAAAGAAATTAGATTCCAATGATAAAGACTGCTGGTCGTTTATGAAGTTCGATTTTTTGCTTTTTGCTTTTCCACTCTTTGATACTGTATGTCTCCACCTGCTCCGTCTGGCTGGTCAGATCCACGCCAATGCAGAGCTTCGTCTGCGGTGCCAGAGTCTGCAGCATCAGCTCCAGTAGCTTCTGATTGCGATAGGGCGTCTCGATGAAAAGCTGGCTGTGGCCAGTCCGAGTGGCCTGTGTCTCCATCTGCTTCAGTCTTTGCTTGAGGTCTTTCTGATCCACCGGAAGATATCCATGAAAGCTGAAGCCCTGACCATTGAGCCCTGAAGCCATAAGCGTCAGCAGGAGTGAATTAGGACCCGTCAGCGGCTTGATCTGGTAGCCGTATCCGCGGGCCAGATTGACCACATGATATCCAGGGTCCGCCACACAGGGGCTGCCCGCTTCGGACAGCATACCGAGGTCATGACCCGCCTTCATCCACTCATGACACTGTTCTGGCAGAGCATAGTCCTGATGCTTATCGAGCTCCTCTACTTGGATGTCTTGTATCTTATAGGGAGGCGCTGTGGCTTTGATGAATTGCCTGGCCGTCTTAGCGCGCTCCGCAATAAAGTAGCGTAGCTCATGGATCTTCTGCACCACTGCATCTGGCAGTACTTCGGTCAGGGGGCCATCGCTGATGTTAGATGGTATGAGGTAGAGAATGGGAGCACTATTCATGATTGCGCATAAAGATAAATCAAAGTAAAGAGATGGGCTCTATTTAATATTTTGGCAATGGTTGTAGGATAGGAAAAGCTCTTATCCTATAACCATTTTAAGAAGACTCGGAACAATCCTTTCTCTACACTTCCCAGAACTAAAATGGAGCGTGCACGCCCTCATTAGACACTCAACACTAAACATTCAACATTACCACAGGTGACCGCACTAAGAGCACCACTTTGATTTTCTGATTACTAATAAATAGCTTAGGATGTATCAGGCAATCGACTGT